>JAUIEM010000121.1 GCA_030428695.1 bacterium
CCGTCGGCGACGTACATGCCGAAGTGGTAGGTGCCGAGCAGGGAGGGGTCGAGCTCGCTGCGGCTGGCCAGGGGATTCTCCTGCGCGCTCGCCGCGCAGGCGAGCAGGCCGGCGAGCAGGAGGCGGGGCATCGAAGTCATGGGAAGGCTCCTTTGTGGGGCGGCAGCCGCATTGTCGGGCCCACCGACCAAAAAACAACCCGTCGGTCAGCCCGCCCGCGCGGCCAGACGACGCTGGTCGCGGGGGGCGAGCCGGGCGCCGAAGGCGGTCTCGTAGCCCGCGGCGAAGGAGGGCAGGCCGAGCGCACCGTCGAGGCGAACGAAGCGCGCGGCCGCCTCGCCGCTCGCCTCCGGCTCGATCAGCGGCCGCAGGCCGTGGCGCCGCCCGGCCTTGCGGGCGGCCTTGCCGAGCGCGGCGAGGAGCTTCCCCGCCAGCCGCACCGCCTCGCGGTTGGCCTCGAGGCGCTCGCCCGTCAGGAGCTCGATCGCCTCGGAGAGCCCGACCGGCGCGATCACCACCGGAGCGTCCTCGAAGTCGAGCAGGGACCAGTCGCCGCTGCCGAGGTTCCACAGAGGAAGGGACGGCCGCCCGAGCATCGCGAGCTGCACCCGCCGCCGGCGGCCGAGGGCCTGCAGCGCCGGCGAGAGGATGTCGAGCACGCGCGCGAGGAACCCCTCCCATTCCCCCGGTCCCGCCTCCCAGGCCAGGCGCGGGAGGTTGATCGCGACTGTCCCCGAGACCGCCTGGCAGACCAGGGCCCTCGGCTCGGCGGGCAGCCCGCACACGCCCGCGCTGCGCGGCAGGCGCTTGCCCGGCTCCCACACCTGCAGGGGCAGGCCGGCCGCGGCCTCGACCAGAGCCTCGTCCGGGCCGACGGCCACCAGCTCGGGGGCATGGTCCGGGTGCTCGGCGAGGCCCCGCAGCAGCGCCCCGCGCACCCGCCCCGCCGCCTCCGCCGCGCCCGGCGCCCGCGCGCGTCCGTCGAGGCCGGGCAGCCGCGGCAGGAAGTCCGGGGCCGCGGGATACAGGCACAGCCGCAGGGGCGCCCCACGGGAGACCGGCGTCGCGCAGATGTCCGCGAGGGCGCGTCCGAGCTCGTCAGGGGCGACCTGGTCGAGCAGGGGCGCCGCCAGCCAGGCCGGCGCGGGCCACACCAGCCGGCGGACGCAGTGGGCCCGGGCGCACTCGAGCGCGACCCGCAGGTTGTTCAGCCAGGCGAACACCGAGCGCGGCGGCGAGAGCCGGCAGTCGACGCCGTCGACCCCCCGGGCGAGCGCGACCCGCAGGTCGAGCAGCGCGCTGTGCAGCACCGGGCTCGCGCCGGCGTCCTCGATGTGCAGGCGGCCGCGCCGGTGCCCTTCGCAGGCCGCGCTGGTGTGGAGGTAGTCGAGGCTGTACTGGCCGAGCAGGGCCTCGGCGAGGTGCCCCTGCAGCCGGCCGGGGTGCCGGCCGTGCAGGGCCGAGCCCGAGAACAGCGCATCCTTCAGGGCCGCCTGGGGCAGACCGACCAGGGCGGAGCGGCGCAGGGCGGCGGTGTGTCCGCGCTCGAGCAGCTCGGCGTCGGCGAGCTCGCGCAGCAGGCTGCTCGACACCCGGCGCAGGCCCGAGCGCAACAGCTTCTGCTCGACCGCTCCGGCGACCTCCTCCGCCAGCGCCTGTCCGAGCTGCGCCTCGGCCATCAGCGCGCGCACCAGCGGCCCCTTGCTGAAGCCGTCGCGCTCTTCGGCCATCGGCCCGGACATCACGAGCTCGGCCCGCTTCCTCCGCCGCTCCTCGGCCCGGGCGGCGTAGCGCTCGGCCCAGGAGACGTGGCCGGTCTCGCGCAGCACCATCGTCGTCAGCTCGGCGGCGCGGGCGGTGGTGCGCTCGGCCTCGGGCAGGCCGGCGAGCAGCTGGCCGACCACGTCCGACAGCTCGCGGGCCAGGCTCGCGTCGCCGTGCTGACTGGCGCGGGCGGCGGCCGCGATCGAGCTGGCGAGCTTGGCGGTGTCGATCGCCACCCGCCTGCCGTCGCGCTTGGCTACGGTGGCCACGGACCTCCTTCTCGCGCGTGGGCGCGGCGCGGGCGAGGTTCGCCCCTCGTGAGCGGAGGAGCATACCATCCGGGGGTGTCAGATGGGGGAGGATCGAAGCAGACGGGACCCGGGTTCTGGAGATGCTCCAGCCCGGGCCGCTCTCGCATCCGGCACGCGCAGGTCGCTCGTTTCCACGGAACCGCCACCGCCCCCGCGAAGCATCCCCCGCGAAACGTTGACGCGCGGCCCATTCTGTGGTCGACTCCGGCCGTCCCGGGAGGTGCCATGCGCAAGGTCCTCGAAGTCGTCTTCCTCGCCGCCCAGGTCGCGACGCTCATCTACGTGATCGAGAACTTCGGCTACGCGATCGGCCTGCCCGTGATGGTGGTCGGCACCCTCGTGCTGTTCGTCGTCCTCCGCAAGCTCGGCTTCTACCATGCGCCGCCCCCTCGCGGCAGCGTCGCCGACCTCGCCGCGCGGGAGGTGGAACAGGCCGCCGCGCCCCCGGCGGGCGCCCCCTCGGCCCCAGAGCGAGGAGCCGGGGATGCCGAGGCCTGAGCTCCGCGCGGGGCCGGTCCTCGCCGCTCCGGCGCAGCTCCCCCTCGAGCAGCGCTGGTACGCTCCCCTGCTGAGGCCCGTGCGCCGCCGCGTGCGGAAGATCCTGCGCAGGCTCGAGCGCGGCTTCCCCGAGCTCGGCTCCGCCGCCGCCCTGCCCCGGGCGGGGCTGGCGAGCGCGCTGCTGTTCCGGCTGTGCGACGAGCTCGGCAGCCGGCGGACGCCGCGCCGGGCCGTGCGGGACGCGGCGACCTGGTTCGAGTTCTACAACGCCAAGCAGTTCGGCGCCGATCCCCGCCTCGGCCTCGACCAGCGGCGCCGCCTGTACCGCTTCCACCTCGACCGCGCCAGCCGCCTGTGGACGCTGCTCCGCCGCTTCGACGACAGCCACGGCCGCGCGGTGCTCGCCCTCGCCGTCGGCCTCGACGCGCGCTTCGGCGAGGGTCTGCCCGAGGCCGAGGAGCTGCTGCGCGCCGTCGCCGCCGCCGCCGCCCTGCTCGGCCGCATCGAGCTCGGCCGCTACCGCGCGGCCAGCGCCGCGCTCGTCTGGCTGGGGAGCGCCTGGGAAGCCGCTCGACAGGCCGCGGCGGCGCCCCCGCAGCCGGCCTGGGAGCACCCCCTCGGCGGCGACTGCCGCGCGTCCGCCGCCGCCCTGGCCGCCGGCCAGGGCGTGCTCCAGGGCCGGCGCCAGGTCGCCCGCGGCGAGGTGCCGGAGGCGCTCGAGACGCTGCTCGGCGGGCTGCCGGGGGAACCGGACGGGCCCTGGCTGGGCGCCCTGCTCGCGACGCAGCGCGGGCAGCTGCGGCACGGGGTCGCCGGCCTGGACCCGGCGGTCGCCTGGCTGGTCGCCCAGCCCGGGAAGCGCCTGCGCGCGCTGCTGTGCTGGAAGATCGCCGAGCACGTGCGGCGCGGGGCGGGGAAGGATGCACTGCCCGGCGCGAGCCTGCTGATCGACGACGTGATCGACGCCGCCCGCACCCGCCGCCACCAGCCCTGCCTGCACGTCCTGACCGGGGCGGACTTCGCCCTCGGCTTCGCGGCCTTCGTGCTGTTGCGGGTCTACCGCACGAGCTGCACCTGGCCCGGCGCCCGCCACGACGCCTGGCTGGCGGCGGTCGAGGCCCTCGCCGAGGGGGAGCGGCGCGAGGTCGCCGCCTGCGGGGACTTCGGCCTGCGGATCAAGGACTGCACCGCGATCAACGGCCTGAAGACCGCCGGCTTGTTCGCCGCGGCCGCCCGGCTCGGCGCCCTCGCCGCCGGCGCGAGCGGTCGGCGCACGGCCGAGCTGGCCGCCTTCGGCCACGGCCTCGGGCTCGCCTTCCAGATCGCCGACGACCTGCTCGACCTGCGCGGCGATCCGCGCGCCTCCGGCAAGGCCCGCGGCATGGACCTGCGCTCCGGCAAGCTGACCATCCCCCTGGCGCTGCTGCGTGACCGCCTGCCCCGCGGCGAGCGGCGCTGGCTGCGCGGGCTGTTCGAGGGGGGCGCGGAGGACGCGGAGCTGACGCGCGTCGCCGCGCTGCTCGAGCGCTACGACGTGCCCCGGGCGGCGCTGACGATCGCCCGCGCGGGGCTGCCTCCCGCCCCGGACCCCGGGCTGGAGAAGCTCGCTCGGGCCTGCCTGGAGCGCGGCCGATGACCGTCTTCCGACTGCTGCGACGGTACCTGCTCTGCGCGCTGACCCTGGCCTGCGTCGGCGGGACCTACCTGCTCAGCAAGCCGCTCCCCGACGTCACGCCCGCGCAGCTGCCGCTGACGGCGCTCGACGGCGCGATCCCCTTCCTGCCGGCGAGCGTGTGGCTGTACTCCTCCCTGACGCTGCTGATCTTCATCGTGTTCGTCGCCTTGCCGCGCTGGCTGGATGTGCGCCGCTTCGCCGGGGCGATCGTGCTCGCGACCGGGATCGCGGCCTGCTGCTTCACGCTGTTCCCGACGGCCTATCCGCGCGCCGACTTCGTCCTCCCTCCGGACACTCCCCTCGTGCACCGGGCGGCGATGGAGAGCCTGTGGGAGGTCGACACCCCGGCCAACTGCCTGCCGAGCCTGCACGTCGCCCTCGCCAGCCTGTGTGCTCTGGCCCTGGCCGGCGCCTGTAGCGGACGGGCGCGCTGGGCCGGCGTGGCCTGGGCCCTGGCGATCTGCGCGACCACCCTGACGACCAAGCAACACTACCTGCTCGACGTGCCGGCCGGCATGCTGCTCGGCGGGGGCGCCTGGCTCGCGCTCTGCCGGGGGCTCTGCGAGGACAGCGTGGCGCTCGGGGCGCGGCGTTTCCCGGGCCTGCGGACACCGCCCGCGCGGCGCCTGCTCGAGGCGGTCGAGGGGCATCAGTGGGCGCTCGAGGAGGTCGCCTGGCCGGAGCGGGTCGAGCCCCTGCCGAAGCCGATGGTCGGCTTCCTCAACCAGGTGATCGCGATCGAAGAGCTCGCCGGCCAGTGCTTCGCCTTCCTCGAGCGCGCCTCGGCCGACCCCGGGCTGCGTCGGCTGTACGCCGCCTTCGCCGCCGAGGAGCGGCGCCACGCCGAGGTCTTCCGGGAGCTGCTGCGCCGGGCCGGGGCGCCGCGCACCGGGCCGGGGCTGGGGGCGGCGCTGCAGCTCGAGATGTTCAGCTCGCTGCGGCCGGACTCCGACGTCGACGTGATGCTGGTCAGTCTCGCGATCCCCGTCTTCGAGACCTTCCTCGACGGCGGCATCGTGCCCTTCCTCCGCGAGCAGGGCTGCGGCGGGCCCGCTCTCGAGGCCGCCCTCGCCCGCATCGACGGCGACGAGCGGGCCCATCTCGCCCACAACTGGCGGCTCGCCCGGCGGCTGCTCGGAGCGGCCTCGCCGCGCACCGAGCTGCGCGCGGCGCTCAATCCGCACCTCCTGTTCGGGGTGACGACGGTGCCGATGGTCGCCTTCGAGACCTTCGTCCGGGCGCTGCGGCTCGGCTTCGACTTCTCCCGCCTGTGGCCGTCCTTCGACCGCCTCGGCCGGATGCGCACCCGCCACGCCGAGCTCGCGGGCAGCGCCCTGTGGACCTGGTTCGAGATCTTCTGCGTGTGCGGCCGCGCCGCCAGCCAGGTGTGCTGGTGGGCGCAGCGCGAGGGGCTCCTGACCGGCCGCTGGCTGGTCAAGCTGGCGGGCCTCCAGCGGCGGCTGGCCTGGCTCCTGTTCGGCTCCCCGCAGCTGCGGACGCGGGGGCTTCCGGTGCCCGGGCCGGTGGCCTGATGGGAGGCGTCCGCCTATCATGGAGGAAGCTCCTCCGGAGGATGTCCCGATGCGCCTGCTCTGCCTGTTCCTGCTCGCTTGCCTGTCCGCCTCCGCCCAGGAGGAGGAGCGCCTTGCCGATACGGTCCGCCGGGGCGTGACCGCGCGCCTCGCCCAGGCGGAACGCCAGCTCGACCGGGCGCGGAGCCTGGTCGAGAGCGGGGTCGCCTCGGACGCCGAGGTCGAGCGCGCCCGCCTGGTCCACGCCCGCTGCGTCTACCACTTCGAGCTGCTCGAGCTCGAGGTCGTGCGCACCCACCCCCTGGTCACCGAGCTGCAGACCGCGTACGGCGTGCTCCCGGTCGAGAAGCGGCCGGCGGAGCGCGCCCGGGCGCGGAAGTGCGCCGAGGCGACCGTCCGCTACCTGACCGAGGCGCTCGCCCTGGCCGAGAAGGAGCTCGAACGCGTCAAGCGCCAGGCCGATGCCCAGCTCGCCAGCAGTGAGGAGCTGTGGGCCGCCGAGGTCGCCCTGAGCGATCTGCAGCTCTTGTACGAGTGGGAACGCGCCGAGCTCGAGCGGCTCGAGGGGCAGGGCGGCGAGTAGCCCTCTGCGCGAAGCGCGGACCGGAAAGCGGCGTGAGCAGCGAACAATCTCCACGCCAGGAGAGCTCGACCTGCACCGGCACGAAGCTGCGCGTCGAGACCGGGCGCGGCCGACCGTTGTTTCCCCAGGCCGTGCCTCCCGTGCCCTGCCGGGGCGTCTGCCCCTGACCGTCCGGCGACTTCTGCTAGACTGCGGAATATCCAGTTTCGAGCTCTGCGGGCCGTGCCCGCGCACCCCAGGCAGGGGGGATCCCATCGTGCTGACCATCCGCGCGTCGCAGCTCAAGGCCCTCCAGCGGGAGGGCCATCTGCGCTTCGTCGAGAAGTATCGGGACCTCGTCCGCGAGCGCATCGGCAAGGCCGGGTTCGCGCTGTCGGATGAGGCCCTCGAGCAGGAGATGCTCCGACTCCTCGAGCGCGCCCACGCGCTGCAGCTGAAGACCGACCTGGTCGTCGTCTCGTTCATCGTCATAGCGTTGCGCAAGGCGCGGTGTTTCTACCTGCATCCCCCGTTCCACGAGCTGCTGACCGACGCCGCGACGCCCGAGAGCGAGCGCATCCCGCGCCTGCTCCAGAAGTCGACCGCCCGCGACTGGCGAGCGGCCCGTGAGCTCGTCGACGAGCCTTCCACCCCGAGCAGGTAAACCGCCATGGCAGACTTCACAGGCACATCCCTCGGCCTCGAGTTCGAGTTCCCCAAGTTGCGCATCGTCAACGGTGGAGAGCCGAAGACCGTGCTCTTCTCGACCGGTGAGTCCTCCGACATGCCCGGGGAGAAGCTGGTCAAGGTCACGGTCGACATCGCGACGGGGGGCAGCGCGACCACCGAGGTCATCACCGGACCGATCGTCGCGAACCTCGACAACCCCAAGTGGACGGCGATGTTCCAGTACTTCTCGCGCTGGCACAAGGCCGTCGAGGACTGCATCGCAGAGGGCAAGCTGGCCACCAAGGACCGGGTGCTGGCGAAGATGGAAGGGCGCGAGCTCGAGGAAGAGGAGGAGGACACCAAGGAGCTCGAGCAGGAAGTCGCCGCGGTCGCCCAGGAGGTTCCCAAGGACACCTCGACCTCGGTCTCGACCGTGAGCTGTCCGAATGGCCCGCCGCCCCCTCCTCCTCCGCCCCCTCCGGCCCAGAAGAAGCCCGAGCCGAAGAAGGAGAAGGTGCCGGAAGAGGACCAGCCGCGCTTCGAGTCCTCCGACCGGGGCTGGTTCAATTCGACGCCACAGGTCAATCTGGGCATCCAGATCGCCACGGTCGGCGACGCCCGCTTCAAGACCTACGGCCTGATGCGGAACAACCTCGGCGGCCGGCTCGGCGACGTCTATCCCCACATCGTCCGCCAGCTCGACAGCTACCTCGCGCCGATCCTCGACGGCGGCACCGACCCGGGCAAGAAGCTCGAGTTGAAGGGGACGCTGTGCCTGTACGCGATGATCACCGGCTTGATGGCCGCGATGGGGAAGAACAACCTCGACACCCTCGACAACAAGAAGGTGCCCTACAAGGAAGGATGGGGGATCCTGCCGAAGGTGATGCCGGTGCTCCTGTGGGAGAAGATCAAGGGGGACGAGCTGCTGCCCGGGTTCTGGAACGCGGTCAAGCGCAACGAGGTCTACCCCAAGGGCGCCCAGGACCGGGCCGGGGAGGCGGACCGCTTCGTCGCCGCGCTGTTCCCCGAGGATGATCGACGGCAGGCCGATCGGCTGAGCCTGATCCAGCAGCTGGCGACCAAGACCACCTCGTTCAGCGCCTCCGCCAAGAAGTGGAAGCCCGCGCCGGGCGCGCCGCCGCCGTTCATGGTCGCGGGCAAGCCCGCGATGCTGTGGGAGATGCGCCTGTCCGCCAGTGACACACGGAAGGCGACCGCGGCCCATCCGGAGAACCCGACCTTCGGCATCTTCGAGAACGAGAGCACCGCGCGCCCGTTCTTCGAGCTGTGCGCGGGTCTGGCCGAGGCCCACAAGAACATCCCGGCGGCGTCGTCCTCCGCGCCGGCCCCGGCCCCCGCGCAGACCTCCGGGGGAGCGCCCCCGCCCCCGCCACCGCCCACGCCCAAGCCACCGCCGCCGCCACCACCGCCAACATCGAAGTAGGGGGACGCACGCATGGCCGACCCGCAGCTCGAGGAGTTCTTCAGCGTCGTCGCGGATCTGGACGAGGAGCTGGAGCTCTTCGCCATCGTCGACGCCGCACGCGACGAAGCCATCTTCCCGCTCGTGCAGGAGCTGGGGGAGCAGGCGCGCTGCCTGTACGCCGGCAAGCTGCCTCCCGCCCTGGAGCAGGCGGCGCCGTACCTGGTCCAGATGCAGCCCGACGCGCCCGGCTGCGCCGCGATCCTGGAGCAGGGCTGGGGGGAGAGCTGGGGCATCTTCCTCGCGGCGCGCGGCGCCGACCTCGACGCGCTGCGCTCCCACTTCCGACGCTTCCTCGAGGTGCGGGACGAGCAGGGGAACAAGCTGGTGTTTCGCTTCTACGACCCCCGGGTCTTCCGGGTGTACCTGCCGACGTGCACGCCCGAGGAGCACGCCTATGTCTACGGCCCCGTGGGCCACTACTTCGTCGAGCGCGCGAAGGGGGAGGGGCTGATGCGCTACTCCTTCGACGGAGAGGAGCTCACGGAGGCCGAGGTGCAGCTCTGCGAGGCTGCCGCCGACACCGACGGCTGAGAGCGTGCGCCGGTCGCGCGCAGAGGAGAGTGACGATGGCGGGCAACGAGTCCCCGGCAGACAAGATCACCGGCGCGACGGTGCGGATGAACCACGTGTCGCGGGAGACCAGCGCACGGTACCAGAGCGGCCGCAAGTACCGGCTGGTCGTCAAGCGCAAGAGCCCGGCCGCGATCGAAGCGGAGAAGGCGCAGGCCGCCAGCTTGCGGGAGGCGGCCGCGCAGGGCGCGCCCTTCTGCCAGAAGTGCGAGAAGGCCAGGGCCGCGCAGAGCGACGCCGGCCCGGCGAGCGCTCCCACTCCGGCGCCCGAGCCGGAGCGGTTCTCGGTCGCGCCGGAGGCGGCGGAAGCGCAGGCCGCCGCGTTGGGCGGCGCCGCCAGGTCCGGGGCGGCCTTCTGCGCGAAGTGCTGAGCGCGCCAGGACGTCTCGTTGTCAGCGCAGGCGACGACCGGCTGTCGCACAGGGCAGCGCGTGGAGCAGCGGTCGCTCAGGCGGTCGCCCGGCGTCAGTAGTCCCCCCAGTCGAAGCGCCACAGCTCCGCGCCCATCGGGAACGCCGCCAGCGCCTCCAGGGGCTGCGCGAAGACCGCTTCCTCGGTCTCCTCCATGGTCCCGTCCTCGATCACACCGGCGCAGTAGGCGACGTGCTCCCGCACCAGGGCGAACGCGTCGTCGCACGAGGTCGGCGGCCCGTCAAACCCTTTTTTTGCACCAATGTTGACAGCATTTGCTGTCACTATTACAGTATTGCCATGGAAGCGCTCCTCGAACGCTATCGCCCGACCGACATGACCCTCCCCGAGCTGGTCGCCGCCGCGCGTGCCCTGCTCGAGAAGATCGACCTGCCGAGCGCCGACGAGCGCGTCCGGGCCTTCCCCGACGCGCGGACCGTGCGCTACTACCAGACCCTGGGCCTGGTGCCGAAGCCGCGGCGCTACCGCGGGCGGTCGGCCCTGTACGGCTTCGAGCACCTGCTGCGGGTGCTCGCGGTCAAGCTCCTGCAGGCGCAGGACCAGTCGCTGGCGCAGATCCAGCGCGCCCTCGCCCCCGCGAGCCCCGAGCGGCTCGAGGCCGCGGTGCGCGAAGCGCTGGCGGCCGGACCTCCGCCGCCGTCCCCGTCCCGTCCCCTGATCTCGGCCGCCCTGCGACCGGGGGTGATCGTCACGATCGATCCGACCCTGGTCGACGACCCCGACGCCGTCCTGCGACGGCTCGCCGCATCCCTCGATCCCGCCTCTGGAGGAATCCGATGAAGCCCACCGTGCTTGAGCCCACCCCCATCCTCGACGCCCCCTCCCCGTCCTGCGGCCTCGGCGGCCTGCTCGCCCTGGTCGACGGCGCGAAGCGCGCGCTGCCCCTCGCCGAGGTCAAGGTCGGCGCCTCGATCGCCGGCGGCTGCTGCTGCACCGTGATCGAGCAGCGCTTCCGCAACGACTACGAGCGCCCCCTCGAGGCGGTGCACATCTTCCCCCTGCCGGAGGACGGCGCGGTCGTCGAGCTCGAGCTGGTCGCCGGCGACCTGACCATCCGCGGCGAGTGCAAGGAGCGCGAAGAGGCCGCCGCCGATTTCGCCCAGGCCCGCGCCGAAGGCCACCGCGCGGCGCTGCTCGACCAGGAGCGCGACGACGTCCACACCCTGCGCGTCACCAACCTGCCGCCGCAGACCGAGGTGGTCGTGCGGCTGACCGTGGTCGAGCGGCTCGCCCTGGTCGACGGGCGCTTCCGCTGGCGCTTCCCGACCGTGATCGCGCCGCGCTTCCTGCCCGGCGTCGAGCGCGGCCACGACGGCCCCGGCGCGCTGCCCGACACCGACCGCGTGCCCGACGCCTCGAAGCTGCAGCCGCCCCTGCGCCTCGAAGGCGGCACAACGCTCGAGCTGCAGGCGGAGATCGAGGGCCCGGTGTCGCGTCTGCAGAGCTCGCTGCACGCGCTGTCGATGTCCCTCGAGAGCGGCCGCATCCGGGTCGCTCCCTCCGGCAAGGCGACCCTGAACAAGGACTTCGTGCTCAGCTTCGCCTGCGGCGCCCCCGAGGCGACGTCGGCCCAGGCCTGGACCGACGGCAAGCACACCCTGGTCCAGGTCAACCCGCCGAGCGCCGCGCTGCCGCAGGCCCTGCCGCGGGATGCGGTGTTCGTCGTCGACATCTCCGGCTCGATGCGGGGAAGCAAGATGCGCGCCGCCAAGGACGCCCTGCACGCGGCCCTGCACGGCCTGGTCGACGGCGACCGCTTCCTGCTGATCGCCTTCGACGACCGGCTCGAGCGCTTCGACCGCGGCTTCCGCGCCTACGACGCCGCCTCGCTGCAGGAAGCGGACGCCTGGATCGCGAGGCTCGCGGCCCGCGGCGGCACCGAGATGCTGCCGGCCGCGCAGGCCGCCCTCGAGGGCGAGACACCGGATGGGCGCCTGCGCACGGTGCTGTTCATCACCGACGGCCAGGCCTGGAACGAGGGCGAGCTGGTGCCGGCGGTCGCCAAGCGCCGCAAGGGCGCGCGCTTCTTCACCCTCGGCATCGGCACCGCGGTCAACGCCGCGCTGCTCAAGACCCTCGCCCGGGTCGGGGGCGGCACCTGCGAGCTGACCACCCCGGACGCCGCGATCGAGGAGACCGTCGCCAGGCTCGAGGCGCGCTTCGGCAGCCCGCTGACCGACGGCGTCAAGGTCGAGGGCATGCTCGCCGCGCGGCCCGAGCCGGCGACGGTCTTCCTCGGCCGGCCCGCCAGCCTGTTCGTCGAGGGCGCTCCGGAGAGCCTGCGGGTGGTCGGCCGGGAAGCCGGCGGCAGCCTGAAGCTGACGGTGCGGCCACAGCGGGTGTCCTTCCCCCTCGGCGCCCTGTGGGCCCGGGAGCGGGTCGCCTACCTGCAGGATCGGCTGCTGCTCAAGCCCTACGAAGAGGAGGCGCTGAAGCCGGATATCATCGCCGTCTCCCTCGAGCACCGCATCGCCTCGCGGTTCACGTCCTTCGTCGCCGTCGATCGCTCGTCCAAGGTCCACACCGGCTCGCGCGTCGAGGTGGTCCAACCCGCCGAGCTGCCGGAGGACTGGGACGCGAGCTTCAAGGGCGGCCCCGCGGTCGGCGGCGCGATCACCGGCGCCCTGCGGCTCCTGTCCGCGGCACCGGCCAGCGTCCCGCCCCCGGCCAGCTTCGCGCCGAGCCCCGCGGCGGACCGCGACGACTTCGGCGGAGGGCCGCGCATGCGCTCGCGAGGTCCCGGTAGCGGAGGCGCGCCCTCGGCTCCGGCCGACCGCTCGAAGCGGCGCGGCGGAGGCTTCTTCTCGCGGCTGTTCGGTGGATCCTCGAAGTCCGAGAGCTTCAGCGTGGGCATGCCTCCGAAGCAGAAGAAGAAGCGCAAGCCTGCCAAGGTCCGGGTCTTCGATGCCGACGGCGCGCCGGAGGCCCGCTCCGCGCCGGCACCTTCGTCGCCGCCGGCCGAGCTCGGCGCCATCCTCGCCCGCGAGCAGCGCGCCGACGGCAGCTTCGGCGGCGACGTGCGGCGCACCGCCGCGGCCGTGCTGGCCCTGGTGTTGCTCGGCCACACCCGGCGCAGCGGGCGGCGCAGCCGGGTGCTGCTCAAGGCCTTCCGCTGGCTCGAGGGCCGCACCGAGCCCGAGGCGGTCCTCGCCCGAAACATCCTGCAGGCCGCCGAAGCGGGCCAGACCCCGACCCCGGACGCGGCCTGGCGGAAGCTGTGCGACGCGCTGCCGGAGGGGAAGATGCTCGCGGCCGCGCTGGCGGGCTGATCAAGGCGAGAAATAGGCGTCCCATCGCGTGTCCAGCACCTTCTGCGCCTCGCGTAGCGACAGCGGGCGCAGCTCCTTCCCCTCCGCCAGCAGGCCGAGGTCGCGCAGCCCCGCGAGGGCGTCGGCGGACTCGAAGTCGACCGCCCTCCCGCATTCCTTTTCGAGCCACGCCTCGACCGCGGCGTCGAGCGCCGCCTCGCTGGTCAGGTCCGGCTCGGTGAGCAGGAAGGTGAACGCGAGGACGGCTTCCTTCGCCTCCTCCTCCTCCGCCGTGTCGATCAGGTTGGCGAAGACGCCGCCATTGCTGACCAGGTTGCGGAAGTAGAGGTTCTTGGTGATCTTCGCGAGGAAGTCCTGCAGCGTCGACCTGTAGCCGCTCCAGGCCTTGAACACGTAGCCCGCCAGGCCGCCGAGGATCGCGACCAGGCCGAGGGACAGCCCGTCCTCGAGGGGATCGCGCCCGGTGCCGAGCACGTAGGGCGCGAGCACCAGCTTGTGCAGGGTGATGCCGAGGCCGGTCACCAGCGGCAGGAAGACCTTCAGCTTGTGGATCAGCTTCATGCGCGGCTTGCTGTTCGGGAACAGCATCTCGAGGTCGGCCTTCGGCACCCGCTGCAGGAGCTTGAGGTAGAGCTTGCCCGGGGTCCCGGGGATGTCGGCCGCGCGCCGCCCGGCGAAGTGCTCCGCCGGCTTCGGCTGGAAGGCGAGCACGACCCGCTCGTAGAGCTCGAGCTCGACCCGGCGCTTCGTCCACGGCAGCAGGCCCGGGACCTCCGCGCTGGCGCGGGCGCTGCCGAGGGCGTGGATGCGGTAGAAGGCGAAGTCGTCGAAGGGCACGTCGAGGCTGACCGGCACCAGGCCCTCGGACGCGAACGAGGCCGCGAGCTCGTCGGCGGAGACCGGCGCGTAGTTCGCGTCCCGCAGCACCCCGGCGAGCTCCTCCCACAGCGCCTCCCGGTCGGCGGCTGCGCCGCTCACGCCTGGCTGTGCGTCGGGGTCGAGGCCGCGGTAGAGGGCCTTCAGCCGCTCGAGCTCATCGTGGTACTCGAAGTGCAGGACGGCGTTGAGCTGCTGCAGGAAGCCCGCCAGCCGCGTGCGCTGCTCGTCGCGCAGGCCCGGATGGCGGCTCAGCCGCACGAACAGCTCGGCGCGGGAGATCGGGATGTGATGTCCCATCCCGCCGCCCCTCAGTGGTTGCAGTCGGGGCCGTGCACGTGGCCGGGGTCCCCTTTGGAATAGAAGATCAGCTCGAGGCGGCAGCGCTTCTCCTCGAGCTCGTGGATGTCGATCAGCCCC
Organism: bacterium; assembly: GCA_030428695.1. Next base: position 14,068 of record JAUIEM010000121.1, read on the forward strand.
ACACGCGGGCTCTTCAGCGCCTTGAGCGCCCGGCGCACGTCGCGGACCTCGGCCTGCAGCCCGGTCGCGAGGTCGTCGAGGTCGACCTGGACCAACGGCGAGTCTGCGGTGTCGCGGAGGAACAGGTAGATCCCCCCGGCCAGCGGCGTCATGCTGGTCGCCTCCTCGAGGCGGTCGAATTCACTCGGCATCGTGGTCCCCCCTGCTCGCCGCCATTGTAGACCGCGCCGAGAACGGGGGGAAGGGGCTTCGCCGGCGCTCGCTGCAGGGAGGATACGTCACCGTTTACGAGCGCGCGGCCCCCGGTGGTGTAGGCTGCGCGGCTGGAGCCGCTCCCCGGGATCGGCTATACCAGACCACACCGGGAGGTCCACCATGCATCGTTGTTCGTCCCTGCTCGCCATCCTCTGCGCAGGACTGGCGGGCTGCACCGACTCCCCCGAGGTGCCCGCGCACATCGCGATTCAGCTCGTCGAAGACGCCCCGCTCGACGAAGCGCTGGTCAGCGAACGCCTCGCCCTGCACGATGTGACCCTGCACGGGATCACGCTCCGGAGCGAGGCCCGCTGAACCTCAGAACGCCTGCCCGATGTTGAAGTGCAGCCGGTACAGGTCCTCGCGCCCCTCGACGTCGGGGTTGAAGCCGACGTCGAGGCGCAGGGGCCCGATCGGGAGCGCGTAGCGCAGGCCCGCCCCGAGGCTGGGCCGGAAGTCCTCGAAGGCCTCGGAGGTGGTCAGCGCGACGTTCCCGTACTCCGCGAAGCCGGCGACGTACAGGTTGCCGAGCATCCGGTAGCGCAGCTCGAGGCCGAGGGTGTTGCGCACCTCCCCTCCGACCGGATCGCCGTCCGCCTCCCGGAAGCCGAGCTCGCCGTCCTTGAAGCTGCGCACGGTGTCGTGGCCGCCGGAGAACAGGCGCTCCGGGATCGGCAGGCTCGGCTCGGTGTCGATCGGAATCGCGAGGGCGATGTCCCCACGCAGGGCGAGGCTGGTGCGCTCGCCGAAGCCGAGATAGGTGCGCAGGGAGAGCTCGCTGCGGAAGAAGTCGACCTGGCTGCCGAGGTACTTCCCGCCGACCTCGACGGACAGGTTGAAGATCCAGCCCGCGCTCGGGAAGAAGAAGTCGTCGCGGGTGTCGAGGCCGAGGGCCGCGAACACCGACACCGTGTTGTAGTTGTCGGGCAGGTCGGTGCCGAAGATCGCCTGGGTGTCGATCTCCGCGAAGTTGTTGACGCGTCGGAAGCGGGCGCCGAGCCCGAGCTCGAAGTGGCGCAGGAAGACGTGGCTGAAGCGCAGCTCGACCAGGGTCTCGTTGCGTTCGAGGATGCCCTCGTTCCGCGTGTCGCGGGTCTGGATGTGGCTGGCGAGGATCCGCGCCGTCCAGTCGGACTCGAGGAAGTGCGGATAGCTGATCGACGACTCGACGCCGGCCTCGATGAAGGAGGCGCGCACCCCCGCGGTGAAGGGCAGGCCGGTGCCGAACAGCGTGCGGTCGAAGTACTCGACGCCGCCCCGCACGATGTCGAGCGAGCCCCCCGCCAGCGTCAGCCGCACCTCACGCCGCGCCGCCTCCTTGAGGGTGAACACCAGGTCGACGGTGTCGCTGACGCCGAAGGCGGTCGGCTCGACGGTGACCGTGCGGAACAGCCCGGTGTTGAACAGCGCGCGGCTGCTCGCGGCGACGTCCGAGCGCGAGTAGACCTGGCCCGGGGTCACGGCGAGGCGCGGGCGCACGAAGTCCTCATCGGCGTAGACCAGCCCCTCGAAGCGCACCTCGCCGAGGGTGTACACCGGGCCGGGCTCGGCGCTGACGTGCAGCACCACCGCGCCGCTCTCGTCCCGGGCCTCGAGCACATCGACGTCGGCGCGGAGGTGGCCGCGGTCGGCGAGGATCCCGAGCACCTGGTGGCGCAGCTCCTGGACGTGGGCGAGCCGTGAGGGCTTGCGCTCGTAGGTCTCCCGCAGCGTCGCCCGCTCCGCCGGCTCGAGCCAGGGGGCGCCGTCCTCGAAGGTGACCTCGGTGACCGTGTAGACGATGCCCTCGCGCACGGCGACGCCGATGTAGACCGGCAGCATGCCGCTCTCGTCCGGTTCCCCGTCGAGGTCGAAGCTGACCCACGGCGGCTCGACGACCACGTCCCGGTAGCCCTCGCGCTGGTAGCTCTCCTCGATCGCCGCCGCCGCGTCGGCCAGCGCGGCCTGGCGGAACAGGGGCTCGCCGAGCCCGAGCAGGCCGCCGCGCTTGCTGTAGAAGGTCGCCTCGATGCGCTCGAGGGGGATCGGGGCGTTCTCCACGCCCTCGATGTCGACCCGGGCGATGTAGGCCTGGGGCCCCTCCTGCACGACCAGGGTGGCGAAGCTCGCGTCGGGGCCGCCGGAGAAGAAATAGTCGACCTCGGCGAAGCAGAAGCCCTCGCGCAGGTACAGCCGCTCGATCGCGTAGGCGGCGTCGTCGACGTCCGAGCGGCGCAGCTCGTCGAGGGCCCCTGGCGGAACGACGCCGCCGAGGAACTCGAGCAGGTCCGCGTCGCTGAAGTAGCGGTTCCCGAAGAACTCGAGATCGGCGGAGGCCGCGCAGCAGGCGAGCAGCAGGAAGAGCCCGCTACGGAATGCTGAAGACAATCCGCAGCCCTCCGTTGATGCTGCCGAGGCTCGAGCGCTCCCCGATCACGTACAGGCGGTCGCCCTCGAGCAGGACCTCCTCGGCGACCGGCAGGCCGACCTCGATGTAGGTCTCGTCGACCGCGCCGCCGCCGACCTCGATCTCGATGCTCTCGAGCACGTCGCGCCAGAAGCTCTCCCATTCGTTGGTGCTCGACAGGCTCTTGACGAAGTAGTCGCGGGCGACGAACACTGCGACGTTGCCGAAGGCCGCCGCGCGCCGGTCGTCGAAGGCGCCGCCGGCGATGCCCTCGGGGGGCCGGCCGGTCAACAGGAAGTTGCGGGCGTCGTTGTCGCTCATCGGCGGCAGCGTGTTGATCGACAGCTCGGGGTCGCTGAGGTTGCCGACCACGCGCAGCTCGACCTGGTAGTTGAGGATGCGCGAGCGGCCCTGGATGGTCAGCTCGGGATCGAAGGGGCGGTCGGCCGAGAAGCTGAGCTGGCCGACTTCGCCACGGATCACGGTGGTCGGCAGGAAGTAGTCCGCGCGGTCGATGGTCAGGTTGCCCTCGAGCCAGGGGTTCCGTCCGGTCCCCCGCAGCTTGAGGGCGGTCGTGCTCAGCTCGCCGCGGAACAGCACCGAGCGCACCTCGACCGGCTCGTCGGTCAGGAAGGTCAGGTCGTAACGCGCCGTCGACAGCGGCCCCGTGCGGACCGCCATCCGCCACGGGGTGCTCTGTTGCAGCCCGGTCTCGAGCAGGGCCTCGAGGGGGTTGGCGAGCAGGTCGCGGGTGACGCGCCCGTAGCGCAGCGTCACGGTGTCGCCGATCACCAGCGAGGACAGCGGACCGCGGACGCGCAGCTTGACGTCCCCGCGGGTGACCGTGCCCTCGTCGCGGTACAGGAGCAGGTTCTCGCCGTCGAGGGCGAGGTTGAGCAGCGGATCGGTGCCGACCCGCAACCCGCCGTCGAGGCGGAAGTCCGAGCCGCCCAGGGTGCCGCGGCCGGAGACCACCTCGATGCTGTCGCCGCGCAGGTCGAGGTCGAGGTCGAGGTTCTCGACCGCGGGCAGGTCGGCGACGGCCTTGAGGGTCGCGTCGCGCAGCCGGGCCCGGCCTTCGGTGCGCAGCTCGTCGAGGGGGCCCTCGGCGGCGATGTCGAAGGTCGCCGCGCCGCCGGCGTAGCGCAGGCGTTTGGGGAACAGGGACGGCAGCCCGAACAGCTCCTCCGCCCAGCCGTGGGCCTCGCCGTCCAGCCACCAGCGCCCGTCCCGGCGCTCGAGGTCGCCGACGGCGAAGCAGGAGAAGGGCCCGAGGCTGCCCGCGACCTCGACCGCCGCCTGGTCGGGCCAGCGCCCGTTCAGCCACAGGTTGCCGTCGAGCTCGCTGATCGCGCCGGACAGCATGTGGAGGTTCTCGAGCTCGCCGGCGAGATCGATCTCGGGGCGGGTCGGGAGGCCCTTGAGGGTGCCGTGGAAGCTCAGCCGCCCGCCGACCCACAGGGTGTCGGAGAGCGGACGCGGGACCAGGCCGGGATGCAGCGGCCGCGAGGTGAAGCGCAGGTCGAGCTCGCCCCCGGGCTGCCAGCCGATCTCGCGCGCGACGGTCAGCGGCACCCGCCCGGCGGCGACGAGCAGCGTCTCAACCCCGAGGGGGCCCGGCCGGGCGAGCCACAGCTCGCTGTGGTGGCCGCTGCGCTCGGGCCGCAGCCGCACGACGAAGTCGTAGGGCTGCGCCCAGTCACCGGGCCCGAGGCGGCAGCTGTCGCCGGTGATCGTGCCGGTCAGGCCGAGGCCCCGGCGGGTGCGCCCGTAGTGCAGCACGGCCTGCAGCCGACCGTCCGACCAGACCTCCCGCAGCGGCGCGAAGCGCAAGCTCTCCGCCGCGACGTCGAGGGCGAATACGACGTTCGGCATCGCGTCCTCATCGCCATCGAACAGCCCGTAGGGCATCCGCCCGGTCACGCTTCCGACCGTGACGCCGTCGACGCGCAGGCTGCTGCTCGGGATCGAGAAACCCGCGCTCTCGGTGACCACCTCGGCGAGGCAGGACAGGTCGAGGCTGTCCTGCCAGGGCAGCGAGGCGGAGATCGAGAACTTCGCGTCCGGGCGCGGCAGCTTCCCCACGATGCTGCCGGACACCGTGTTGAGGCGCACGGGCGGTAGCTCCCCGAGCGGATCGATGAAGCGGGCGAGGTCGACCGCGCTCGCCAGCAGCCCGATGACGGCGGTCGAGTCGAAGCCGAGCCGGCCGCTGGCCGACAGGGTCGCCTCCTCGCTGCGCGCGAACAGGTCGCGGAAGGCGACGCCGCTCGAGTCGAACAGGAGGTCGCCGGTCAGGCGGTCGAAGGGCAGTTCCGGAAGCTCCGCCTCCAGCCAGGGCGCGAGCAGCTCGTCGAGGACGACATCGACCGCGTCGACCGAGACCCCGACCTCGGTCGCGTAGTCCCACACCGCGTCGAGCGTCACGCGCGCGCTCGCCCCCCGCAGCGTGAGGGGCTCGAGCCGCAGGAAGTCCGCGCCCGCGCGCAGCTGCCCGGCCTCCGCCCGGAACCAATGCGCGCCGTCGCGCACCGCCAGCGAGCGCAGATCGATCGCGATGGTGTCGGCGCGCAGGTCGGGGGTCTCGGCCCGCCAGACCAGCTCGGCCTCCGGCGCGCGGAGCGTCCCCTCGAAGCCCGCCCGGTCGCGGTTCAGGCGGAAGGTGAACGCGGCCGTGTCGAGCTCGAGGCCGACCAGCGACGGATCCTCCAACCGCACCTGCACCCAGGCCTCGGGCCGGGCCGCGCTGCCCTCGACCCGGGCGGCGATCGCCGCCTCGGTCTCGAGCGCTCCGGAGGTGATGTGCGTCGGCCGGGCGCGGCCGCGCAGCACGAAGGCGAGGCTGTCGGCCCCGAAGTCGTAGGTTCCGCCCCCCGCCATGTACAGCCCGTTCTGCGGCTCCCGCACCGTCATGCCGCGGACGGTCACGCCGCCGGTGTCGATCACGACGCTGCTGGTCACGACCTCGGCGCGGTGGTCGGCGACCACCAGCTCCGGGACCCGCAGATCGAGCTCGAGGCGCGGATCGATGAAGTTCCCCCACAGGTGCGCGAGCCCGGCGACGTCCCCGGACGCAGGTACCTCGACGCCGTGATGGGCGAGGAAGCTCTGCACGTCGCCGCCGGTCAGGGCGATGTTTTCGATGTCCATGAAGGAGCGGGCCGGCGCGCCCGGGGCGATGAAGAGGAAGGCGTTGGTCACCGTCGCCGCCCGCTCGTCCCAGGTCAGGTGCGCGTCGAGCACCACGACCTCCTCGTCGACGTTGCCGTCGATGCGCAGGCCGAAGGGCAGCCCGGCGCCGAGCTCGTCGAGGGGCTGGCGGTCGGGGAACAGCTCGGCGAGGTCGGCGGTCTGGCCCTCGAAGTCCTCGATGTACAGGCTGCCGAGCAGCCCCTCCCAGCCGCCCTCGGCGAAGAACCGCGCCCCCTGGGCCTTGAACCAGGCGGTCTCGCGGTAGGCGTCGAGGTGCTCGAAGATCACGGTGCCGCCGTCGTACTCGAAGGAGAGGTCGGCGGAGTCGAGGTCGATCACCCCGAGCTGGGCGTTGTCCCAGAAGCCCTCCGCCCAGGCGAACTCCGTCGGGGCGTCCTGGTCGTCGGGGTCGTCGGGGTCGATGCGGAAGCTGCCCGTGCCGTCGAACACCCCGTCCATCGTCACGTCGGGCACGCGGAACCACAGCGGCAGCTTCGCGAAGTCGAGGCTGTCGGCGACCACCCGCCCCCGCATCGAGTCCTGGTCGATCACCGCGTAGGTCGACAGCGGCGTCATGCCGGGGTAGCGGAACTGGACCGAGAAGGGGAACGAGCCGAGGGGAAAGCCCGTCAGGTCGGCGGTCGCCTCGGCGAGCAGCTCGGCGTCGTGGAAGACCTTCAGGTCGTAGAAGCCCCACTCGTGGTGTTTGCCGGTCAGGCGCACCGAGCCGTGGGGGACGATGACGGCGCGCACCGACGGCGAGGCGATGACGATCTCGTTGCGGTCGCAGAAGATCCGGCCGTCCTTGACGACGACCGAGTCGGCGATGTTGCCTTCCTCCTCCTGCCACCAGTAGGTCACGGTGACGTCGGCGTTCGAGACGTCGACGATCGGGGGCAGGGTGGGGAGCGGAACCTCGGGGAAGAAGCGCCCGGTGTCGTCCCACTCATCCATCGGCAGGGCCTCGATGATCGCGTGCAGGTCGACCGCCTCGACACGGTCGATCTGGGCGAGGGAGTACTCGATGCGCAGCTTGCCGACCGAGAGCTCGCGCAGGACCCCCCAGCTCGGCATCCGCACCAGCTCGACATCCCGCAGCTCGAGGGCGTCGAAGATGCTGCCCTGCAGCTTCCCGATCTTCAGCTCGACGCCGGTCTGCTCGTAGACCAGCTCCTCGAGGGTGTCGCGGACGTAGGGGAAGACGAGGGAGTCCCGCCAGATGTACAGCACCAGGGCGCAGCACATCAGCAGCAACACGAGCCGCCGCGCCCAGCGTCGGAACCTCTTCCTCTTCTTGCGTTTCGCCATCGTCGGTCCGGAAGACGGGCCCTCATTGTAGCCGGCCCCGGCGGGCCCCTCCACCGCGCTCTCGGGGCGGGGACGCGGGAGAGCGCTTGACAGCAAGGGCCGTGCCGGTACTCTCCGGGCTTCGACAGGAGGACGGAAGCATGACCGACAGCGATACGCCGAGCCTGAGCCGCGGGAAGAAGCTCGTCTTCCTGCTCGTCCTCCTGGTGATGTGCCTCGGCGCCGTCGAGCTCGGCTGGCGGCTGTATTCCGCCGGCAAGCTCGCCGAGGCCCTCGAGGAGCAGGACGACAGCTTCTGGATGGAGCATCCGACCCTCGGCCAGGTCTACAAGCCGGGCGAGTGGAGCATCGAGGTCGAGAACGAGGAGCCGGTGCGCTTCTCGATCAACGCCCTGCACATGCGCGGCGGGCCGGTGCTCGACCCGAAACCGGACGACGTCCTGCGCATCCTGTGCCTCGGCGGCTCGACGACCTTCGGCACCGGCTGCAAGGCCGACTCGAGCGCCTACCCCGCGCTGCTCGAGACGATGCTGGCGGCGCGCTACCCCGGCCAGCGCTTCGAGGTGCTCAACGCCGGCACCCCGGGCTACCGTTCGGCGGAGAGCCTGATGAACCTCGAGCGGCTCGCGGACCTGGAGCCGGATATCGTGATCGTCTACCACGGCATCAACGACATCTGCTGGGGGGTGCCGACGCCCTTCTTCCTCGATCCGCAGAATCACCCGCGGCCGCTCTCGCGGCTCGACCGCAAGCGGCGGGAGGCCTCCTCGTTCTTCTTCCAGGCGCTGGTCTATCGCGTCACCGACCCGCGGCCGAAGAACCCCGACGACCGGCAGAGCCTGGACCCGGCGATGCTCGACGCCTTCGCCGCCAACCTCGAGCGCATCTACGCCCGGGCCCGCGCGCTCGGCGCCGTCCCCGTCAGCGCGACCTTCGGGGCGCGGCTGGCGGCGGACATGACGCCCGAGGTGCGGGCGGAGATCGAGCAGGAGCGGGCCTTCGAGCTCGCCCACCTGCCCTTCGACGCGCTCGTCGACGCGATGGCCGCGATCAACCAGCGCCACCGCGAGGTCGCCGCGAAGGAGGGCGTGTTGTGCGTCGACCTCGAGGGCGCCTTCCCGCACGATCCCGCGCTGTGGATGGACTTCGTGCACCTCAACGACGCCGGCACCCCGCTGATGGCCGAGCGCATCGCGGACGCCCTCGGCCCGGCGTTGGAAGAAGCGCGCGCGGACTAGGTGGGCGGCTCAGGGCTCGAGGGTCAGGGCGCAGCGGAAGCCGTTCCACAGCTCGCGGGAGCGCGGGGACCAGGCGACCTTGCCGACGCAGGTGAGGACCTCCCAGCGCACCGCCGCGGTCAGATAGCCGCCCCCCTTGTCGACCTTGCGCCGGCCGCGCCGGCCGCTCTTCGTCAGCGCCTGGTCGTCGACGCAGGGGTCGGTCGGCAGCGCCTCGCGGACGCGGAAGTGGTAGCCGTGCGGGTCGTACCAGTCCCGGCACCAGTTGTTGACGTTCCCGGCCATGTCGTTCAGGCCCTCGGGGGAGCGCCCGGCGGGGTAGCGTCCGGGGGGCGTGATCATCCCGACCCGGCCGTCGAAGTTCGCGTGCTCGCTGCGCGGCAGGTCGCGGCCCCAGGGGAAGCGCAGGGCGTCGGGTCCCCCGGCGGCGCGTTCCCACTGGGCCTCGGTCGGCAGCGCGCGGCCGGCCCAGCGGGCGTAGGCCTCGGCCTCGTACCAGCTGACGCCGGCGACCGGCAGCTCGGGGGCGTCCCAGCCCGGCTTCTCCCAGGCCGCGGGGCCCGTGATGCGGGCGGTCTCCTTCCAGATCCAGCCGCGCGGCGACCACCAGTCCGGGTTCCCGTAGCCGTCGTCCTCGATGAAGCGCTGGTAGGCGGCGCAGCACACCGGGCTCTCGTCGATCAGGTAGGCGGAGAGGGCGACCTGGTGGGCGGGCTTGGAGTGCTGCTCGGCGAAGATGTCGCCCTCGCGCGCGCCGATCTTCCACACCCCGGCCTCGATCGGCACCAGGCGGGCGCCGTCCCGGGCGCTGACCCAGACCTCGCCGGCGCGCTCGATCCCGGGCGGGACGCGCAAGGTCAGAGCTTGCCGAGCTCGGCGATCGCGCGGGTCGCGTGCTCGCGCAGCGCCGCCTGTTCCTTCAGTCCATCGAGCAGCCCGACCATGCGCGTGCGGTTGGGGAAGTGCTTCTTCAGCTCGAGGTTCAGCATCTTCAGGTCGGTCATCAGGTCGACCTGCACCGCGGGATCGAAGTCCCCGGCGAAGGAGATCTCGTAGGTCAGGTCGCGGATGCAGCGCTCGAAGCCCGTGTCCTTGAAGGCCAGAGCCCGACGCTCGGGGGCCGCGCGGGAGACGGGGCGCGGGGCGGCGGCCGGGGCCGGGGCCGCCGGGGCCGGCGCGGCGCTGCGGAC
>JAUIEM010000122.1 GCA_030428695.1 bacterium
GCTGCTCGGCCCGCACGCGCTCGACGTGATCCTGACCGACCTGAACGTCCCGGACAGCCGCGGCCTCGACACCTTCAGCGCCCTGCGCACCGCCGCTCCGCAGCTGCCGATCGTGGTGTTGACCGGGGATGAGGACATCAACACCGCGGTCCGCGCCATCCGCCACGGCGCCCAGGACTTCCTGACGAAGAGCGAGCTGACCGGAGCCCTGCTGAGCCGGGCGCTGCGCTACGCGATCGAGCGCAAGTCGATCGCCGAGTCCCTGCGACGCAGCGACGAGAAGTACCGCCAGCTCTTCGAGAACGTCGCCGACGCCGTGCTCACCTTCGAGCCGGAGACCCAGCGCATCCTCGACGTCAACCGCGCCGCGGTCGAGCTGTTCGGTTACCGCCACGAAGAGCTCCTCGAGCGCACCCTGAAGGACCTGATCTCCAAGCGCGGCACCTCCCGTCGCTTCCTGCGCAAGCTGCTGGTCGGCAGCGGCGAGCGCGAGGGGGTCGTGCGGCGCTTCCTCAAACGGTGCGGGACCAGCTTCCCCGCGGAGATGTACGCCGCCACCGTGCAGGCGCCGGACAAGTGCGAGGTCGTGATCGCGACGATCCGCGACCTCAGCCGCATCACCCACTTCAAACAGGCGCTCGAGCTCAGCCAGGAGAGCTTCCGCAACGTCGTCGAGAAGCACGGCGACGGCATCGTCGTCGCGGACGACGACGGCCTGGTCCACTTCGCGAACCCCGCCGCGGAGTGCTACCTGCGCGGGAGCTTCACCTCGCTGGTCGGTCAGCGCTGCGCCCTGCCGCTGCACCCGGGGGCGATCGCCGAGCGCGACATCGTGCGCCTGAGCGGCGACCCGGGCATCGGCGAGTGCCGCTGCGTCGCGACCTCCTGGCAGGGGCATCCGGCGCTGCTGGTGTCGATCCGCGACATCACCGAGCGCAAGCTGATGGAAGAGCAGATGCTCCACGACGCCCTGCACGACGCGCTGACGGGGCTGTCGAACCGCAACCTGTTCCTCAACCGGCTCAGCCACGTGCTCAGCCTGGCCCGGCGCACCTCCGCGAGCTTCGCGGTGCTGCTGCTCGACCTCGACCGCTTCAAGTACGTCAACGACGGGCTCGGCCACCTCGCCGGCAACGAGCTGCTCGTGCGCTTCGCGGGGCGCATGCAGGAGTGCCTGCGGCCCGACGACACGCTCGCGCGGCTCGGCAGCGACGAGTTCGCGATCCTGCTCGAGAGCCTGAGCGATCCGCGCGAGGCGCTGTACCTCGCGATGCGCATCGAGGAGGCGCTGATCCAGCCCTTCACCATCGCCGCGCAGGAGGTCTTCATCTCCGTCAGCGTCGGCATCGCCCTCGGACCGGGCAACTACACGAGCCCGGAGCCGGTGATGCGGGACGCGAACACCGCGATGCATCGGGCCAAAGAGCTGCGCACCGCCGGCTACGTCGTGTTCAACGAGGAGATGCACCGCCGCACGATCTCGATGCTCAAGCTCGAGTCGAACCTGCGTCGGGCCCTCGAGCAGCGCGAGCTCGAGCTTCACTACCAGCCGATCGTCGAGCTCGAGGGCGGCACCCTGACCGGCTTCGAGGCGCTGGTACGCTGGCGTCAGGCCGACCGCCTGATCGGGCCCGCGGACTTCATCGACTTCGCCGAGGAGACCGGCCTGATCCTGCAGATCGGCTGGTGGGTCTTCGAAGAGGCGGCGAGCCAGCTCAAGGTCTGGCGCGACCGCTTCCCCCACGCCGCCGACCTGCGCCTCAGCGTCAACCTCTCGCCCCGGCAATTCCGGCAGAGCGCCCTGGTCGAGCGGATGGCCGAGGGGCTCGTCCACGCGGGGATCGCGCCCTCATCGATCGTCCTCGAGATCACCGAGACCGCCCTGATCGAAGATGCCGACGAGGCGATCCCGCTGCTCGAGCGCCTCAAGGCGGAAGGCTTCGCGATCGCCCTCGACGACTTCGGCACCGGCTACAGCTCGCTGAGCTACCTGCACCGCTTCCCGGTCGACCTGGTCAAGATCGACCGTTCCTTTGTCGGGCAGCTCGAGGACGCGGGCCGGAACCTCGAGATCGTCAAGGCGATCCTGTCGCTGACCCGGGTGCTCGGCCTGCCGGTCACCGCCGAGGGGGTCGAGAGCCGGGCCCAGCTGGAGTGCCTGCGCGCCCTCGGCTGCGCGCGGGCCCAGGGCTACTACCTCAGTCATCCCCTGCATCCCGACGACGCCGCGGCGCTGCTCGCCTCGACGCTGCCGTGGGTCGAAACCTGGGAGGAGGCGCCGTGACCTGTCTCGATCACGTCGGTCTGGTCGTGAGCTCCATCGAGAAGACCTGCGCTCGCCAGGGGCTCGCCTTCGACCCCGGGGCGATCGAGGAGTTCCCCCGCGAAGGAACCCGCGAGCTGTATCTCGGCGAGCCGGGGCAAGCGGCCCGGCTGTTGCTGCTCCAGCCGTTGGACGCGGCGGCCGACGGACCCTACGCGCGGGCCCTGCGCAAGCGCGGCGAGGGCCTCCACCACCTCGCGCTGCACGTGCCGGACGTGGCGGCCTGTGTGCAGGCGCTCGCCCCGCACTGGCAGGAACATCCGACGGCTCCGGGCCCGGCGCGCTGGCTGTTCCGGCGCGGGGTGGGCTGTCTGCTCGAGGTGTACGCAGGGAAGGCGGCGGGCGGCGCGCCCTATGTCGAAGCCGTGCAAGTGCCCTGCGTCGATGACGATGGCGCGGCCCGCCTGCAGGCGCTCGGTCTGCCGGCGGTACAGGCGGGGGAAGCCGCGCTGCAGATCGCGGGGCGGACCCTGCGCTGGGCTGGCCCCTGAGGGAGGGCGGATCATGGCGGAAGAGGTACAGTTCACGCCGGGGCAGTACGTCGGCATCGCGCTGATCGTCGTGACGGCGGGCATCGCCGGCCTCGAGCAGGCCGGCTTCGGCTTCGGGCTGCAGCTCGGCCTGCAGACCTTCCTCGCGATCGCCGGCGCCGGCGGGCTGCTCGGCGGCCTCCTGCTGGTCCCGCAGCACCGGCTGGCCGGCGCGCTCGGCGGCCTGGTCGGCGGTCCGGGCGGCCTGCTCGTCACCCACTTCTGGGTCGCCGAGCGCAGCTCGGTGTGGAACGTCGAGCTGGTCTTGACGCTCGGTGTGGGGGGCCTGCCCGGCATCCTGCTCGGGGTGATGATCTACAAGCTGTTCCCCGGGACCCCTGCGCAGGACCCGCGCGACGCCGAGGTCTGACACTGGCGCGCGTGCGCACGGCCCGGTAGACTCCCGGTCTATCGGAGGTTCCATGCTCCCGCCCGAAGAGCTGCGTGTCGAGGTCGCCGCCCGCTGGCGGCGCGTCCTCAAGCTCGACGAGCTGCCGCCGCGGGCCGACTTCATCGCCCTCGGGGGGAGCTCGCTGCAGGCGTTGACCCTGTTGCACACCCTCGAGACCGAGCTCGGCCTCGCGGTGCCCCTGGTCGAGTTCGTCTCCGACCCGACCCTCGACGGCCTGCTCGCGCGCCTGCGGCCGCAGGAGCGCTCTCCGCTGCTGGTCGCCCTCAACGGCGGCGGCAGCCGTCCGCCCTTCTTCTTCATGCACGCCGGCTCGGGACGCGCCGCCTTCGCGGCTCCGCTCGCCGCCGCCCTCGGCCCGGAGCAGCCCTTCTACGGGCTCGAGTCGCGGGGGCTGGAAGGGGAGGAGGCGCCGCTGCGGGCGATCGAGCCGATGGCGCGGCTCTACGTCGAGGCGCTGCGGGGCGTCCAGGCGCGCGGCCCCTACCGGGTCGGGGGCTTCTGCATGGGCGCCCTGCTCGCCCTGGAGGTCGCCTGCCAGCTCCAGGACGCCGGCGAGGAGGTCTCGCACCTGCTCGTGTTCAGCACCGACGCGCGCTGGAAACGCACGCGCGGCCTCGCCGAGCAGCTCGCCCTGCACGCGGACGAGCTGCGCGGACGCGGCCCCGGGGGGACCCTGGGCTACCTGCGCCGGCGCGTGCGTTTCCGCGCCCACCGCCTCGCCTGCCGGGGCGCGACCGCGCTCGTGCCCCTGTACGCCGCCCTCGGCCGCAAGCTGCCGCCCCGGCTGCGCGAGCTCGCGGTCGCCGAGCACAACCAGGCCGCGAGCTGGCGCTACCGCCCGCGGCGCTTCCGGGGTCGGGTGCGCTACTTCCAGGGAGAGGACGAGGGGCATCGCGACCCGCTGCCGTTCTGGGCGCCGCTGGCCGACGCGGTCGACATCCGCCGGGTGCCGGGGGAGTTCGACACGATGTTCGCGCCGCCCGCGGTCGCGGGGCTCGCCGATGCGGTCGCGGAGGTGCTGGCGGAGGCAGCTATCTCCCGACCGCCGCGAACAACCCGCGGCTGAGAATCGGTCGCAGCTGCTCCTCGATCGCCGCGTAGGAGGTGCGCTCGGCGAGCAGGGCGGTGATCAGCGCGGTGCCGAGCTTGCAGCCGACGAAGGCGATCGCGGCCCGGGTCGGGTCGAGGTCGTCGTGGACCACGCCGGGTTCGTGGCCGCGCAGGATGCCCTCGACGACGTCGACGAACACCCCGAACATCGCGCGGATCTCCTCGCCGAGGGGGCCGGTGTCCTCCGCCATCTCGGCGACGAGCCGGGCGAGCATCAGCTGCGCGTCCGGGTACTCGGTCGCGAGCTGCGACACGCCTTCGCTGAGCCGGGCGATGCGGGCGACGGGGTCGGTGACGGTGCCGGAGCCCTCGATCAGCGGCAGGAACTTCTCGTCGCGGATGTACTTGAGCGCCTCCATCGCGAGCGCTTCCTTGTCGGGGAAGCGGCCGTACACCGCGCCCTGGGTCTTGCCGATGGCCTTGGCCACTTCGGGGATGCGCAGGCCCTGGTATCCGCAGCGGGCGATCTCGCGGACCGTCGCGCGGATGATCTTGTCGCGCACCTGCCGACTCTCTTCACGGGTGGTCCGGGCCATCATGTCCTCCAATCGAACAGTCTGCTACGTATCATACCCCGTGCGCGGTCGGGAAGAGAAGGCTTGAGGGGGGGTCTGCCTCAAGGGGTCGGAAGCTCCCGAGACGCGACGCCGGGGCCGGGCACAGGACGACGGCGGACAGGGGACCCCGGTGAGTCAAACGGGGGAGATTCAACGCAGAGGCGCAGAGGAGCAGAGGCGCAGAGCGGGCCTTGCCGACAGGGGACAGCGTCCAACCTGGAGGCGGGTGAGGGCTGTCGGGGAGGGATTCAGCAAGAAGAAGGACAAGCCAGAGAAGAGAACCAAGAAAAGACCAAGCCTGTCGGCGACTCTGTCTGTTGTTCGGAGTGCTATGAGGAGTGGAGCAAGGGGGGACGCTGTCGGACACGAGTGAGCCCGGCTGATTCACCGGGATTTCGTCGCGAGGGCCCGGAGGCCGCCCGAGATCTGCGGCATCCGGGTCCGCTAGCGACTTCCTCTCGCCCAGCCGCACCGAGACTCCTTAACGAAAATCCGCATGACAGGCCGCGCACGTCCGCTCCACCCGCCGGGCCATGCGGGCGGCACCCTCGAGCTCGCCGGCGGCGGCCGCGTCCGCGACCTCGCGGGCTTCCCTCTCGAGCTGCTCGCTGAGGATCACCAGCTCGGGACGCCCGGACAGCTCGGGGATGCGCCGGGCCGCGTAGGCGACGCGGGTCCCCATGTCGAGGAAGGCGGCGAGCGAGTCTTCGGGGACGCCGCCGGCGAGCACGTCCTCGGCGAGGGCGAAGCGGTCGTCGGCGACGGTCGCGAGGGTCCACATCAGCTCGTCGAAGTCGGCGAGCTGGTCGATCTCCTCGACGGCGAGGTTGCGGTACGGGACGCAGCCGCACACGAACAGGGCGCACAACAACAGGCGGAGACGCATCAGTTCCCTCCCGAGAGGCCGGCCGCGATGCCTTCGCTGCGCGGATCGGCGGCTCCGACCAGGCGCCCGTCGGGCAGGCGCGCGATCGCGTGGACGCGGCCGATCAGGCTGCGCTCGGCGACCTCGTGGCCGAGGGCCTCGAGGGCGTCGCGCCAGGGCGCGGGCGTGCCCTTCTCGTACTGGATGCGGTCGGGCAGCCACTGGTGGTGGACGCGCGGCGCGGCGACCGCGGAGGCGAGGTCTTCGCCGGCGCTGAGGCGGCAGATCAGCTGCACGACGGTGGTGATGATCGTCGAGCCGCCCGGGCTGCCGAGCACCCAGAGCAGCTCGCCTTCCTCGTCGAGGACGATGGTCGGGGACATCGACGACAGCGGGCGCTTGCCGGGGGCGACGGTGTTCTCCTCGCCCTGGATCAGGCCGTACAGGTTCGGGCGCCCGGGCGCGGTGGTGAAGTCGTCCATCTCGTTGTTCAACAGCACGCCGGTGCCGCCGGCGACGAAGCACGAGCCGTAGCTGCCGTTCAGGGTGGTGGTCAGGCTGACCGCTCCGCCCGCGGCATCGACGACCGACAGGTGGGTGGTCTCCTCGGACTCCCGGGGGAAGCCGACGCCGACCTCGGCCGAGGGCGTCGCCCGCGCGGGGTCGAAGTCGGCGAGGCGACCGGCGTGGTACTCGCGGTCGAGCAGGAGGGAGGTCGGCAGGGCGGCGAAGTCGGGGTCGCCGAAGGCGTAGCGGTCGGCGTAGGCGCGACGGCAGGCCTCGACGTAGCGGTGCACCCAGTCCGGCGAGCCGACCTCGAGGGCGTCGGCCCCGAGCAGCTCGAGGCCGGTCAAAATGCCGGCCATGCACAGGCCGCCGGAGCTGGGCGGGGCCATGCTGTAGACCCGGTTGCCCGCGTAGCTGAAGGCGACCGGGTCGCGCCAGACCGGCCGGTAGGCGGCGAGGTCCTCGACGCTGATCAGGCCGCCGGCCTCCTGGCAGCTGCGGGCGAGCTCGGCGGCGACGTCGCCCGCGTAGAAGCCCGCGGACCCTTCGTCGCGGATCGCCCGCAGGGTTCCCGCCAGCCCCGGCTGGCGCCAAAGGGTGCCGGCGGTCGGCGCCGCGCCCCCGGGCAGGAAGACCGTCGCAGCCGCGGGGAACTGCGCGAAGCGCTCGGCGCTGCTCGCCAACGAGCCGGCCAGCCGCGCGTCGACGACGAAGCCGCGGGCGGCGTGGCGCACCGCCGGCGCGACCAGCTTGTCCCAGGGCAGCTGCCCGTAGCGCGCGTGCGCCTCCGCCAGCCCCGCCACGGTGCCCGGGACGCCGGCCGCGAGGGGGCCGACCAGGCTCGCGCCGGGGATCGGCTCGCCGGCCTCGTCGAGGTACATCGTGCGGTCCGCCGTCGCCGGGGCGACCTCGCGGAAGTCGAGGGCGACCGGCGCTTCGCCGGGAGGGCGGTAGAGCAGGAAACCGCCGCCGCCGAGGTTGCCCGCGCGCGGGAAGCTGACCGCGAGGGCGAAGCTGACCGCGACCGCCGCATCGACGGCGTTGCCGCCCTGGTCGAGGATCACGGCGCCGATCTCGGCCGCCCGCCGCTCGGCGGCGACGACCATGCCGCCCTCGGCGGTGACGGTCTGCTGGCCGCACAGGGGCAGGGCGAGCAGCAGAAGACAGAGCGTGCGCAACATCGGGGAAGGTCCTCCGTGAGCCGTAGACCGCGACTATAGGCATCCTGTGCGTCGGCTCAAGGCCGTCGGATGGAAGGAGCGCCGAAGCGCGCCGGGCGGCGCGACCGAACGCCGCCACAAGGCCCCGCGCTTGTGCTAGACTAGCGAGTCCCCCCCGGCCAGGAGGAAGCGGTGTACTGTCCGAGCTGCGGCCAGCAACAGTCGGCCGGCGCCCGCTTCTGCTCGAGCTGCGGCAGCGCCCAGGCCACCCTGAGCGGACCGACACGGGCGGGGGCGACCCTGACCGGAGGGCGGACCCTTGGCGGCGCCCGCTCCTCGACGGCCGGCGAGCAGCTGCGCGGCCGGGTGCTGCGGGGCTTCCGCATCGAGCGCAAGCTCGGCCAGGGGGGCATGGGGGCGGTGTACCTCGCGACCCAGGTCAAGCTCGGGCGCGAGGTCGCGTTGAAGATCCTGCCGCCGCTGCTCGCCGCCGACGGCGGGCTGATCGCGCGTTTCGAGCGGGAGGCGCGGGCGCTCGCGGCGGTCGAGTCCTCCCATATCATCCCCATCCACGACCTGTTCGAGGCCGACGGCCTGTTCTGCATCGCGATGGGCTACGCGGCCGGCGGCAGCCTCGCCGAGCGGCTGCGCCGCGGTCCGGTCGCCGAGGCCGAGGCGGCGGAGCTGATCCGGCAGGCCGCCCTCGGGCTGTTCGACGCCCACCGCGGCGCGGGTCTGGTGCACCGGGACATCAAGCCGGACAACCTGCTGCTCAGCGCGAGCGGGCGGGTGCTGATCGCCGACTTCGGGCTCGCCCGGGCGGCCCAGGGGAGCACCGGCCTGACGCGCTCCGGCAGCCTGCTCGGGACGCCGGCCTTCATGGCCCCCGAGCAGTTCCAGAACGTGCGCGCGGTCGACCATCGTAGCGACCTGTACGCCCTCGGCTGCACCCTCTGGACGCTGCTCCTCGGGCGTCCGCCGTTCCGCGGCCCGAGCCCGGCCGCCTTCATGCACCAGCACATCGTCGAGCCGCCGCCGGACCCGCGCAGCCTGCGCCCCGCCCTGTCCCCGGCCCTGTGCGCCGTGCTCGCCCGGCTGCTCGCCAAGGCGCCGGACGCCCGGTTCCCCGACGGCGCCGCCCTCGCCGCCGCGCTCGCGCCCCTGTGCGCGTCGGCGCCGAGTGGGGCGCCGCGCGGCGTGCCACCGGCAGGGGAAGCCGCGGTCGCGCGGCGGGAGGAAGCGCCCGTCCGCGGCGCCGCGGCCAGGGAGGAGCCTCCCGCGCAGTCCACGCCCTCCGCGCGCGCGCCGAGCGGCGAGCGCACGGACGCAGTGCGGGCGCAGGACGAGGCGCTCGCCGCCCCGGATGCGCCCCGCGGCGCCGGGCGCTGGCTGGCGCTCGCGGTGCTCGCGCTCGCCGTGGGCGGCCTCGGCTGGTTCCTCTGGCCGGGGGTCGGGGAGGCGCGGCTCGACGGCCTCGAGCCGGCGGACGGCAGCCTGCTGCGCGCGCCGGTCTCGAGCCTGCGCGGCCGGCTGCGCGGGGCGCCGCTGCCGGACAGCGTCGAGGTCGATGGCCGCCGGGTGCCCGTCGTCGGCGGGAGCTTCGCGGCGCCCATCGCCCTCGTCGAGGGGCGGAACACCGTGCGCCTGCGGGTGCTCGGCGAGACGCTGACCTGGTCGGCGACCCTCGACACCACCCCGCCCGCCCTGCGCCTGCTCGCCCCGCATGGGCCCGTCGTGGCCGGGCGGCGGCCTGCGGTCGAGGTCGCCTGCACGGCGCCGGACCTCGCCTCGCTGGCGATCGACGGCGTCGAGCAGAACCTCGGCGCCGAGCGCTACAGCGCCCGCGTGCGCCGGCCGGACGGGCCGACCCTGGTGCTGGTGCGGGCCCGCGACCGGGCGGGCAACGAGAGCAGCCTGGAGGTGCGCTTCCGGGTCGACGCGACGCCGCCGGTCCCCGAGGTCGAGGTCGCCTACGACGGGGGGCAGGTGCTGCTGCGGGTGCGCGCCGCCGAGCCGCTCGCCCGCATCGCCGCCGCCGGGGCGCGGCTCCTGCCGGACGGGCGCCTCGCCCTGCGGCCCGCGGAGCGCGCGGGCGAGCTGCTCGTCGAGGTCGAGGACGAGGCGGGCAACCCCGGCAGCCGGCTGGTGCGCTATGCCCTCCCCGAGGCCCAGCCCGGCCTGGTCGCGGCCTCCTGGTGGTGGACGCCGGACCGGCAGTTCGAGGAGGCGGAGCGGCGCGGGCTGCCGGTCGCGGTGCAGAACTCCCTCGGCATGCGGCTCGCGCTGATCCCGCCCGGGCGCTTCACGATGGGCTCGCCTGCGGACGAGGCCTACCACATGGTCGACGAGCAGACCCGCGAGGTCGCGCTGACGGTTCCCTTCTACCTCGCCGCCTGCGAGGTGACGAGCGCCCAGTGGGGGAGGTTGATGGGGACGCCGGACGGCGGCGAGGAGCCGGCCAGCGACTGCACCTGGTACGACGCCCTCGCCTTCTGCAACGCCCTGTCCGAAGCCGAAGGCCTGGCCCCGGTGTACCGGCTCTCGGCGGTCGAGCGCGATGCGAGCGGCGCGATCGTCGCCGCCGAGGTCGCCTGGCTCGGGCCGCGGCGGGACGGCTACCGGCTGCCGACAGAGGCGGAGTGGGAGTACGCCTGCCGCGCCGGGAGCGGCGCGATGACCTGGGCCGGCGACTTCGACGAGGAAGACCACGCCGAGCGGCTGGAGCGGGTGGCCTGGTACTTCGGGAACACCGAGGAGAAGCGCCCGGTCGGTCGCACCCGCCCGAACCCCTGGGGGCTGTACGACACCCACGGCAACGTCTGGGAGTGGTGCTGGGATGTGTACTCCGCCCCGATCGGCGTCCCACCTCCGGCCGCCGATCCCCTCGGGCCCCTGCAGGGCGCCTTCCGCTGCGCCCGGGGCGGGGGCTACCAGGCCCTCGCCGAGCAGCTGCGGGCGGCCAACCGGGCGCGGGAAGAGCCCGGAGCGCGGTTCCCCTGGGTCGGCCTGCGGGTCGCCCGCTCGGTGCCGCCGGAGCCGGAGCTGTCGTCCCTGCAGACGGCGGCGGCCGAGCTCCTCGGCCTGCCGGCGCTCGAGCGCGGGCCTAGCGGCGTCGACCTCGCGCTCGTGCCCGCCGGCAGCTTCATCCGGGGCTCCGCGGAGCGCGCCGGGGCCGGCCCGCCGCACGAGGTCGTGCTCGGCCGGCCCTTCCTGCTCGCGCTGACCGAGCTGACCCAGCTGCAGTGGCACCACGCCCTCGGCGGCGCCCCGTCGCGATTTCCCGCCGCGGGGGCCAGCGCGCCGGTGGAGAGCGTGACCTGGTACGACGCCCTCGCCCTGTGCAACGCGCTGTCGGAACAGGCCGGGCTGCCGCCCTTCTACATCCTCGACGAGGTCGTCCGCGACGAGGCAGGGAACATCACCTCCGCGCGGGTCCGCCGGGAGAGCCTGGACAGCCCGGGCTACCGGCTGCCGACGGAGGCGGAGTGGGAGTATGCCTGCCGGGGCTGCGAGCAGGAACCCTGGAGCGCGGTCTCCGCCTCGGCGAAGAGCCTCGCGGGGGTCGCCTGGCACACCGGGAACGCCGACGTCGCCTGGGAGGGCTGGTCGGGCGCCGAGCTGACACCGCCGCGGCCGCTCGCCTCGCTCGGGCCGCATCCGGTCGGGAGCCTGGCGGCGAGCCCGTGGGGCTTTCACGACCTGCTCGGCAACATCTTCGAGTGGACCTGGGATGCGCAGGGCTCCTACCCGACGGCCAGGCAGCGCGATCCGACCGGCCCCTGGGATGCGTCGCAGCGCACCGTGCGGGGTGGCAGCTTCTTCTCGCCGCCGCAGGATGTGCTCGGCCTCGAGCGCTACTACGCCGGCCCCGACCGCGCGATGGGCTCGGTGGGCCTGCGGGTCGCTCGCACCCTCGCCCCGGCGCCGCCGCTGCCCACGATGCCGGAGCAGGAGCTGGCGGCGCGGGCACGGCAGGTCCCGGTCGAGGCGCGCAACAGCCTCGGCATGGTGTTGCGGCTGGTGCCGCCGGGCAACTTCACGCTGGGCTCGCCGGTCGGAGAGCTCGGGCGCTACGACGACGAGACGCAGACCGAGGTGCGCCTGACCCGTGCCCTCTACGTCGCGGCGACCGAGGTCACGCAGCGGCAGTGGCACGCGCTGCGCGGGGCGCTGCCGTCGAGCTTCGAGGTCGCCGGGGAGGAGGCGCCGGTCGAGGGGATGAGCTGGTACGACGCCCTCGACTTCTGCAACGCCCTGTCCGAGGCCGAAGGCCTCGAGCCCTGCTACCGGCTCGAGGATGTCGAGCGCGCGAACGGCAGCATCCACGCGGCGACGGTGCGCTTCCTCGGCCTGGAGCGGAGCGGCTACCGGCTGCCGACCGAGGCGGAGTGGGAGTACTCCTGCCGGGCCGGCACCCGCGGGCCGCTCTACCAGGGGAGCTGGGACGCCCGCGGCCAGAACGACGTCCCCGCCCTCGACGCGCTCGGCGTCTACGCGGGCAACAGCGGCGTGTCCTGGCAGGGGGACGAGGCGGCGGACTGGCCCGAGCGCGCCGAGGATTTCCTGTGCGGCGGGATCCACCCCGTCGCCGGCAAGCGGCCGAACCCGTGGGGGCTGTACGACATGCTCGGCAACGTCGTCGAGTGGTGCTGGGACGGCTACGGCCCCTACGCGCCCGGCCCACTCGTCGACCCCCTCGGCCCCGAGGCCGCACGGCGCGTCCTGCGCGGCGGCAGCTACCGCCACTACGCGAGCAGCTGCCGGGCGGCCGCGCGGGGGGCGGACGAGCCGGGGGAGGGCTACCGCAACGCCGGCTTCCGGGTCGTGCGCACGATTCCGTAGGGGAACCGCGAGGGGAGGATGCGGGAGAGGGGACTCGAACCCCTACGCCTTGCGGCACCAGAACCTAAATCTGGCGTGTCTGCCAATTTCACCACTCCCGCGTGGGATCGGCCGCGAGGAGTCTAGCAGACCGGGCGGCGATTTCCAGCGCGGGTCCGGGACGACGAGCTTCCGGGGAGGAAAACGGAAAAACACACATCCCATCCGGACCCGTATGCGTCTACCGCGATGTTCCATCAACCTCTTGTCCGGAGCATGCCACCGATGGCTCGTCAGCGCCCGTTTCCCCTGTTGATCCTCGCCCTCGCACCGCTCGCGGTGATCGTCACCGTCTGGTACCTCAGCACCGACCCGCAGCGGCCGCGGCCCGAGCCCGAGGACCGCGTCGAGCTGCCCGCTCCCGGGCCGGTCGAGCCCGCTCCCGTCGAGCCGCCCGCGCCGGTCGAGCCCGTTCTGGGAGAGGCCGCACCGGGCGCGTCGCCGTCCGGGTCTCCGGCGCCCGTCGAGGCGGAGCCGACCGCGCAGCCCCCGGCCCTGCCCGGCCCCGCGGGCAGCTCGAACAGCGCGACCTTCTCCTTCTCCGGCGCCCTGCCCGAGCGCGAGTTGCCGCCGCTGCCCCCCGAGCAGCTCGGCGGCCTGTCCGGTCGCGTCGTCGACGACCAGGGCCGGGCCCTGGCCGGCGTGCCGGTGACGGCCAACGGCCGCGTGGTCGGAGGGGCGCTGCCGTTCACGATCACCTTCCCCCACGGTGGCGCGAGCGCCGAGCCCCCGCCGGACTCGACACACCTCACCGACGCGCGGGGGTTCTTCACCCTGCTCGAGCTCGACCCGCGCAAGACCTGGACGCTGGTCGTGCACCCCCCCGAGGGCTATCTGCGCACCCAGCAGGAGGCGCCGAGCCTGCGACCCGGGGAGATCGTCGAGGTCGGTGAGCTGCGGGTCGAGCGCCCGGGCCGCATCGAGGGCATCGTCCGCGACAGCGCCGGGCGGCCCCTCGAGGGCGCGATGGTGCGCGTCGGCGAGCCGCTGCCGGAGGGGCTGCACGTGATGGAGGCCGACGGCGGCGGGACGGTCGCCCTGATGATGGTCGCCCGCGCCGGGGAAGACGACTCGGCCGAGGTCGAGATCCCGCCTCCGCCGGGTTCCACCCGCAGCGACCCCCACGGCCGCTTCGCGCTCGAAGGGGTGCTGCCCGGACAGCACCTGATCAGCGCGCGCCTCGCCGGCTACCGCGACGCCCTTGTCGAGCCCGTCGAGGTCGAGGCGGGGAAGACGACGGGCCCGCTGCGCATGGTGCTCGCGGAGCCTCTCGGCCTGGTGTTGACGATCCACGATCCGGACGGCCACCCGGTGGTCGGCGCGACCGTGGGGGTCGGCTCGTCCCGGTTCGGTGGCTTCCACCAAGACGACGATGGAGAGGAGAGCGACGGCGCCGGGCAGGTGCGGTTCACGGCGCTCGAGGCCGCCGAGGTCCGCGTGCGGGTCCGCGCCGAGGGCTTCGCGGAGCTGCGCGCGGCGCTGCGCCTGTCCGAAGGGCTCAACGAGCGCACCCTGACCCTGACCCCGGCCGGCGTCCTGCAGGGACGCCTCCTCGGCCCGGGGGGTGGGCCGCTCGAGGGCGGCTCCGTGCGGGCCCACCGGCTCGAGGAGAACGACGGCATGTCGAGCTTCGTCGAGAGCGACGCCGCCGGCGGCTTCGCCTTCACCGACCTCGCCCCGGGCCTGTTCGAGCTGACGGCGAGCCACCCCGACTGCGCGGAGGGCCGCTTCGGGCCGTTCCTGGTCGAGGCGGGCGCGCCGATCGATGTCGGTGACCTGTCCCTCGAGGCCGCCGGCTCGATCGCGGTGCTCGTCGTCGACCGGGAAGGCGCACCGCTGGCCGGCGTCGCCCTGACGCTCGGCGACGGGGGGATGTCCGCGGTCAGCTTCGACGTGTCGGCCTCGAGCGGGATCTTCTTCACCAACGGCTCCGGTGGCACCGCGACCGACGCCGCAGGCCGCGCCACCCTGACCGGCGTCCAGCCGGGGCTGCACGCGGTCAAGGCCGAGCTCGACGGGGTCAGCGCCTACGCCGACGCGGTCGAGGTGCGGCCCGCCGCGGAGACCGCGGTCGAGATCGTGCTCGGGCCCGCGGGCGATGTCGAGGGCACGGCCTACCGGGCGGACGGCACCGTCTGGGGCGGGCTGGCCGTGATGCTTCTGCGGGAGGGTCGGGATGTCCCGCTCAAGACGTCGCGCAGCGACGCCGAAGGCCGCTTCCAGTTCAGCGACGTGCCGCCCGGCTTCTACTCCCTCGGCCAGGGCGTCGGCCACGGCGGAACCGGGCCGCGCTTCGAGGTGCGCGACGGCGCGACGACCTGGCAGGACTTCACCGAGAGCCCCCGCCTGGCGGTCAGCGGCGTCGTCCTCCACGCAGACGGCAGCCCCGCCGCCGGCCTGGCGGTCGCCGTCGGCCGTCGGCGGCCGAGCGCCGGCGGCAGCTGGGGCGTGCCCTGGGCGAGCGACGAGGGCTACACCGACGCCGAAGGCGGCTTCGCGCTGGAGGTCCGGGGAAGCTCGGAGCTGGGGCTGGAGGTGCGCAGACCGGACGGTCCGGTCGTCTTCCCGCTGACCGACGCGCTGACCGGGCTGCAGCTGCGGCTGCCGGCGGAGACGGGCGGAGCGCGCCTGCTCGGGCAGCTCACCGACCCCTCCGACCAGCCCCTCGGCGGCGCGCAGGTCATCCTCTCGCGGAGCGACGCTCCCCCGGACGCGCCGCTGTTCCGCCGCGAGCTCGCGGTCGGCGCGGAGGGCAGCTTCCTGTTCGAGGAGCTCGAGCCCGGAGGTTACCGGCTCGAGGTCCTGCGCCCCGGCTCGGCCCTCGAGGTCCGGGACCTGACCCTCGCCGCCGGGGACACTCCCGTCTCCGTGCGCATCCATCCGGTCGGACGCGTGCTGTTCCTCGTACGCTCCGCTTCCCAGGGCAGCGGCGCTGCGACCGTCGAGGCGCGCCTGCCGGGCGAGGAGCACGCGACCCGCGCGCGCTCCGGCAGCTTCGGGGAGGTGCTGAGCTTCGAGAACCTGCGCCTCGGCCTCTCCTACACCTTCGAGGTGCGCGCTCCCGGCCACGTCACGACCACGGTCGAGCACCTCGTCCGCGCCGGGGAGGTCGCCCCGGTCGAGGTACAGCTGGCGGGGGAGTAGGCCAGCGGAGTCGCCAGGCTTGGAAGTCGCCGACCGCGTCGATCGCGAACACGCGTAACCGTACCGCTGACTTCGTAGGCGGGCTGACCGCGTTGATGACGCGGAAGTCGATGGGGGTGACCGTCGAGCAAGTCCGCGGCGATGTCGATCACCGCGACCGAGCCCTCAGGGTCGAGCTGCGGTCAGCCCGCGCACCACCACGCTCGCGGCCGTCATGCCGAAGACGGAGGTGACGAAGCCGGCGGTGCCGTAGATCACCGAGCGCTCTTCGCATCCGTGGGGCGAATCGGCCTGATGTGGGCACACGCAGCGGAAGCCCTCGCCGCGGTCGTAGGCGAGCTCGAGGCTCGCCGCGACCGGCTCGGCGGAGAACACGGCGCTGATCCCGACCGGCCCCGCCCCCCGCTCACAGCGGATACCGTAGCGGCTGCCGAGGTTCTTGCGCAGCACCCGGGCGAGGGGATCGGTGTGGGTCTCCGAAAGGTCGCAGACCCGCACCTGAGTCGGGTCGACCTTCGCCGCCGCCCCCATCGAGGAGACGACCGGGATGCCCTCGCGGTGGCAGGTCGCGAGGAGGTGGAGCTTGGCGGTGATGTTGTCGATCGCGTCGACCACGAAGTCCGGCCGCGGATCGAGCAGGGCCGCCGCCGTGCGCGCCTCGTAGAAGGCGTGCACCGGCCGCACCCAGGCGTCGGGGTTGATCGCCCGCACCCGCGCCGCCATCAGCTCCGCCTTCGGCTGCCCGACCGTGTTCTTCAGCGCGTGCAGCTGCCGGTTCTGGTTGGTCGCGCAGACGACATCGAAGTCGACCAGGCTCAGCCGCCCGACCGCCGAGCGCGCCAGCCCCTCGACCGCGTAGCTGCCGACCCCGCCGAGCCCGAACACCGCGACGTGGCTGGTCGCGAGGCGGGCCATCGCGGCGTCGCCCAGCAGCCGCCCGATGCGGTCCCAGCGCCGGTGCATCTTCTCGCGCGGGGCGGGGAAGGGGGGCGCGGGCGGAATCTCCGGCGCCGGCCGCAGATTCTCGCAGGGGGCGCCGCTGCTCGGGCAGAGCAGGGGAGGGGCGGAGGAGACAGTCGGATCGGCCATCGGCGCAGCTTCCGGATAGGGGCACACGCCGGGTGTACACGGTCGGGGGCGGGACGTCAACGGTGGGGTGGCTCGGCGTTCGCGGTCGACGACGGCCGGCGAGGAGAGCTTGCTTGGTTGGGAAGGGCAGGGGAAGGGACGACGCCGGTTGCTTGACCTGGATGCGGGGAAGTAGCCAGTGCCCGAGGTGCTCCCGACTCCCTACTCCGAAGGCTCCCCCAGCTCCACCTCCAGCTCGATCAGCCCTCCGTCCCGCTCGACCACCACTGGCACCCGGTCGCCGACGTTGAAGTTCTCCAGCGCCCCGAGCAGCGAGTTCTGGTTCTCGACAGAGCGCCCGGCGACCGACTTGATGATGTCCCCGAGCTCGACCCCGGCGGCGGTGTCCTTGGTGCCCCGCAGGCCCGCGCGTGCCGCCCCGAGGCCCTCGACCACGCGCAGGATCAGCACGCCCTCGATGCCGGCGCGGCGGGCGACCTGGTCGGAGACCAGCACGACGCCGAGGGTCGGGCGGATCAGGCGGCCGTGCTCGATCAGCTGGCTGACGACCCGGTTGACCGTGTCGACAGGCACCGCGAAGCCGATGCCGGCGTAGGAGCCGGTGCGGCTGTAGATCGCGGTGTTGACGCCGATCAGACGGCCGGCGCTGTCGAGCAGGGGCCCGCCGGAGTTGCCGGGGTTGATCGGGGCGTCGGTCTGGACCACGCCGTGGATGGAGGAGCCGTTCGCCGCGCGGATCTCGCGGTCGAGGGCGCTGACGATGCCGCTGGTCATCGTCTGGTCGAGGCCGAAGGGGTTGCCGATGGCGAAGACGTTCTGGCCGACCTTGAGGTCGCTCGAGGTGCCGAGGGGTACGGGGGGCAACGAGCGGCCCTGGAGGTCGACCTTGAGCACCGCGATGTCCTTGTTCGCGGCGACGCCGACCACCTCTGCCGGGAGGCGTTTGTGGTCCGACAGGGTGACCTCGATCTCACGCGCTCCCTCGATCACGTGGTAGTTGGTGACGACGTGGCCGGCCTCGTCCCAGAGGAAGCCGGTGCCGGTGCCCTGGGGGGTCTCGAAGACGTCGAAGCTGAACATGTCGCGGCGCACCCCGATGTTCGTGATGAAGAACACCGACGGGGCGACCTCTTCGAAGATCGCGATCTGGTTGAGCTCGGCCGCCGGGAGGGGCCCGCGTTCGGTGACGGTGCGGGCGGCGGGTGTGTCCCTGCGGCCCTGCCACCAATAGCCGACGGTCCAGGCCAGGCCGACGATCAGGAGGAGCGCGAGGAGCTGCCGGCCGCGACGCGGACGGTCGGCCATTCTGGCAGGATCGTAGGGGGCGTAGCCCCGGCCGTCGTTTCGGAACACCGTGCTTCCTCTCGGGATCATGTGCCTTCCTCCGGTTTCTCCGCGCGGAGGGCCGCCAGGCCCGGGAGGGAGGTCCGCAAATCGGGGGCCAGGCGCAGCTCGGTCTGGATGCTCGCCGCGAGCGCCGCGTAGCGCGCGCCGTCGCGTCCGGGACACAGCCGCCCGAGCAGGGCGAGCTGCAGGCGCAGCTGGTGCTTCTCCCAGGGGAAGGCCTGGGCGAGCCAGGCCCGCAGCCGGTCCTCGTTCCAGCGCCCGGAGGCGATCAGCGAGCCGAGGGTCCAGGTGCGGGGCAGCGGCCGCACCCGCAGGCCCGCGAACAGCTCGGTCGCCTCGAGGGAGCGCCCGCTCGCCAGCCAGCAGGTGCCGACGAGGAAGTTCGCGAGGTTGCGCCCGTGGCGGTGCAGCTTGCGGCGGACGAAGAAGCCGAGCTCCTTCTCCGCGCGCTCGACGTCTCCGGCGTCGAGGAGGAACCAGGCCCGGTGCTCGCGGGCGAAGCCGTCCTGGGCGTCGTGGGGGCGCAACATCTCGAGGGCGGCCCCGCACCCTCCCCGGGACGCGGCCAGCCGGGCCAACCACAGCCGCGCGCTGTTGCCGACCCGGCGCGAGCCGCGCGGCACCCGCCCGGACTCGTCGGCGGTGCTCGCCAGGGTCGCGGCCAGCAGCGTCCGGGCCCGCTCGTCATCGCCGTCCAGGGCGTGGCAGACCGCCTCGCAGGCGCGCAGGGTCGCCCCGAGCTGGGCGCTCGCCTCCGCCTTCGCCGCCAGCGCCAGGCGGCAGCCGGCGAGCAGGCTGCGGGCGCGCTCGCTCGCGCCGAGCTCGAGCAGCGCGAAGAAGGCGTCGCCGACGTGGGCCGACCGGGCGAGGCCGGCCTGGACCAGCTCGACGCAGGCCCGCTCGACGACCAGCGGCCGCGCGCTCCAGAAGCCGAAGTACAGGCGGGCCTGCGCGCGCCAGGTCGGCTGGCTCGGGCTGCCCTGGAGGCGCGCCGCCATGAAGCTCGGCATCTCCCATTGGGAGCGTACGTCGCGCACGATCTGCAGCACCAGCCGCAGGCCCCAGGTGTCGGCGCAGTGTTCGATGGCGAGCGGCAACAGCTCGGCGATCGAGCGCCGCTGCTCGAACTCGAGGCTGTGCAGGGTCGCGAGCAGCCACTCCCGGGCGGTCGTCAGGTGCGGGTCGTTGCCGTTGGCCAGCGCCTCGGCGAGGGCTTCGTGCTTCAGGGCCGGCTGGCCCCGCTCGGCGGCGACCATCGCGCAGCCGAGCCAGGGCAGGCTGCCGCCCTCGTCCTCGGCCCGCTCGGCGAAGTACTGCTGCGCCTCCTCGAGCAGCATCGCCCGCAGCTCGCCCTCCCGCTCGGCGCGCGCCATCTCGAGCAGGCACAGCCCGGCCCGGAAGCCGGCCAGCCGGCCCTCGCGGCGGCCCGGATGGTTGGCGGCGATGCGCTCGTAGCGGTAGCGGGCGTCCTCGAACAGGCGCCGGTTGAAGAAGGCGTCGGGGACCGCCAGACAGGACACCGTCAGCCCGGCCCCCCGGGCGTGCACCGCGAGGTTGCGCAGGCGCAGGCTGTGGCCCTTCCCCGCCAGGCCGACGAGGCCGGGGCCGAGGGGGATCGGGTCGGTGTAGGCGTAGATCTCCTCGCCGTCGATGCGCAGCGAGACCCGGTGCTCCTCACGGCTGGCGACGACCTTGTGCCAGCGCTTCTGCGTCAGGTCCGGAGCGCGGGCGCCGGCGACATCCCGGCCGCTGCGCAAGAGCGCGAGCATCCGCCGCTTCCCGCCCGAGACCCCGAGCCGGTAGCTCTGCGGCGCGCTGCCGTCGTCGCGCGCCCCGCGGGCGTTGAGCCAGACCTCGAGCTCCGGCCGGCCCCGTTGGGTGTAGAGCTCGAACTCGACGCGGACGTTGTCGCGGAAGCGCTCGCTGTACAGGTAGCGGAAGCCCTCGCCGGCTCCACGCGGGCGCAGGACCAGCGCCCCGTCCTCGAGCACCACCCGGCCGCCGCTCATCCGCCAGGTGCCAGCCGGCGTCGCGACGCGCCGCCAGATCGCGCGGCCCTCGAGGGCGGCGGCGACCGCCTCGGCGAAGCTCGTCACGTTCTGGTAGCGCTTGCCCGGGTCGGGGTGCAGGGCGCGCAGGGCGATGTCGCCGAGCCGTGGCGGGAAGCTGCGCGCCGGTTGCGCCTGCGGCGGCTGGGGGCGGCGCCGCATCTCCTCGCGCAGCTCACGCAGATCGCGCGAGCGCCAGGGCAGACGCAGGCACAACAGCTCGTACAGGATCACCCCGAGCGAGAACACGTCGGAGCGCTCGGAGGCGGGCCGCTTGTCGAACAGCTCCGGGGCGATGTAGGCGGGGGTGCCGACCAGCAGGTTGCTCGCGGTGTCGAGGTCGAGGGCACCCTCGTAGACGGCGCGACGGGCCGACGGGTTCGCGCCGGGCAGAACCTTGGCCATGCCCCAGTCGAGCACCAGCACCTCCTCGAAGCGGCCGAGCATGATGTTGCCGGGCTTGAGGTCGCGATGCACGACCCCCTTGCTGTGGGCGAAGGCGACGGCGTTGGCGGCCTGCAGGAACAGGCGCAGCAGCCGGGGCAGACGCCAGGCGGCGTTGCTCGTCGCGTCTCCGGCCCGCAGCCGGCGCAGCAGCTCGGCCAGGGACATGCCCTCGACCGGGCGCATCGTGTAGTACAGCTCGTCGCCTTCCCCGGCGAAGGCGTACACAGGGATGATTGCCGGATGCTGCAGCCGCGCCGTGACCCGCGCCTCGAGCTGGAAGCGGGCGCGCAGCTCGTCGAGGTGACGCTTGTCGGCGCGGATGCGTTTGAGGGCGATCGGCCGATCGAGGACCGGGTCGCGGGCGAGGAAGACCTCTCCCATCCCGCCCTGCCCGAGGGTCTCCTCGATCGGGTAGGGCCCGACCTGCTCGGGGCGCAGGCCTTCCTCCCCGCGTTCGCTGGGCGGCAGGGGCCAGGTCGAGCGCAGGCGGACGGTGGTGTCGCCGGGGGATACGGGCTCGTTCATCGTCCTCGGTCGGCTGGGGTAGACGCGCCCACTATAGCAAGAAGAGGAAGCGCTCGCGACGGCCCCGGGCGCCGCGCCCGGCTCACTTGGCCCGGTTGACCAGAAAGCTCGCGACGTGACCGAAGAAGCCCATCACCGTCGGTCGTAACGCCTCGGGCAGCCCGGCCTCCTCCCAGGCCTTCTCCATCAGCAGCATCCAGCGATCGCGGGCGGCGCGATCGATGGCGAAGGGGAAGTGCCGCCGCCGCAGGCGCGGATGGCCGCGCTCCTTGAGGTAGTCGTCCGGGCCGCCGAGGCGGTAGACCAGGAAGCTCGCGAGCCGGTGCTCGGCGCCTTCCAGATCGTCCTCCGGATACATCGGCCCGAGGATGGGGTCGCTCGGGACCTGGCGGTAGAAGGCCGCCACCAGGCTCTCGATGCGCTCGCGGCCGAGCAGGCTGTAGGCGCTGTCCGTCATCTCAGGGCAGCCGCAGCAGCTCTTCGAAGATCTTGACGCCCCCGCGGTCGACCACCAGGTGCTGGTAGCCGATCGAGCCCTCGCTGGTCTCGGTCTCGATCTCGAGCTCCCGGTAGGAGCGGTGGAGGAACTCGCAGAGCTCGCCGACCGTGATCGAGCGGTCGCCGTTGGTGTCCGCCTCGCCGCGCAGGCCGCGGCGGAAGAAGTGGGCGAGGTAGCCGCCGGCGTTGAACTCCTCGGCGACGTTGCTGGTCAGGTCCTCCTCGCTCGAGAACAGCCCGAAGCGCTTGGGCTTCGTGATCAGGTCCTTCGAGAAGCCGCCGCTGAAGCAGGCGTCGAGGACGGCGATCGCGATCTTCGCGTCGATGCCGTCGTAGAGCGCCGCGAGCTCGTTGTCCGACAGCCAGCCGTTCGGGGTGACGAGGAACTCGTCGCGCTCGTCGGCCTCGTCGCTGGCGACAGCGTCGCCCTGGGCGCCGTGGCCGCTGTAGAAGAACAGGAAGATGTCCTCGGGGCCGACCCGCCGCGCCATCGAGCGGAAGGCCTGGCGCAGGTTCTCCGCGCTGCCCTCGCCATCGAGCAGCAGGATCAGGTTGTCCTGCTCGAGGACCCCGTCCTGGATCAGCCGGTCGGCGAGCCGCTGGGCGTCGGCGCGGCAGTTGGCGAGGTCGGTCTCGACCCCCTGGTAGTCGCTGATGCCGCAGATCACCGCGTAGTACGTGCGGCTGGTGAACACCGCCTCCGAGGCGTCCGGCTTCAGCCGCTCGCTCGCGCCGCGCAGGGTCAGCACGTAGCTGCCGGTCTCGATGCGGTACGAGGTCGCCCAGATCCGCACCGTGCCGCTGGCCTGCAGGGTGGTGCGGATCACCGAGCGGGTCGAGCCCTCGCGCTCGTCGTCGTTCTCGATCGTGCTGCCGGTCGGCGGGACGAGGACGAGGTACGGGTCGAGGCGGTCGGAGTCCATCGTCAGCTCGATGGTCTGGCCCGCGACCCCCTCGAAGCTGTAGAAGTCGCAGTACTCTCCGGCCTGCAGCCGGGCGTCCCCGTTGGCCCCGCCGCGCAGCTCGCCGCGCACGGTCTGCAGCTCGGGCACCGCCGGGCCGCTGCCGCTGCGCATGATGCTGAGGGTGTAATGGCCCTCTTCCCCCGGGCTGTGCGAGGTGACCAGGATCTCGTAGGTGCCGGTGTGGGCGGCGGTCAGGTGCACGCGGGAGTGGCGCCAGCCCTCGTTCAAGTCGTCGTTCTCGAGCTGCTCGCCCTCGGGCGGCTCGACGATCAGGTAGCTGTCGAACTCGCCGGAGCGCAGGCTGATCTCGAGCTCCTCGCCGGCGGTGACCTCGATCGAGTAGGTGTCGCGGTACTCGCCGCTGGTCAGCTGGCCGTCCCCGCTCGCCAGGCTGCCGGCGTAGACCTCGTCGGGCTCCGGACCGGTCGCGCCGCCGACCACCAGGGTGTACGGCCCGCTCTGCCCCGGGCTCGAGGTCGTGACGATCACGACGCACTCGCCGGACTCCTCCGCGACCAGCTCGAGCCGGGCGTTGCTGCCGTCCCCGCTGTCGTCGTCCCACTGCCGCTCCCTCCCGGGCAGGTCGACCATCAGGTAGGTGTCGGTGCCGCCGCGGGTGAAGAAGACGAGCTCGTCTCCGCGCTCGACGCGCAGGAAGTGACGCTCGAACAGCTCCCCGGAGTCGAGGGTGGGATCGCCCGCGCGCAGCACGCCGGGCAGGCGCCGCTCGGTGGTGTGCTCGCGCAGCCCGCGCCAGGGCCCGATCTCGAGCTGGTACGCGCCGGTCTCGCCCGCGGCGTAGCTCGTCACGCCGATGCGGTAGACGCCGTCGACCGTGCACTCGATGGTCGCCCGCGCGTGGCGCCCGCCGGCCCCGTCGTCGTCGCCCCAGGAGTCGCCGTCGGGGGTATGGATGGAGAGGAAGGCATCGAAGTCGTCCGAGCGCAGCGTCACCGTGGACGTGCTCTGCATGTAGCTCTGCACGAGAGCGTCGACGCTCGAGCTCGCGAAGCTCGCGGTGATCGAGTCGACGGCGAACGGCGCGGCGCTGACCACCTCCACCGTCGGCTCGCCCATCGCGCCCACGCCGAGCTGCAAGGTCGCGCCGAGGCTCGTCGCGGTCAGCGTGATCGTGCCCGAGTCCGAGAACGGGC
>JAUIEM010000598.1 GCA_030428695.1 bacterium
CCACAGCGAGCGCAGCGGCGTGCCGCCGCGGGCGAGCCGCGGGAACAGGGCGCGGGCCTCGCTGGAGATGTCCTCGGGCAGCGCCCCGCGCGGCACGAGCAGAACATCGGGATGGGGGAAGATCGTGCGCAGCGACAGCCGGGTCGCATCCTCGGCGCAGGTCTCGAGCGCCTCTGCCAGAGCCGCGGCCGACGGCGGCCGGCGGGCCGGCTCCGGGGCGAGGCAGGCGGTCAGCACCGGGCGCAGGGCGCTCGGGATCGCGGCGGGCAGGCCGTCCCGGGTGACCGGCTCGGGGAGCCGACCGGTCAACATCGTCAGCACGATGCCGCCGAGCTGGAAGACGTCCGCCGCCGGTCCCCCGGGCCCGAGCTGCGCCTCGGGGGCGCGGTAGGGGCTGGCCGGGGGCGCGCCCTGCAGGGCGAAGCCGAGCAGCCGCGGCCGCCCGTCGCCGTCGAGGCGGACGTGCCCGGGGCGCAGGTCGCCGTGGGTCAGCCCGGCGGCGTGCAGCTGGTCGACGGCCCGGGCGAGGGCGGCGGCGACCCCGAGCAGGGCGGCGGGCCCGAGCCCGGAGCGGGGGTCGGGCAGGGGCGTGGGGGGCAGCTCCCAGACGACGTAGCTGCGGCCCGCACCGGCGCCGTGGTCGCGCACCCGGGCGGCGCTCGCCGGCAGCCGCGGGAGGATCTCCAGCAGGCCGGCGGTCGCCTCGGGGCCGTCGCCGACCTGCAGCGCGCAGGGCCGGCCGCCCGCGTCCCGGGCGTCGTACAGGGCCGGCTCGGAGAGCTTGCCGAGCAGGCTGTAGCCGAACAGGCGTTCGGTCCCGGCGGGGGAGGAGGCTGCGCTCAGGGTACGGTCCGTCCATCGCTCGCGTGCGGGCCCAGTGTAGCAGGGGACGCGCGGCGCGGGCAATCCGGGTTCCGGTACCGGGACGGTCGCGGCCATCCCGCGCCGTGAATGCGCGCGGCGCCGGCGGCGTCCATCCGCAGAGGCGGGTACGCGGTTTGCGTGCTCAACGACGGATTGACCGCGATCCCGGACTCTGTATACTCTTGGGAAGCCCGGCCACGGGCCAGAAGTCGAGGCGATGACCGCTATCAGCACGCACCTCCCGACCTTCCGCTCCATCCTGCTCGCCTTCCTGCTCGGCGGCGTTGGCGCGACGCTGTGCGCGCAGGATGCCGATTCGACGCTGACGACACTGCGAGCAAACCTCCGCGACAAAAACGAGTACAAGGTCGCGATCGCGACCGGTGACCTGCTCGCGATGGGAAAGGATGCGGCCGACCAGATCCTGCGCGAGGCGATCGACGGCGAGGACGCCGTCGTCAGCGGCCGCGTGCTCGGCGCCCTCGCGGGCAGCTGGGACCGGGCGCCAGCGCGGGCGGTCAAGCTGCTCGTCGACACCCTCGATCGCGAGAGCCTCGGCGCGATCGCCCAGCAGCGCCTGCTCGAGATCGTCGACACCGACGCGAACAACAGCCCGATCCGCTACAACCCGATCGCGCTCGAGGCCCTGATCGCGCACATCAAGGACCGCGAGCGGCCCGTTCCCTCACGGATCCTCGCCGTCGATGTGCTGCGCGAGGTCTACGATGCCAGCCTGCTGTCGCCGGACGATGTCGTCGTCGCCCTGTTCGAGATGATGGACGGCACGCGCGGGGGGGTGAGCGACGCGATCGACGCCTTCCTCTACCACATGACGGGCCAGGATCTCGACAGCCGCGAGCAGTGGCGGGCCTGGTGGGAAGAGCACGGCGGCCGCTCGCAGCCCGAGTGGTTCCGGCGCCGGCTCGAGAAGGTGCTCGCCTCCCGCGACGCGGCGGTCGACGAGAGCGTGCTGCTCTGGCAGCGGCTGCTCCTCGCGCTGCACGATCAGCCGGCGGAGCACCTCAAGGCCGTGCGTGACGCCCAGCAGCACAAGGACCCGCGCGTACGGGTGCACAGCGTGAACGAGCGCGGCTGGCGGGCCCGCGAGGGGGTCGGCGCGGTCGATGAGGCGGTCGCCGAGCTCAAGCTGCTGCTCGCCAACGACCCGAGCCTGGCGGTGCGCATCGCCGTCGCCCGACAGCTCAAGGCGATCGGCAGCAAGCTCGCGACGCCGGCCCTGCTCGCCGGGCTGACCGCGCCGGCGACCGATCTGAGCCTGCGCCGCGAGCTGGTCGACGCCCTCGGGGACATCGGCGACACCGCGGCGGTCGCGACGCTGGTCGCCCTGGTCGAGGCGCGCGAGCCCGCGCCCCTGGTGGTGCCGGCCGTCGTCGCCCTCGGCAAGCTGCGCTTCGCGGGCAAGAGCTGCACCGAGGCGGTCTGCGCCTTCCTGCGCGACGAGCTCGCCAAGGCGGCGGACAAGCGCGATCAGAAGGGCGTCGAGCGGGCGGTCGAGTGCATCGGCAACCTGCGCTTCGAGGCCTACCGCGAGCAGGAATCCCTCGCGGTCGAGACGCTGATCGGGCCGGTGATCTCCCATGCCACGCCGTACAACCGGCGGTCGGCGGTCGAGCACCTCAAGCGCTTCCCGCGCGAAGAGGTCGTCGCCTGCCTGATCGCGATCCTCGAGTCCGCCGACTTCGACGAGGCCACCCGGGCCCAGGCCGTCGAGTCCCTCGGCTCCATCGCGGCCAGCCGCGCCGAGAGCCGCGCGCGCATCGCCGCGCTGCTGTTCGAGACGGCCGAGGAGGAGGGCGCGGTGTCCGCCAACTCGCTGCGCTTCCTCCGGGTCCTCGTCGAAGAGGAGCAGATGCAGGAGGTGGCGGAGTTCACGACGCTCGAGGCCGCCATCGCCCACTTCCAGGCCGCTGGCCGGGGCGACTTCGTCATCGCGGCCTTCGACGGGCTGAAGCACGAGGAGCCGGCGGCGGAAGAGTCCCGGGAGGAGTTCTGGAACCTGCTCGACAAGAAGGCCCGCGCCCTCTGCAGGGCGCGCGAGGTCGACCCCGACGAGAGCATGTTCCGCCACGCGCGCTTGTTCGAAGATGCCCGCAGCCTGTTCGAGCTGCTCGCCTCCGAGCGCCCGGACCAGGGCTACCGGATGCAGTGGGGCCAGTGCCTGCTCGAGATGGGCGAGCTCGACGCCGCCGATCAGCTGTTCCGCGAGCTCCTGACCGCGCCCGAGGCCGACGTCGGCGCGCTGTGGGCGGCGCGGCTGGCGGTGATCGACGCGCGCATCGCGGGCGGCGACGCGCAGTGGCCCGCCGCGGGGAGCACGCTGCTCGCCGAGCTCAACGGCAAGGAGGAGCTCCTCCCGCCGGAGGTCCAGGAGAAGGTCAGCGCCTTGCGTACGCGCATCGAAGAGGAGCAACCTTGAGGAACTACGGGACGGCCGAGGCCGACATGTCGGCACCGACGAACGACGGCCTGGCCTGGGAGCTGTTCCAGGCGTTCTTCATCGCCCGCGACTACTTCCTCGGCACGCACCGCTCCTACGAGGACCGGGTGTTGACCTACGCGACGGAGCGGGGCGTCGACCGGCACATCCTGCGCCTCAACGCGGTCGAGCTGTCCGGCCTGCTCGACTTCAAGAAGCTCGAGATCCTGCGCGACCGCCACCTCGACCCCTTGCGGCTCCTGTCCCACCAGCTGTTCCGCAAAGAGGATTCGACCGATGCCCTCGACCGGCTGATCAGCGAGAGCTTCCACGAGACCTCGATCCTCAAGGAGGAACAGTACAAGCTGCT
>JAUIEM010000123.1 GCA_030428695.1 bacterium
TGGCGGTCAGCGCGACCAGCCGCTCGCCGTCCGGGCTGAACAGAACGCGCCGCACCTCGTGGCCACAGTTGAGGCTCTCCCGCGAACGGCCGGAGTGCGGATCCCAGAGCTGCACCTCGCGGCCCGCCGCGCAGGCGAGCAGGCCGGCGTCCAGGCTGAGGGAGAGGTCGAACACCCCGTCGCGGGCGGCCGAGCGCTTCTTCAGCTGGCGGCCGCTCTCGACGTCCCAGGTGCGCCAGGTGCCGTCCTGGCCGCAGGAGGCGAGCATGCGGTTGTCGGCGCTGAAGCGGACCGCGAACACCCGGGCGTGCTCGCCGCGCCGGGTCGCGACCGCCTGGTGTCCGACGAGCTGGTGCAGGAGCCGGCCCGTGTAGGTGTCCCACAGGCAGATCTCGCCGTCCTGGCCCGCGCTGGCGAGCTGCCGTCCGTCGCTGGAATAGGCGAGGGCCGACACCGCGTCGTGCGAGCGGAAGGCGAGCGTGCCGAGCCTTTGACGCGCGCCGCGCGGCAGGCGCGGGGCGCACTTCCGCCAGCTGCCTCCCGCCCGCACCCGGACGCCGAGGCTGTCGTCGTAGACGACGTCGACGAAGCCGCCGACGGCGTGCCGGGCGATGCGTTGCACCGCGCGGGTCTGGGCGGACGCCTCCCCGCGCTCGGCCCGGCCCTCGTAGCGCAGCTCGAGCCACGGGCCGCTCGCCTCCGCCGGACCGGGCACCCGCGCCTTGGCGTAGAGCTCGGCGCTGCGGCTGCACATCAGCCGGTTGGCGTAGTAGAAGCGGCCGCGGACGACCAGTTGGGCTGGCTCCGCCATGCGAAGACGTCCCCTCCCGCGCGCGAATCGTCCCAGGGTACTGAGGATGCAGGCGCAGCGTCAAGCCGCGGCCCGACACGGCTTTCCGGCGCTCGCGTGGGACCTCAACCGGCCGCTTCCTCTTCCCAGCGCCGCTCGTACCACGCCGCCAACCGGGCGCCGACCGGTCCAGGACGCAGGTGACGCCAGGCGCCGGGCACGACGCCGCGGACGGCGTTGCTGAGGAAGACCTCGTCGGCCGCGTCGAGATCGCCGACGGTCAGCGGCGCTTCCTCGACCTCCTCGTGCTCGAGCAGCACGGAGCGGGCGATGCCGGGCACGATGCGCAGAGCGAGGGGCGGCGTGCGCACGCGTCCGGCGCTGACGAGGAACACGCTCGAGCGCACCCCCTCGGCGAGCTGGCCGTCGGCGGTCAGCAGCAGGCCCTCGTCCGCGTCGGCTGCGCGCGTCTCCCGCAGACGCAGCCAGGGCTCGAGCCAGCTCAGCGTCTTCAGCCCCGCCCCCGGGCGCCGCGGGTCGTGGCCCGCCGGGACCAGCGCGAGGCGCCAGCGGGCGCTCGTCGGCGGCAGCTCCTCGAAGCTCGCCCAGAAGCGCGCGGGCGGCGCCTCGCGGGCGGTGAGGAACAGCCGGCACAGGCCGTCCCGGCCGCCGTGCTCCAGGCCCCGCAGGGCCTGCCGCGGGCAGGCGCCGGGCGGGGGCTCGAGGCCGAGCTCGGCGGCGCTGGCGCACATCCTGCGCCAGTGGGCGTCGAGGCGCAGGGCCCGGCCGCCGCACAGGCGCAGGCTGGTGAACACCCCGAGCCCGTAGCGCAACCCCGGATCCCAGGGGCCGGGCAGACCCTCGGGGGCCCAGACGCGGCGGCTCATCGCAGCGTGCAGCGCAGCCGCAGGGCGCGCTGGAGCTGCTTCCGGTAGATCCGTGCGGGCAGCAGGATCGGGCGGAACTGTTCGAGGTGGGGGTTGACGAACTGGATGTCGAACAGCTCGAAGCCGGCGCCCCGCATGCGCCCGACCAGCTCGACCAGGCACAGCTTCGAGGCGTTGCTGACGCGGGAGAACATCGACTCGCCGAAGAAGGCGCCGCCGAGGGCGACCCCGTAGATCCCCCCGACCAGCGTCCCCGCCTGCCAGGCCTCGAGGCTGTGGGCGTGGCCGCGGCGGTGCAGCTCGCGGTAGGCCGCGGCGAGCTCCGGCGAGATCCAGGTCCCCTCCTCGCGCACCGCGCAGCCCGCGATCACCTCGTCGAAGGCGCGGTCGAGGCTGAAGCGGAAGGGCCGTCTCCGGACGAGTCGGGCGAGCCGCCTCGGGATGTGGAAGCGGTCGAGGGCGAAGACGGCGCGCGGGTCGGGGCGGAACCACTCGATCGCGCCGCACACGTCCATCGGGAACAAGCCGGTGCGGTAGGCGCGCAGGAGGTTCCACGGCTGGAGCTCGGGCGGCAGGATGCCCTCGGCCACCTCAGTCGCCTCCGCCCGAGCGCAGGGCGAGCTCGTCCTCGACCCAGCCGAGCAGCTCCTCGTAGCTCGGCCGCCGGTCGTAGCGGCGCCGCCCGACCACCGTCGTCGGCGCGCGGAACACCCCGACCGCGGCGGCGAAGGCCCGGCGCCGCTCGACGATCGCGACGCTCTCCTGGCTGTCCATCCAGGCGTCGTAGCGGGCGAGGTCGAGGCCGGCCCACTCGGCGAGGCGACGCAGGGAGCGCAGGGAGTAGTCCTCCGGATGGGCGAACAGGAGGTCGTGCAGCCCCCAGAACTTCCCCTGCCGGAAGGCCGCCTCGCTCGCGCGGGAGGCGTTGACGCTCTCGCCGTGCTGGGGCGGGGCGAAGTGGTGGAACTCGACGCGCACCAGCTTCGGATGCTCCTCGGCCAGGCGCCGGTAGGTCTCGGTGTACTCCGCGCAGAAGGGGCACTGGAAGTCGGAGAAGACCATCACCTTGACCGGGGCGTCGATCGAGCCGAGCCAGGGCGACTCCGGCTGCTCCAGCTCCGGCCTCTCCGGCACGATCGTGCCGGCCTTGAGGGCCTCCTCCCGGGCGCGGAGCTCCTCGCTGCGCAGGTCGCCGAGCAACAGGCCGACCAGCACCACGGCGGCGAACATCGCGGCGAGCTCCACGCTCTCCCGGCGGCGCAGGGCGGCGCCGAGCCCGTCGCTGCGCGCCCCCGCCCACAGCCAGGCGCCGAGGGCCCCGGCCGAGCAGCACAGGTAGAGCACCAGGCAGCCCGTGCAGAGCGCGTCGAGGCTCAGGCTCGCGGCGAGCAGGACGGCGCACACGAGCACGGCGGCGCCGAACAGCACGAGCACCCGGCGCGCGTGTTCCTCCGAGGCCGCGCGCACGAAGGACAGGACGACCAGCAAGAGCACGCCGGCGAAGAAGCCGACGCCGAGCAGCGCGACCGGCACACCGAGCCACTCGGCCCAGGGCGACCGGGCCACGACGGCGCAGTCCGGGGTGTCGCCGCACATGCCGCCGGTGTAGCTGTCGAGGACGCGGACGTGGACGTGGACGTCGAAGAGCCAGGCGGCGACGGGCGCGCCGACGGCGGCGGCGAGCAGGACGAGCAGTCGGCCGAACGACTGGGGGGTGCGCACGCTTCTCCTTTCGGCGCCGCGAGCCGTGACGGGGTGCGGCGCAAGAAGAGTGTGACCGTTCGCCCGCACGCGCGCAAACCGGCCCGCCACAGTGAACCTTTTTTTACTTTGTACCTTGCGCGCGAAGCGGCCTTGCACAAGACTCAAGTGGGGTGCTCCACCAACTCTGCCCTCCCACGAGGAGATCTCACCCAGTGCGGCGTAGACAGCGCAGAACCTCCGGGTTCACGATCATCGAGGTTGCGGTCAGCATCTCGATCATGGCCATTCTCGTGCTCGCCCTCGGCACCGCGGTGCTCGAGACCGTGCGTCTCGAGATGCTCGCCCGCGAGGAAGCGGCCGCGCAGCAGGGCCTCGCGGCCGAGCTCGCGACCTACTACGGGGCCGACCGTTCGGTCCTCGTCGCGTTGTCCGTCAACGGCGACTCGTTCGACCTGACCGGCATCGTCGATGAGAACATCAACCTCCGCCCCGTCGAGGGAGTCTCCTTCGTCGGCTCGATGTCGGCCCAGGAGGTCGACCCGGTCACGCTCGAGCCGATCGCGTCCGGTTCCTCCGACTACTTCGAGCTGGTCGCCCGCGCCGGATGGCAGGGGATGAACGGTACGCACTTCACGGAGCTGACAGCCTATGTCCTTGCGGAAGACGAATAGCGGGTGGACCCTGCTCGAGGTGATGGTCGCGATCGCCATCGGTGTCCCGATCCTGATGACGGTCTATGTCCTGCTGACCGAATCGATGTTCGTGTCGGCCGACCTCGGCGACAGCTATCAGCGCCGCTCCCAGGGCTACCTCGTGCTCGAGCGGATCGCCTCGGAGGTCGAGATGTCGACCACGGAGTCCCCCAACTTCAGCACCGACGCCGGCCTGACCTTCAATCTGCCGACCACGGTCGGCGGAACCACCACGTGGGGCGCCCCGATCTCCTACCAGCTGCGGGGCACGAGCCTGCTGCGGACGCAGGGGGACGACACCCTGGCGGTGATGACCGACTGCTCGCCGAACGGCTTCGACGTGACCGAGAACGGCCCGATCCTCGTGATGGTGCTCCGGTGTGGCCAGCTGCGCTACGCCGAAACCGAGGTCACCGTCTCGCGGACCGTGGTGCTCCCGGAGTAGCTGCCGCCCCCGCCTGCACACGCGCTTCCCGCCTTCCCGCCGACGGTTTTTCTCTGGAAAAGCAGGGCCGGCTCTGCTCTGCTTAGGGGCTCCGCCTCGGGCGCAAAGCCTGGAGAAGCCTGCCGATGCTGCGTTCCGCCCTCCTCCTCTTGTTCGCCGCCAGCCTCGCCGCCCAGTCGACGAAGCTGGCCGTACGCGTCTCCGATCCCGGCGAGCACGACCGCGCCGAGCTGGTCGCGCTCGGGGTCGGGCTCGATGCGCGGAGCCTGCGCGCGTACCTGATGCCCGGCGAGTCGAGCCAGGACTGGCAGCGACGCGTCGTCGGCCTGCTGCACCAGCTCGACTCCGCCAGCGCGGAAGAGCGCAACCGCGCCTTCTATCAGCTGCTCGAGGAGGGCGCGGCGGTCTACGCGGTGATGGACGAGCTCGGCGGGCAACCGCGCTCGGCCGAGGCGCGCCTGCGCTGGCGGCAGCTGCGCGGCGCCCTGAACCAACGCGCGACCGGGCGCCCCGCGGCGATCCGCCAGCTCGTCACGGTCGACGGCGAGGCCTGCCGCGGCATCCTCTTCGAGCTGCTCGAGCGGCCGGAGGACCAGTACGAGCGCGCGGCCCTGTGCGACGGTCTGCGGACGGTCGGCCTCGGGGAGGTCGATGGGGTGCTCGCCACCCTCGAGGGGCTGCTGCCGGCGGCCCAGGCCGACGTGCTCGGGGTGTGGAACGCGCTCGGCATGCCCGTCGACGAGGGCCTGCGCCCCTATCTCGCCAGCGAGCACGGCGGAGTGCGCCTCGAGGCCGCGCGGATCTTCTGCCAGGCCGGGGACGCGGCCGCGCTGCCGGTCCTGGTCGAGCTGCTCAAGGACCCGGTCACCGCCCGGCGCGTGGTCGCAGCCGACCTGCTCGGGCGCAACACCGAGGGGGGGCCGCCCTACCGGGTGTACGGCTCCGAGGTCGAGCGCATCGCCGACGTCGAGGGCTGGAAGACCTGGCTGCGGGCGGGCGGCACGTTGACGCCGCAGCCGGCGGTGCGCGAGCTCCCGAACGGCGAGAGCCTGATCTGCGACTTCATGAACGCCCGGGTGATGCGGATCGACAAGGACGGCGAGATCCTCTGGACCATCGACGGCCTGCGCGGCGCCTGCCACGTGCGCCAGCTGCACAACGGCAACCTGCTCGTCGCCGCGGCCCACGCCGGCGAGGTGATCGAGTTCGACGCGAAGCAGCAGCGGGTGTGGAGCTACACCCCCGAGCTCGCCGCAGGGGTCAGCGAGTTCCTCGGCTGCGCGGAGCGGATGCCGAACGGCCACACGATGGTCTTGATCATCGGCTGGACGACGAACAACTCGCGCATCCTCGAGGTCACCCCCGGGGGCGAGGTGGTGCGGCGCATCGACGGCCTGACCAAGGTCGACGACGCCGACCTCCTGCCCGACGGCCGGCTGCTGCTGACCGAGACCGGCGTCGACCGGGTCCGCATCATCGACTGGGAGGGACGCGAGTCCTGGTCGGTGTCGACGAGCGATCCCCGCGAGGCCGACCTGCTGCCCAACGGCAACGTGCTCGTCGCCGACGGAGAAGCCGGCAGCGTGCTCGAGATCGACCCGGAGGGCAACGTGGTGTGGGGGGTGTACAACCTCGTCGAGCCGCACGAGGCCGACCGCCTGGCGAACGGCAACACGACGGTGTGCGATGCCGAGGCGAACACGATCGTCGAGATGACGCCGGACAAGCGCGTGATCTGGCGGTTCTCGAACCTCGACCATCCCGACGACCACGACCGCACCTACGACAGCGACTGAAAGCGCGGACGTCCGCTTCCCAAGAGGTCCTGGAACACACCGACAGCCGAGGAGGAGTGCCTTGAGCGGGGAGCTCCGGACGTCCGATCTCACCAGCGCCTGGCAGCGCTGCGTCGACGCCCTCGCCCAGGCGAGCGAGCTCGTCGCCAGCGAGCGGCGCGAGACCGCCGAGCGCGCCCGGCCCCTCGACAACCGCTTCGCCCTCTCGCAGCTGCGCTGCCGGCTCGGGCCGGTGCTGTCCGGGGAGTGGCCGGAGGGCGATCCGTTCCACGTGGTCGTGCTCGGCGGCACCAACACCGGCAAGAGCACGGTGATGAACCTGCTCCTGCCGCGGCCCCTGGCGGCGATGCGGGTCACCTCCCGCTACTCGCAGTTCCTCGAGGCCTTCGCCGCCCCGGACAGCGAGTGGTACGCGCGCTTTCCCGAGCGCTTCCCCGGCTACAGCTACCACCGCGACGAGCGCCCCGAGCGCCAGAGCGACGCCGACCTGCGCGCCCGCGGCTACCGGCCGGTGGTGTGCGACTTCCGGGACGACGAGCTGACGCCGGGGGTCGTCTACTGGGACGTGCCGGACTTCAGCACCGAGGAGGCGCAGATCTACATGCGAGCGGTGATGGACGCCGCCGGCCTCGCCGACCTGGTGCTGTTCTGCGTGACCGATGAGAGCTACGCCGACGACCGCGGGCTCGCGGTCTACCGCCTGCTCGCCGAGGCCGGGGTGCCGGTGC
Organism: bacterium; assembly: GCA_030428695.1. The sequence goes on from JAUIEM010000123.1 coordinate 7,043, forward strand.
TGCTGATCGGCAACAAGCTCGCGAACGACCCCGGGCTGTGCGCCGACATCGAGACGAAGTGGCGGGAAGTCGCGCCGCGGGCCGGGCTCGAGACGCTGTGGCTGCCGCGGGTCGAGGCTGCCGACGCGGACGCGCGCCTGGCCGGCCTGGCGGCGAGCGAGGCGCGGGGGAAGCTGCGGGACGCGGTCAGCGTCCGCGCCGCGGAGGGCGCGACCGCCAAGCGCGTGGTCGCGCGGCGGCTGCTCGGCTTCCTGAACGGCCGGCTTCCCAAGCTGCTGCGACCTTTGGCCCGGGAAGCGGACGCCGCCCGCGCCTGGCAGCTCGAGCTCGAGCGGCGGGCGGAGCAGGACCTGCTCGGCCGCTACCGCTCCGAGTACCTCGGGAGCGTGCGCTACAGCGAGTACAACCAGACCCTGGTGCGGCTGCTCGCGCTCCTCGACTTCCCCGGCATCGGCCCGATCCTGCGCGGCACGCGGAAGTTGATCGCCCTGCCCTGGAAGCTGGTGCAGACCGCGGTGCACAAGCTGTGGGGCAGCGACGAGCGGCCGCGGCCGCCGGAGCACCAGGTGCTCGAGGACCTGATCGAGGCCTGGCTGGACGAGCTGCGCGGCTTCGCCCAGAAGCAGGCTCTCGCGACCCAGAAGCCGGCCTGGCAGGAGCTGTGCCGGAAGCTGGGCGACGGCGCCTTCATCGAGTCCCTGTACGAGCCCTTGCTCGACGGCTACTCCCGCTACCGCGCGGCCCTCGACAAGGAGATCCAGACCCGCGCCGAGGCGATGCTCGCCCAGCTCGAGACGAACCCGACCCTGCTCAACGCCCTGCGCACCGGCAACGTCGCCCTCAACCTGACGGTCGTCGCCCTCGCCGTGAAGTCGGGCGGGCTCGACTGGTCCGACGCGGTGATCGGGCCCCTGGTCGCCGGCTTCATGCAGCTCGCGGTCGAATACAGCTTCGAGGCCTACCTCGCGGCCCAGAAGGCGGCCCTCAAGCGCTACCAGGAGCGGGAGGTGCGCACCCTGCTCGAGACCACCCTGGTCGAGCCGCTGGCCGGGGCGCTGCCGACCCTGTGCACCGACGCCGAGCTCGACGTCGTGCACGGGGCCTGGAACACCCTGCAGGAGGGCCTGCGCCAGAGGTTGGAGGGAAGATGATGAGCGACGCCCGCAAGTCCGCCCTGGCCGAGCGTCTCGCGCTCCTCGAGCAGCGCGTGACCGGGCTGGAGGCCCTGCATCCGCAGGCCCACGCCCTGCGCGCCCTGTCCGACGCGCTCGCACGCGGGAAGGCCCAGCTGGTCGAGGCGAGCGACGCGCTGTTGACCGTGCTGCTGGTCGGCGGCACCGGGGCGGGCAAGTCGAGCCTGATCAACGCCCTGGCCGGCAAGCCCATCGCCGACGTCTCCACCCTGCGCCCCTGCACCCACCGCGCCACGCTCTATCTGCACCAGGCGGCGGACAGCGCGGTGATCGAGGCGCTGGTCGCCAGCGACGCGCGCATCGTGCGCCACGCCCGCACGCCGCTCTTGACCAAGGTGCTGATCGACACCCCCGACCTCGACAGCTACCAGGTCGCCAACCGCGAGTACACCGTCGAGCTGCTCAAGCGCGCCGACCTGGTGCTGTACGTGTTCAACCCGGAGAACTACCGGGACGAGCGCATCTGGTCGGTGCTCAAGCGCGAGCGCCGCTTCAGCGCCTGCGCGGTCGTGCTGAACAAGCGCGACGAGGTCGACAGCCCGGCCGAGCTCGAGGAGATCTGCGCCGACCTGCGCGGCCTGTTCGCCCGCGAGGGCGTCGAGGACGTCCGCATCTTCCGCACCTCCGCGGGCCTGCACGGGCGCGGTCTGCAGCCGAAGGACGACCTCGCCGGCCTCGCCGGCTTCCTGCAGGAGGAGCTCGACGCCTCGGCCGCCGCCCGCATCAAGCAGCGCCAGCAGCGCGCCGTGCTCGGCCTGCTCGAAGAGCGCGTCGACGCGATCGCCCCGCGCGGCCTCGACGAGACCCTCGGCGGCCTCTCCCGGGACAGCCGCGACCTGCTCGCGCCCCACGCCGAGAAGCTGGTCGAGCGCCTGCAGCCGGAGATCGACCATCTGTCCAAGGATGTGGAGCCGCTGCTCGCGGTGCAGTCCCACGCCCTCTTCCGCGGCCCCCTGCGCGCCTGGCTCGGCCTGAGCGCCGCCCTGCGCTACGGCCTGGTGCGGCGCTTCGTGACCGGGGCCGGGGCGGGTTCGACGGAGGAAGCGGTCGAGCGCGTCCTCGCCCGCGCCGACCGCTCCGATGTGCGCGCCGCCGTGCGCGGCGCCGAGCTCGCGGTGCAGGACCGGCTGTTCCGGGCCGAGCTGCCGCTGCAGACCTGGGAGGTCGACGGCGAAGGCTTCCTGACGGCCTGCGCCCGGCGGGTCCGCGACGAGGTGCTCGGCACCCGGGTGCGCGTCTCCCCCTGGCAGCGCTGGCTGGCGCGGGCCCTCGACATCGGCGCAGGCACGGTGCTGTTCGCCGCCTCGCTGTGGGGGCTGTACGCCCTCGCCCTGGCGCTGTGGACCGGGAGCCTGAACGGGCTGACCGTCCTCGCCCACCTGTTCGCCGTCGTGTGCCTGACGCTGATCGTGTTCCACGGCCTGAGCCGCGCGCTGATCCCGTCGCTCGACGCGCGGCGGGCGGCGCGCTCGATCGAGACCGGCGTGCGGGACGCCCTGCGCGGCTGGCTGGCCGGCCGGCTCGAGCGCTACGGCGCCGGCTTGCGGGCGGAGATCGAGGGGCTGCGCGCGCCGCTCACCGAGCTCCGGGGGCTGCTCGACGCGCCGCCGGAGGTGGTGCAGGAAGCGGAGGAAGCGGCCGGAGCGGGTTCCGCGCCGGTCGTCTCGCAGGTTTCGGGTGTGGTTGCGGGGGAAGCGCCGCCGCCGGCGGGACGCTCGCCCGCAGGCAGGCAGCCGCAGGTGGAGGAGCGCTCGCCCGCGGCGGAGGCTTCGGCGGAAGCCGCCGCGGAGAGCCCTCCGCCAGAAGCCGCGGAGAGCGATCCGGCGGCGAAGGATTCCACCGACAGCCCGGCCTCCGAGCCGGCGGAGACGTCCTCGCCGAGCGCCCCCGCGCCCGAGGCACCCGCAGCGCCGACCGCACCCGAGCCGACGCCGCGGCCGATCCCCAAGCTCCGCCTCGGCTCACGCCTCGGCGGCAAGAAGGGCTGAGCATCGCCGCGCGGCCGTTCGGGATCCGACGGGTGCACCGCATCACAAAGGTTGACCGGTGCCCTGCGGGATGGTCTGTAGGCATGCGCCCGCTTCCCCAAGGGAGACAACCGTGGACCCGATGCTCGCCTTCTACGACGTCTCGGAGATCCTGATCTGGGTGACCGCGACCGTGCTGGTCTGCTCCTTCGTCGTGCCGATGGTCCTCGCGACGCCCCACGTCCGCGGCGCCGAGCACCTCGTCGACGGCCTGGCGGTCCGCGAGCTGCGCGGCCGGCTGCTGCGCGTCTCCCTGCATCCGCGCGAGCTGCGCGCCTTCCTCGTCGGAGGCGAAGATGCCCTGAGCTGGGCGCGGGCACATCCGGACCAGCTCGGTGCCCTCCTCGCCGGACCGCTCCCCCTGCACCGCGCGGAGGCCTGGCCGGTGTGGGAGCAGCTCGGCCTCGAGGCCCGCGAGTGGATCACCCTGTGGCACAAGCTGCGCCTCGCCCGCGAGCTGAGCGCCGCCGGGGAGGGGCCGGCCTTCTACCCCGCCCGCAACCTGCGCCTGTACGAGGCCGACGCCGAGCGCCTCCAGCCCCTGCTCGAAGAGCTCGAGTCCCGCGCCAGCGAAGGCGCCCCCGAGGCGTGAGCCTCGACGCCCTGCAAGCCCGCGTGACCGCCTGCCGGGCCTGTCCGCGCCTGGTCGCCTGGCGCGAGGAGGTCGCCCGCGTCAAGCGCCGGGCCTACCGGGACGAGGAGTACTGGGGGCGCCCGGTGCCCGCCTTCGGCGACCCCGACGCCCGCCTGGTCATCGTCGGCCTCGCCCCCGGCGCCCACGGCGCGAACCGCACCGGCCGCATGTTCACCGGCGACCGCTCCGGCGACTTCCTCTTCGCCGCCCTGCACCGCGCCGGCCTGGCCAGCCAGCCGGAGGCCGTGTCCCGCGACGACGGCCTGACCCTGTCCGGGGTCTGGATCACCGCCCCCCTGCGCTGCGTCCCGCCGCAGAACAAGCCCAAGGCCGACGAGCTGCGCCGCTGCGCGCCCTTCCTGACCGAAGAGCTCGGCCTGCTGCCGCGGGCCCGGGTGGTGCTCGCCCTGGGCCGCATCGGCTTCGACAGCCTGCTCCGCCACTTCATCGCCGACGGCGTCCAGTTCCCCGGCCGCCGCCCGAAGTTCGCCCACGGCGCGGTCGTCGGCGCGCCCCTGCCGCTGCATCTGGTCGCGAGCTACCACGTCAGCCAGCACAACACCCAGACCGGGAGGCTGACGCCCGCGATGTTCGACGCGGTGCTCGCGCAGGCCTGGGCGTTGGCTACGGGGGACGGCGCGGCGGGCGTTTGATGGCGGTTGCCCCGCTCGGGATGACCAGCGAACGCTGGCGCACTCTACGCCACGATTCGCGGTACTGTTGCCGTGTCCGTCGAAGACTGGTCAGGGACAAGGGATCGGTCTGCCGGATTGGATGTTCGCCAGGCCCGTCGGCGCGTGTAAGCGCACGGCGATCGACTTCTGCCGTCGACCGGGACGCGGTGGTCCGGGCGCCCGGCAGGGCGCAACACCAACCAGCGCCGAATCGGAGTTGCAACGAGTTTGCGCGAGGCTACGATGCTCACAGCAGCTCAGCTCGGAAACGAGCCCATGAAGTACCTGAATGTTGACCTGAGGGAGCTCACCGCGAGTGAACGCCTCGCCCTTATCGAAGAGATCTGGAAGAGCCTCTCTTCCGAGGAGGTTGACCTCAACGAAGGGCAGCGTACTGAGCTCGACCGCCGGCTCGATGAGTTTGAGGTTGACAGGGAGCCAGGAATCCCGGGAACCGACGCACTTCGACGGATTCGAGAGCGGCAAAGGTGAGGCTCTTTGTTCGCCGAGATGCTGAGGCCGACCTCGATGAAGCCTTCCAGTGGTATGAAGACCAACGCTAAGGCCGGTAGAACGCCACCCTGTCGAGATCCCGCAGCGCCCGCGTCCGCGGAAAGACCTCCCGCGCCTCGTCCCGGTGCGCCCGGGAGTTCCCGTAGCGCTGCGAGAAGTGCCCGAGGATCAGCTCGCGCACGCCCGCTTCCTTCGCGATCGTCGCCGCCTCCTTGGCGGTCAGGTGCCCGAAGTTGCGGGCGAGCTTGCGCTCGCTCTCGAGGAAGGTCGCCTCGATCAGCAGCATGTCCGCGGCGCGGGCGAGCTCGACGGCCAGGGGGGTGACGCGGGTGTCCATCACGAAGGCGAAGACCGCGCCGGGCTTCTCCTCGGTCACGTCCTCGACCCGCACGGTCTTGCCCTGGTGCTCGATCTGTCCCTCCCGCTGCAGCTTCCCGACCGCCGGCCCGGCGAGGCCGAGGGCGGCGAGCTTGTCGGGCAGGAAGCGGCGGCTGTCCGGCTCCTTGATGCGGTAGCCGACCGTCGGCACGGGGTGGTCGAGCGGCAGGGCGCTGATGGTGAACTGGCCGTCGTCGCACACCACGCCGCCGGCGTCCGGCACCGGGCAGGGCTTGAGGCGCAGGTTGTTGACGAAGATCGAGGCGCGCGTCAGGCGGTCGAAGAACACCTGCCCGGACTGGGGATAGTACACCTCGACCGTCTGCGGCACCTTGTCGAGGCTGAGGCGCTGGACGATGCCGGCCAGGCCGAGGCAGTGGTCGCCGTGGAAGTGGCTGATGAAGATGCGGGTGACGGCCGACACGGCGACGTTGGCGAAGATGAACTGGCGCTGGGTGCCCTCGCCGGGATCGAACAGGAAGCCGTGGCCGTCCCAGCGCAACAGGTAGGCGTTGTGGTTGCGCTGGCGGGTCGGCACCTGGCTGGCGGTGCCGAGGGCGATCAGCTCGCGCAGGCTCACGAGGGACCGCCCTTCGCGAGCAGGAAGTAGAGCCGGCCCTCCTGCTTGGTGTAGCCCGCCCGGCGCTCGGCTTCGGGGCCGGAGCCGAGGAAGATGTCCGCGCGGCCCGGGGAGCGGATCGCGCCGCCGGTGTCCTGGTTGCAGAGGAAGCCGGCGAAGGGGCGGAAGACGTAGCCGGTCGGCGAGCCCGCGGCCGCGAAGGGCAGCGAGGTGGTCAGGAAGCACAGGGCCGCCGGCGGGAAGATCGTCCGGTCCGTCGCGATGCTGCGGCCGGGCAGGACCGGCACGTTCAGGCTGCCGTAGGGGCCGCCGACGGTCTCGGTGAAGAAGACGTAGGAGGGGTTGTGCCAGAGGGCCTCCCACAGGCGCTCCGGATGCGCCGCCAGCCAGGCGCGGATCGCCTCGAGGCTGATGCGCTCCTTGGGGATCGCGCCCTGGGCGACCAGCCAGTGGCCGAGGCTCTCGTAGGGCTGGCCGTTCTTGCCGGCGTAGCCGACCCGCAGCTCGCCGCCGGTGGTCAGGCGGATGCGCGCCGAGCCCTGGACGTGCACGACGTAGGCGTCGACCGGGTCGGCGAGCCAGACCAGCTCGAGGCCGGCGAGCTGGCCCGAGCTCTCGAGCTCCCGGCGCGAGGGGTACGGCACCAGGCCGCCGGCGGTGCGGCGGCCGAGGGTGTTGCCCTCGGCGTCCTTGACCAGGTCGGAGGGCAGGCGGTAGAGCGGGTAGCGGAACTCGGCGTCGGGCGTCAGGCTGCCCTCGTAGATCGGCTCGCAGTAGGCGGTGAAGAGCACCTCGCCGGAGCCGTCCCAGCCCCGCGAGCGGTACAGGTCGAAGTCGCGCCGCAGGGCTTCCTGCAGGGCGGCGCCGCGCAGGCCCTGGTCGAGCAGGGCGAGGAAGCGCTCGCAGCCGATACGCACCTGGTCGTGGGAGACGCCGGCGATCGGGAAGCGCTGGTGGGAGCTCGGCTTGGCGAGGAAGGACAGGCTGTTCTCGAGGGCGGCCCGCAGGCTCGAGGGCGAGCCGAGGGAGGCGCCGAGGTCCGGCCAGGCTTCCGGCGGGACCTTCTCGAGGGCGGCGGCGCCCGCGGGCAGCGGGCGGGTGTAGTCCTTGGGGGGCGGGGCGCTGGCGCACCCGAGCAGACACAGCGCGACGAGGGCGGAGAGCGTACGCATTCCTTTACTCCAGCAGTTTTCTCAGGAGGTCGACCGGGACCACCATGCGCACGACCATCTGGAAATCACGCTGTTCCTCGCCGTGCTCGGTGTAATAGATGGAATCGGTCGCGCGGACGATTCCCACCACATCCCCTTTGCGATCGACCACCGGGCCCCCGCTCGAGCCACGCGCGAAAGGCGCGGTGATCGCGAGGTTCGGGACGTGTCCGCGGCCCCGCGTGAAATAGCGCGAGACCACCCCCGTCGAGAAAAAGAAGTAGTGCTTGTCGGGGTTCCCGAGCACCGCGACCTCGCTGCCGGTCGGCGGCACCTGCGGCGCCAGGCTGAGCGGCACGAAGGGGCCCTCGCCCTCGAGCTGCAGCACGGCGAGGTCGTCCCGCTCGGACACCCGCACCCAGCCGCTGACGTGGTGGACGTTGCCGGCGCCGTCCATCGCGATCAGCGGGCTCGGGTTGTCGATGTCGACCACGTGGTAGTTCGTCACCATCAGCCCGCTCTCGCTGATGATGAACCCGGAGGCCGGACGGGCGTGGATGCGGCTGCACTTGTCGCAGGTGTAGCCGCTCGCGACGATCAGGGTGCCCGGCAGCATGTTCGCGTACACCTCCGCCCAGTCGAGAGGCCGCTCGTGGGCGTCGGGTCGGCCATCGAGGCGGACGTCGAGGGCCGGCTCGTCGAGGATGGCCGGGAAACGCACCCGGTCGTCGTCGGCGAAGGCCCGGGTCAGCGCGCGGCTCAGGCGGTTGCCGAGGGCGGGGTCGTTGTGGGGTTCCTGCCCCCACAGGGTGGCGGCGGCGAGGGCGAGCAACAGGGCGTGGCGCACGGGGTTCTCCTCCGTCAGGCGGTCAGCTCTTCGATGTCTTTGTCCGCGCCGATCACGACCAGCCGGTCCTCCTTCTCGACCACGGTCTCGGCGGTCGGGAACTCGACGACGGGGTCGCCGTCCTCGGTGCGGCGGATCGCGATCAGGTTGACGCGGTAGCGGTTGCGCAGGTTGAGGTCCTTGAGCGAGCGGGAGTGCATGAAGTCGGGGGCCATGATCTCGACGATGCGCTGGCCAGGCGCCAGGGCGATGGTCTCGAACACGTTCGGTTGCAACAGCTTGCGCGACAGCAACACGGCCTGCTGGTCCTCGGGGCTGACCAGCTCGTCGGCGCCGATCTTCTTCATGATCAGGCGTTGGGTCTCGGTGCGGCAGCGCGCGATCACCCGCGGGACGCCGAGCTCCTTGAGGGTCATCGTCACCAGCACGGCGTTCTCGAAGTCCTTGCCGATCGCGACGATGGCGGTGTCGACGTGGGGCACGTCCTGGGCGATCAGCGCCTTCTTGTCGGCGGCGTCGAGCTTGACCGCGAGGTCGACCCGGTCGGCGATCTCCTCGACCAGCTCGAGGTCCTTGTCGATCGCGATGACCTCTCCGCCCTGCTCGGCGAGGCTGAGCGCGAGCTTGTTGCCGAAGTACCCGAGGCCGATCACGGCGAAACGTCGCAAGGCAGGCTCCTCACCCTTCTCGGGACGGGCGGGGGTAAACCCCGCCCCTACCTCGGGAAAGGCACACTCTTTGGGAGGTAGGGGAGGGGTTTACCCCCTCCCTTCGTGCGATCGGGAAGGACGCTCCCCTGCACTTCCGCATCCGATCGCTCCTCACCCGATCATCAGGTTCCCCAGAGGATACCGGAAGAGCGGCTTGCCCGCTCGCATCTCGGTCATCGCGAGCAGCAGCGTCAAGGGCCCGAGCCGCCCGAGGTACATCGCGAAGGCGATCACGCAGCGGCCGACCGTCGACAGGTTCGCGGAGCCGTGCCGCGACAGGCCGACCGTGCCGAGGGCGGAGATCACCTCGAAGAACAGGTTCTGCAGCGTCCAGTCCGGCTCGGTGATGCTGAGGAGGAACAGGAGCCCGAGGCAGCCGAGCAGCGAGCCGATGAACAGCACCGTCGCGTGGTGCACCAGCCGCCGCGGCACCCGGCGCTTGAACAGCTCGACGTCGTCGCGGTCGAAGAGGAAGGCGCGCATGCTCGCGAACAGGATCGCGACCGTCGTCGTCTTCAGCCCGCCGCCGGTCGAGGCCGGCGAGGCGCCGATGTACATCCAGACCAGGAACAGCACCACGGTCGCCGGGCTCAACAGGTGCATCCCGACCGAGTTGAAGCCCGCCGTGCGGGTCGTCACCGACTGGAAGAAGGTGTGCACCGCGAAGTCGACGCCCTCCAGCCCGGCGAAGGCCGGCGCGTCCCATTCCAGCAGCGCGATGCCGAGCCAGGCGAAGAGCAGCAGCAGCCCGGTGACGAACAGCACCACCCTGGTGTGTAGCAGCACCCGCGCCGGCCGCAGCCGCCGCCGCGAGCGGTCGATCCCGACGCGGACGAGGTTCTGGCAGACGACGAAGCCGAGGCCGCCCGCGATGATCAGGGCGCTGACCACCCCCAGGGCGGCGTTGCTCTGGCCGACCAGGCTGTCCCCGCTCAGGGCGAAGCCGGCGTTGCAGAAGGCGCTGATCGAGTGGAAGATCGCGCTGTACAGCCGGTCCTGGCCGGGCATGTCGAGGAAGAAGTACAGCCCGACCGCGCCGAGGGCCTCGATGACGAAGGTCAGCACCAGGGTGAAGGTCAGCACCTGCGTGACGCCGCCGACCTTGCCGATGTTGAGCAGGTCGCGCAGCAGCACCCGGTCGCGCAGGCCGAGCCCCTCCCCGAGCGCGAGGGAGAAGTAGGCGACGAAGGTCATCAGGCCGAGGCCGCCGATCTGGATCAGCACGAGGATGACGAGCTGGCCCGTGCGCGTGAACTCCGTCCCGGTGTCGAGCACCGCCAGGCCGGTCACGCAGGTCGCGCTGACCGCGGTGAAGAGCGCGTCGACGAAGGACAGCTCGACCTCCGGCGGCGTCGCCTTCGGGGTCATCAGCATGCCCGTGCCGGCGAGGATGATCGCCGCGAAGGTCGTCGCCATCACCGCCGCCGGGCCGAGCTTGACCTTGCCGAACAGGGCCTGCCACAGCACGTAGCCCTGGGTGGTGAAGAGGTAGGCCCGGACGGCGTGGTCGAGCACGGTCCAGAAGGTCTCGAGCTCCCAGGCGGCGGTGCCGGTCAGGCGCAGGCCGGCGTAGACGGTGCCGAGGAAGGCGAGGAAGCCACCGGCCTTGTTCGAGGTCCAGTGCAGCCAGGAGCTGCGGGCGCAGACCAGGTCGAGCAGCAGCTTGACGACCACCATCAGCACGATCGCGTCGGTGACCTGGACGAAGAACTCCTCGCGCACCGAGCCGGGCTCCCAGCGGTAGCCGAGCTCCCACACCAGGGTCAGGCCCGCGACGAGGGCGAGCAGCGCGAGCAGGCGGTCGAGCACCCGGCCCGGGCGCGCACGGTAATGGGTCGCGAACTCCTCGAAGCGCGTGAGGAAGCGGTGCCCGAACGGGGGTGGGCTCATGCGGGGGACACCGCGAGCGCGGCGAGCTGCTGCTCGAGCAGCGCCGTGATCGCCGCGGAGCTGTGCCGCAGGTAGCTGTCGATCCAGTCCGGGTAGGCCGCCGGGTCGCCCTCGAACAGCGCGTGCAGCGAGGCGGCCTGGGCGGCGGAGAAGTGCGGCGCCGTGCGCACCCCGAGCAGGTGGCCGGGGAGCCGCTCCCGCACGTGGGGGGCGGCGTGCGGCGCGACCCGCTCGGACAGGGCGCAGAACTGCTCGGGCCAGGCCGCCATCGCCTCGGGGTGCTTCCAGTAGTCCGCGCTGGGCACGACCGCCTCGGCGAGGCTGCGGTGGTCCTGGCAGGCCCGCCACCAGCGCGGGTAGGCGACGAAGGCATCGTCCGCCTCGGCGTAGGTGCGGGCGCCCGGGTAGTGGGCGTAGCCGGCGGGCACGATCATGCCGTGCTGATCGGGGCGGGCGAGCAGGGCCTCGAGGTAGGCGAGCGACTCCTGCTGGGTGGCGAGGGTCTCGCCGGGGTGGTGGAACATCACGAACATCTCGTGGCGGATGCCCCGGGCGTTCAGGCCGGCGTTGATGTCCCGGAAGCCCTGCAGGTAGCGCGCCGGCTTGCGGGTCTTCGCCATGCGCTCGAGCATCGCCGGCGAGCCGGAGTCGAGGCCCATGCCGATGTCGACGTCGAGCTGGGCGAGCAGGTCGAGGTCGCGCTCGGCGAAGGTGTCCGCCCGCGCCTCCAGCCACAGGGTGGTGTCGAACTTCGCGGCGACGAGGCGCTCGAGGAAGCGCCGCCGCCAGCTCGCCCGCACCCCGAACAGGGGGTCGTACAGCAGCACCCGGCGGATCCCCGGCAGGGCCGCGGCGCGCATCACCTCCTCGGCGGCGCGGTCGGGGTCGTAGGCGGCGTAGCCCGCGGTCGCGAGGCTCTCGGCGCAGAAGGCGCAGGAGAAGGGGCAACCGAAGCTCAGGTACAGGCCGACCTCGTCGCAGGCCGCGAGCAGCGGGAACTCGTCCCAGTCGAGGCCGAAGTCGGCGGTGTCGCGGTAGAGCGGCGAGCGCAGCAGGGTGGGCTGCGCCGGACGTCCCCGCGCGGCGACCTCGAGCAGCCCGGCGACGCCGTCGCCGGCGAGGGCGTAGTCGAAGGGGCTGTCCGCGGCGAGGAAGTCCTCCGGATGGCCTTTGACGTGCCAGCCGGCGGCGGCGATGCACAGCTCCGGGAAGCGCCGCCGCAGCACCCGCGCGAGCAGCGAGGCGCCGACCCACTCCAGGCTGGTCCAGCAGCGCAGGGCGACGATCTCCCAGCGGCCGCGCTCCACCTCGTCGATCACCTGGGCGAGCTTGGCGGGGATCTGCTCCAGGCGCGGCGAGCCCCCGCAGTCGAGGCCGAGGTCGAGGCTGTGCAGGGTGAAGCCGGGCCGGGACCGGAGCCGGGAGTGGACGATGTGCATCCCGGCGGGGAAGGTCCAGCGGTTGCCGTAGCTGTGGGCGAACCACGTCCCAGGGGCGACGAGCAGCACGCGCGGCATCAGGCGCTCGGGGGACGTAGCACTTGCGGGGGGCGGGCCATCGGGGGTTCCTCCTGGCCTCATTCTACCCGCCAGCGGCCTCGGCTCCCAGAAGGGGACGGAGGATCGAAGGTGCGAGTCGCCGCGGGCGACCGAGGGAGGGAGGCAATTCCGAATCGGAACCGGAATCCGAATCCGAATCGGAGTCGGAATCCCCCCCGCCTCACTCCCCGACGGCCCGCTCCAGCCGCTGGTAGACCTCGCGCCAGAAGGCGTCCTCGGGGGCCGAGAGCTCGGCGAGGATCTTCCGCGCGGCGCTGCGCTTGCCCTCCTCGACGTGGATCGCCGCCAGCCCGAGCCAGGCGAGGTGGCGGTGGGCGGGCGAGCTCGCCGCCGCCCGGAAGTCGCGCCGGGCCTCGACCAGCTCGCCGAGCTGCAGGTGGCCCTCGCCCCGCAGGAGGAAGAGCTCTCCGTCGCCGAGCTGGTCGATGCCGTCGAGCAGCTCGAGCCCCTCGCGCGCCTTCCCCGAGCGCAGCCAGGCCCGGGCGAGCGCCCGCTCGAGGCTGGCCGGGGCCTTGTCGACCCGGGCGCGCGCGGCCTCGAGCAGGGGGCGCCCGGTGCCGATGTCGCCGCGCTCGACCAGCCACTGGCCGCGCTTCCAGTGGGCGAGCAGGCCCTCCGGCGCGCGCTCGAGCGCCTCGCGCAGGAGGGCGTCGCGCTCGGTCGGGCGGAGCTCGGCGGCGAGCACGAGCAGGTCGGGCCGGCGGCCCTCCTGGTCGAGGCGGCGCTGGCAGTAGACCCAGGCGAGGGAGTCCGCGCCGGCGTCGGTGTACAGGAGCACCCGCACCCGGTCGGCGAGCGGATCGTCGGGGATCCACGGCAGCTCCTCGCGTGCGTCGGCCCGCTGCCGGGAGACCAGGAAGGCCGCCTCGGCGATCGGGTCGCCGGCGTGCTCCTCGGGTACGGGCTGCTCGAGCAGCAGGGCGAGATAGGCCCGGAAGGCGGGCGCCTCCGCCGGTGGCAGCTCGGCGAGCAGCGCCCGCGGGAAGGGCGGATCGGCGCGCAGCTGGCGGATCGCGGCCAGGCGCGGGTCCCGGGACAGGACGGCCCAGGTCGCGATGCCGACGGCGAGCAGCAAGAGGAGGACCGGCAGCGCGCGCCACCAGCGCCGCGGCGCGCGTTTCCCGGCCGGCACGACGATCAGCCGCGAGCTCGGCGGCTCGAGGGCCTGCGGCTGGTACTTCGGCCGCTCGCCGGAGCCCGTCGACTCGAACAGGCCCCCGTCGCGCAGGTTGACGTAGAGCGCCTCGAGGGCCCGCGCCATCTCGCCGGCGCTGTGGAAGCGCTGCTCGGACAGCTTCGCCATCCCGCGCAGCAGCAGCGCCTCGAGGGCCGCCGGCAGCTCGGGGTTGAGCTCGCGGGGGGCCGGCGGCGTCTCGGCGAGGACCTTCCGCACCACCTCCCACCAGTTGTCGGCCTGGAAAGGGATCTTCAGCGTCAGGCACTCGTACAGCACCGCGGTCAGCCCGTACAGGTCGCTGAGGGCGCCGACGCCGTTCTGGTCGGCGCTCGCCTGCTCGGGGGACATGTAGGCCGGGGTGCCGACCACGTCGCCGGTCTGGGTCAGGCGCGGGCTCGAGAACTCCCAGGCCAGCCCGAAGTCGAGCAGGGCCGGGCGGCCGTCGCTGCGGATCATCACGTTGCCGGGCTTGATGTCGCGGTGCACCACCCCCTTCTCGTGGGCGTACTCGAGCACCCGGGCGAGCCGCACGCCGAGCCGCACGATCGCGCCGATGTAGGCGCGGGAGGACTGGACGGGCCGCGCGTCGGGGCCGAGCTTCTCGCTGCCGAAGCCGACCAGCCGGCCGCCGACGATCTCGGCCGGGTAGCCCGCCCGCAGGGCGAACAGGAGCTGGTCGAGGGAGCAGCCTTCGACGAACTCCATCACCCCGTAGGGCATGCCCTTGCAGAGCCGCATCTCCTCGATCTTGACGATGTCGGGGTGGTCGAGGGTCTGCAGCAGGGTGACCTCGCGCTTGAAGCGGGCGAGCCGCATCTTCGCGTCGGTGCCGCTGGGCGGCAGCACCTTGAGGGCGACCCGGCGGCCGTCCCGCTCGGCGCGCAGGATCACCGCGTTGCCGCCCTCGCCGAGGATGCCGTGGATGCGGTAACCGTCGAAGTCCTCGCCGGTCTGCGGCGGCACCCAGTTCCCCGAGGACTCGCGCGGCACCGCCAGGCGGTAGGTCTTCATGATCTCGGTGGCGAGGCCCGGATAGGCGGAGCGCACCACCGCCTCGTCATCGTCGAGGTCGCCCTCGGCGATGCGGCAGATCGCCTCGGCGATCCGGCTGGCCCGGGAACTGTCCGACATCATGGCGCCCCGGCGCTCCTACGATTCCCTGTCCGCGATCCGCAAACGAAGCCCGCACGGCCTCGCATGGCGCGGGACCCCCCGTCGCTGCGTGCCGATGGAACTTTCGCCCTGGATCCGAAGTCTACCAACTGCTGCCGGCACGGACAAACTCAACGCCGGCGGAGCTTTGCGAGCAGTCGCAGGATCTCGAAATACAGCCACACGAGCGTGACCGTCAGGGCGAAGGCCCCGTACCACTCCATCGCCTTCGGCAGACCGGCGGCGGCGCCGCGCTCGATGAAGTCGAAGTCGAGGATCAGGTTGAGCGCGGCGAGGCCGACCAGGAACACGCTGAGACCGATCGACAGCAGCGGGTTGGCCGCGAACAGGCCGCCGAGCAGGTTGAAGCCCAGCATGCTCGCCACGAAGCTGATCATGTAGAAGAACATGACGGCGCAGGTCGCGGTGATCACGCCGGCGCGGAAGCGCGCGGTCGCCTTGATCACGCCGGTCTTGTACAGCCCGAGCATCGTGAACATCACCAGCATGGTCAGGGCCCCGGCCTGCAGGGCGATGCCGGGATAGTGGGTCTCGAGCACCGTCGACAGGGCGCCGAGGAAGAGGCCCTCGGCGACGGCGTACAGCGGCGCGGTCTGGACCGCCTTCAGGCGCCGGAAGGCGGTGATCACGGCGAGGATGAGGCCCGCGATCGCGCCGCCGATCGCCAGCCCGATCACGATCCCCATGCGCGCTTCGATCAGCGCGCCGGTCGCGCCGGTCGCGTAGACCCAGACGCCGAGGGCCGAGACGACGACCAGGCTGAGCAGGATCAGGGTGCGGTTGACGGTGCCGTCGACGGTCATCCGGTCGCTGTAGGCGTGCTCTCCGAGGTTCTCGAAGGTGCTCTCGCGCAACACGGGATTGCTCGTGCGCAGCATGTTTCCTCCTGTGGAATCCGACCCGGCGCAGCCGCCGACGGACTTTCCCGCACGCTACGAAACCCGGGCGGGGAGGTAAAGGGGGTGGCGAAGATGGAGGTCGATCCGCGGCTGGTTCTGGTGGTCCGAGGTCGAGCGCGGGGTCTACGCCCGGTCGGACACCGACGGACTGCTACAGGATGCAGACGATCTCGCGGTTGATCCAGGCGAGGCGGAAGTACAGCTCTTTGTTCGAGTAGGTCTCCGCGCCTTCCCAGATCCAGTTCCAGCGCTCGCGCTTCATGTAGTAGTCGTAGTCCTTGTAGTCCTGGAGCATCGCGACGTAGACCTGGAAGCTCTCGCAGTGCTCCGGGCTCGCCGGCTCCTCGGGCGATGCACGCACAGCGCCGACCACGCGCTTCATCAGCTCGAGGGAGCGGTTCATGAAGTCGACGAGTTGGCAGTGGGAAATCGGCTCGTGCGCCACCGGCCAGCCTCCGGACTGCGGCATCCCGAGGATAGTCGCTGGCGCTCCGGCGCGCAACGCGCTCGCGCCCCGAAGTCCTCCACGCTACCCTGGGGACTCCCCCAGCAGGAGGCGCGCGCGTGGATCCCAAGGATGGCGTCTGGCTGCAGTCATCGCCGGCGGTCGGTTATGTCGAGTTCCCCGACTGGAAGCTGCGCGACAAGCTGATCGAGTGGGGCTACGCGGAAGAGGACCCGGACGGCGACGGCTGGGATCCCCCCGACGGCTTCCGCCACCTCGGCGTCGAGCCCGAGCGCCTGAAGTGGCTGCGGGTCCAGTGCGGGGCCGGGCGCGTGTTGAAGGGCTGCTACGTCGCGCGCGAGGCCGGCCCGAGCTTCTTCCTCACGGTCGACAAGGGCACCCCGGACGACGCCCTCGGCCGGGCCGCCGGCGAGCTCTTCCGCATCAGCCGGGTCCTGCCGGCGACGCTGCACTTCCTGCGCGG
>JAUIEM010000124.1 GCA_030428695.1 bacterium
CCAGGCGTCGACGGGGACCGGGGCCTCGGTGAACAGCTGCTCGCGGGTCGGGGCCGGGCGCTGGCTGATCTGCTCGAGCTCGGCCTCGCTGGGGAAGGGCTGCTCGACGCGGAAGCTGGACGCTGAGCGAGCGCTCGCGCAGCCGGTGACGGTCGTCAGCAGCGACGCGAGCGCGAGCGCGAGCGCGCGACGAGGACGGGTGTTGGGGCGGTGCTTGGTCATGACGCTCTCCTGGGGGGCGCTCCGGATAGGCCCGGAATACGCGCCCATGACCCCAGGACGAGGGCGTCAGCGAGATGGCGCGTCGCCGCGTTCCCCGGGCAGTCGGGCCCAGGGCAGCGCGCGGTAGAGGAACATGTTCAGAGGTAGGCGCGCCGACCACAGCGCGGTGTCGGGTCGCGCGGGGTCGAGCTCGCGCAGCCACGAGCGGACCTGCGGCAGCCCGTCCTCGAGCCCCTCGACGATGAAGGAGTCGAGGATCATGAGGTTGCCGCCGGGGAGTCGATCGGCGTCGCCGGCGATGACCGAGAGCCGCGGCCCCAGCTCGTCGGACCAGGTGACGCGCGCCGTGCCAGACTCGGCGTCGAGGCTGTAGAGGACCGCGCGCGAGCGCTCGAGCGCGTCGTCGAGGAAGGGGTTCGCGTTGCCGTTGTCGTAGAGGAGCAGGGTGCCGCGGGAGGTCCAGCAGGGGGCGTGCTGATGGTAGGGCCAGAGCAGCGCGCCCTCGGCCGTGAGCAGGTGCTCGGCGAGCGCGGGCGACCAACCCTCCGGGTCGCCGAGGATCCAGCGCAGCTCCCCGTCCTTCCGCCCGATGGCGACCAGGGCGGCCTGGTGGCGCAGGGAGATGACGACCTCGTCCCGCTCCGGATCCCAGGCCATGCCGTTGGCGTGGCTCCAGTCCATCGTCCGGCGGCCGTAGATCGGGTTCCAATAGTTGCTGAGCGAGTAGTAGCCGATGCGGTAGGGATCGAGCAGGTCCATCAGCGCGTGGCTCGCGAGCACCGTCCCGTCGGGGGAGAATTCGACGAGCACGTCGCCGATCACCGGCAGCAGCAGGCGCGGCGCGTCGGGGTCGAGCTCGCTGGTCGGGTAGTCCGGCAGCATCCGCAGCTCGGACGAGAGGACGAGGAAGTTCCCCGACGGCAGCTCGAGCAGCTCGTGGTGGAAGCTGTCGACGTCGACCGCGATGCTGCCCTTCGCGGGCCGCTTCTTCAGGCGGCTGTGGTAGCGGCGCCGCTCGAGGCCGAGGAGGTCGATCTCGACCAGCTCGAGGCGGTTGGCGACGTACAGGAAGTTGCCGTTGGCGAGCCGGCGGGTGCCGCCGACCCGGTGCCCCTCGCTGCGGTAGAACCAGACGACCTCGCCCTCGGCGTCGAAGGCGACCAACAGGCCGTCGGTCTTGGTGTCGGCGCGGTAGATGTTCGTCAGCACGACCCCGGGCTCCAGGCGCTCGCGGTGGGAGCCGCGCAGCTCGATGTGCGGGAAGGGCTCGGGCAGGGGCGGGGTGCGAAAGGGCAGCGCGAAGCTTCGCCCACCGCCCACGGCGACCTCGACGGTGTAGTCACGGTCGGGCCGGAAGCCGACCAGCGGCAGGTCCCAGTCCTCGCGTTCTCCGGACGCAGGGATCGTGAAGGCGTGGTCGGCGCAGGTCGCGGTGATCCGCAGCTCGACCGCTTCCGTCGGCCTGAAGCGCAGGATGGCGGCCAACGGCGCCCGGCCCGAGGGGTTGGCCTCCAGCCAGGGCTCGCCGGGCGCGGGCGGGATCAGCAGACGTGAGACCGGGTGCGCCTGCGCCGGCTCCGGCTCCACCGCGACCGGTGTGCAGCCGACCAGGAGGGCGGCGAGCAGCAGAGCGCGGCGCCTCATCTCATTCCTCCTTCACCTTCATCCCGGCCTGGATCGTCGCCCAGACCGCGCCGGCGTCGCTGCCGGGGTCCTCGAAGTGGCCGGAGAAACGTCCGCAGAAGGAGGACTGAAGGATCTCGGCGAGGTTGTCGCGCTGGTTGTCCACGAACAGCGGGTGCTTGAGGTACAGGCAGACCTCCTCGGTCGCCCGCACCGACAGCCCGGTCGCGACCTCGGGCTGGCGGCGGATCTTGTCGGCGAGGCCGACGACCTGCTCGAGGATGCCGCGGCCGAGCTCCGGATGCCGCCCGGCGAGCAGCTCGACCTCCTTGTCCGGCGGCAGGTAGTCCATCTTCAGGGGCGCGAAGCGGTCGAGCTGGGCGGCGTCGATGCCGAAGGTCGCCGAGAACTCATCGCCGCGGTTGACGGCGGCGATGAACTGGACGTTGTCGGGGATCTCGACGAAACGGTTCTCGATCGGGTGGAAGATGCGCCGGGTGGTGTCCAGCGCCGGCATCAGGGCGTTGCGGGCGGCCTCCTGGCAGCGGTTGAGCTCGTCGAGGAAGACGAGGAAGCGGCGCCGCGGCTCCTCCTGCGAGCGCTCGATGGCGAGCAGCACCTCGGTCTTGATGAAGTCCATCACCGGCCGCCCGGCGTCGCCCGCGCGCACCTGCACCGTGGCGAGGAAGTCGGTCGCCTCGACGACCGCCCCGCAGTTGAAGAACACGAACTCGTAGCCGAGCGTCTCGGCCAGGCTGCGGGCGAGCACCGTCTTCCCGCAGCCCTGGGGCCCGTCGAGCAGGATGTTCAGGCCGCTCTCGAGCAGCACCTGCAGCTTGCGCGCGACCATCGGGTCGAGGTAGACGCCCTCGAGCTTGAGGTTCAGCCCGCGCACGAAGGTGACCTCGATCGCGCCGTGGTCTTCCCGGCCGGGCTTGGTGATGCGCTCGATGCGCACCTTGCAGGGCTGGCCGACCTGGATGCGCGCGTCGTCGCACAGCACCACCTTCGGCGCCCTCCGCCCGTCGAGGTGGGTCGCGCGGAAGCGGAAGCGCGACTCCTTGACCGGGTTGGTCCAGAAGGTCGTCTCCATCACCTTGCCGGTCTCGAGCTCCGAGACGTTCCAGCGGCTCATCGTGTCCTCCTCTCTGACCTCAGCATCCTTCTGTCCTGGTTCGACGGGCGGGGGTAATCCCCGCCCCAACAGGGGAATCGAGCAGTTGCCTGACACCGTGTAGGGGAAGGGTTCACCCCCTCCCCTCGTTCGTTCGGGAACCGACCTCGCTTCGCGGGATGGCCGTCGAGATCGTTGGAAGTCCATCCCGTCATCGGATCGTCTTCCGCACCAGCCGCGCCACCGTGCGCCCGAACTTGCGCACCGTCTCGCCGAGGCTCGCGTCGCCGCCGAGCAGCACGTAGTGCGGGAAGCATACGACCTTGAGCGGCTGCACCGCCACCTGGGCGCAGCAGATGCCCTTGCGCGACAGCCGGCGCACCAGCGCGCTCAGGGCGTCTGCGGTGCACTCGGTCGGCAGCCCGTCGCTGATCATCACCAGCAGCTTGCCCTGGCGCCCGCTGCGCTGGGCGAGCTGGGCGACGTGGTGGAGGGCGCCGGCGTCGTTGTTTCCGCCGCTCGCCTCCAGGCTCGCGACCGAGCACTGGCGCGCGCTGCCGCAGTCGAACAGCTCGGCGGCGGTGAAGCCGAACACGCGCAGGTCGACGCCGGCCAGGCCGCGCACGGCCTCGGCGAGCAGGCTGCCGAACAGGCGCGCCTTGTGCATGTTGTCCTGGCGCCCCATCGAGCCGGAGCAGTCGATCAGCAGGCCGAGGAAGAGGTCCGCCCTGGAGCGCAGCCGGCGCGCGACCATCATCCGCGGGTCGCCCTGGATGATCACCCGGGGCAGGCTGCCGCGGTCGAGGCTACGCCCGCTGATCCGGCGCGGCTCGCGCTCGAGGCGCAGGCCGAGCTGCTCGAGGAAGCGCCGCATCGTCTGGGCCGGGCGCCGCACCGTCGCGGCGTACTCCCGCGCCTTGGCGGGATCGTAGGGCATCGGCACGACCTTGGGGATCGGCGGGAAGCTCTCGTCCTTGCCGACGTTGAGGGCCAGGCCCCCGCGCCCCTTCTGCGGCGGGCCGGGATCGAGGGGTCGCGGCTTGTTCAGCAGGCGGTCGACCTGGTCCTGCAGCTCCTCCTGGGTCAGCCCCTCGCCGAACACGCTGAGCTCGCCGTCGCCCGGCTCGAGGGAGGGGTGCAGGCCGAACTCCTCCAGGACCCCGGTCTCGTCGCCGAACAGCTCCTTCAGCTGGCGCGTGATCTTGAGCAGCTCGCGCATGTTCGAGTGGCGGAAGTCGCGGGGGAAGAGCTCGAGGGCCTCGGCGACCTTCGGGTCCGCGTAGCGGTTGCCCAGGCCCATGCGCAGGGCCCGCACGAAGCGCACGAAGCTCGAGCCATCGCGGGCGAGGGAGCCGAGCACCTCGCCGTTCTTGACCACCACCTTGCCGGCGTCGATCGCGACCTCGAGGCGGGTGCGGGTCAGCACCGGGGCGCTGCCCAGGCCGAGGTTGCTCAACAGCTTCTCGACCTCTACCTCCCGGGTCAGGTGATGGAAGGCGTAGGACGCGAGCCGCTTGAGGCGGTCGCCGTCGGCCTTGTCGAGGGCGCGCAGGTTGCGCTCGAGGTGCTCGTCGGCGACGAGGTTGAGCAGGCCCTGCAGGCCGAGCTTCTGGGCCTCCTTCCAGACCAGCATCGCGTCCGGGTCACTGTGGTAGAGCTGGTGGCCGAACTCGTGGACGATCAGGCCGCGCACGATGTCCTCGCCGCGCTGCTCCTCTTTGAGGATCGGCAGGGGCGTGACCTGGATGCTGCGCTGGCCGATGCGGGTAAAGCCGAGCTCCTTGCCGCTGTGCATCACGACGTCGTAGACCTTGCCGAGCAGCTCGCGGCCGCGCCGCACGCCCCAGGCGAAGGACTCCGCCAGCTTCCGGTCCGGGGTGCGGGTCGGGGCCAGCCAGCCGCGCAGCCGGCGGACGATCGAGAAGCGCGGCTTGTTCGAGCTCAGCTCGCGCACCAGGCGGCGGGCGACGGCGTCGAACACCGCCGCGGGGACCCGGCGGGCGAGCAGCAGCTTGACGAGGCGCTGCTCCTGCTTGTTCTGCGGACCGGCGGCGAGCACCGCCCCGACCCCGAGGCCCGCGAGCTCTTCGTCGCAGGCGACGAACGGGTTGGTCTGCCCCTCGTCCCGGAGCGCGTCGCTGATCAGCACAGGGAAGCCGAAGTTGTCCTCGTAGACATCGACCAGCAGCTGCGCCGCCCGCACCCGCTCCCGCCACATCCGCCGGGAGTCGCTGGCGAGGAAGCGGCGCAGGGCGTCGGCGACGTCATCGCCGTGCGGCAGGTCGGCCAGGACGTCGAGCGCCCGCACGTAGGCGCGCGGCTGGGCGCATCCGACCAGCCCGAAGGCGAGCTCGTGCTCGGCGAGGCCGAGGGCGACGAGCCGCGTCCAGTGGCCGGCGATGAACCAGCCGACGGGGTTGGTGTCCTCGTCGACGAGCCGGATCAGGCGCGCGGCCTCGGCCTCGGTCGCCTCCCGCCCTTCCCGCTCGAGATGGCACAGGAGCAACGTGAAGCCGAGCTCCCCCGGGGCGCTGCGGGCGAGCGCCGTCAACCGCGCGAGCGCGGGGCCTTCGGGGAGGAGCCCGTAGACCTCGGCGATCGGTCCGGCGTGGGGGACGTGATGGGCGGCGGCGGCGTAGGACTCCCGCGGCACGGCGTGCTCCTCGAGCACCGTCGCGATCACGGCGCAGCCGCGGGCGCCGAGGGCGAGCAGGCGCAGGGCCGCGTCCTGGGCTTCTTCCGCGTCGTAGGAGAGCAGCGCGTTGCGCAGCGCCTCGAGGTCGTCGCTGGTCGCCAGCGCCCCGGCGAAGCCTCCCGGTGCGGGCCGGGGCCGCGCGCCGACTCCCGGCACCAGCCCGCGCACGTCGACCCAGCTGCTCAGCTCGGCGGTGACCTCCGGCCGGCAGTCCGGCAGCCGCTCGGCGACCCGGCGGCCCCAGTGGCGTCGCTGGTTCGCCGTCGCGATCGCCGCGAAGCGCGCCAGGCAGCGCGCGGCGCTGACCCCGAGCCGGCCGTCGAGATGCGCGAGCAGCAGCTCGAGGGTGTCGGGCGGGCACAGGGCCTGCAGCCGCGGCTTGTCGTGGAAGCGCAGGCCGTTGCACAGGCCCGCGACCGCTTCCCACATCTGCCCGGCCAACACCGGGCTCGGCAGCGCCGCCGCCTCGGTGAGCAGCGCGCGCAGGCGGGCCGGATCGCTGCCGATCGCCTCGGCCACCCGGGCGCGATGGGCCGTCCAGCGGTGCAGCCAGGCGTGGCCGAGCAGCGACAGGCTGGCCGTGCCTTCCCAGGTCGCGACCATGCCCGCGTCGAGCCGGCTGAGGAAGGCGCCGCCCGGGCAGCCGAAACGCAGGAACTGGAGCGCGACCTCGGCCGGCGGGTCGCCGCAGGCGAGCAGCGCGAGGCAGGCCTTCAGGTGCGGGCGCTCGGGCAGGGGCCGGCTCGCGAGGGCCGCGCACAGGCCCCGGCGGGGCGCCCGCAGGCAGGGCTCGAGGGCCTCGGCGAGGCGCTCTTCGGGGACCCCGCGCAGGAGGCGCTGCTGCTTGGGGCTCAGGCCCGAGACCTTCGCGTCCCGATCGGCCCGCGGCGGCGCGGGAGGTCCCGCGCGCAGGCGCCCTTCCGCCCAGTTGCGGGCCTCCGGATCCGAGGACGCGCGCAGCTCGTGGGCGAGCTTCATCTCGCTGGCGAAGGGGAACAGCACGCAGGCCTCGAGGTGCACGAGGAAGATGTGCAGCCGCGCCCGGGACAGCGCCGAGACCAGCCGCCACATCTTCTTCGGGCTCAGGGCCTGGGCGTAGAAGCCGAGCACCTCGACCGCGAAGCGGCTGGTCCGCGCCGCGTCCTTGCGGCCGAGCCAGCCCTTGAGGAAGCGCCCGGGCTGGTGCGCGGCGAGGCCGGTGCCGAGGTGGCGGGCGAGCCGCCCGGTCTCGCGCAGGCCGGGCTCGTCGCCGGCCTCCGCCTCGCGGTCGAGCAGGCGCTGGAAGAGCTCGCGCAGCTCGTTCGGCTTGAGCTGCTCGACGAGGTCGAACACCTCGTCGCGCCCCTGGGAGGCCGCCAGGGCGAGGGTCTCGGTCAGGCGCAGGGTCGACTTCTCGAGGATCTTCGCGAGGAAGGCCGTGCGCTTCTCCCGCGCGGTGAAGAGCTGCCGGGTCAGGCGCAGCCCCGCCTCGGGGTCGCGGTCGAAGCCGCGCGCCAGGCGCTGCATGTCGAGGGCATCGATGACCTTCGCGAGCACCTTCGGCTGCGGCATGCGCAGGACCGCGGCCAGTCTCGCGAGGTCATAGCGCAGGGGGGAGGCCGTGCGGCACAGCGGCGACTCGATCCAGCGCAGCATCTGGTCGAAGGTCGCGTTGTGGCGCAGGCCCTGGACCGGCTCCTGCAGACCGGCGAGCCCCGCGCGCCGGACCTCGACGGGCAGCCAGGCGTAGTCGAGAAAGGGCAGGAAGACCAGCAGGCCCGCAGCGTCGAGGTTCCACCGCCCGAGCTCGACCCCCGCGAACAGGACCGCGGTCGCGACGCGATCGCGCAGCCCGCTGTGCCGGGAGCTGCGCAGTTGGGTCGACAGGGACGCCCAGATCCCCCGCCCGGCCTCCGGCTCGTCCCAGAACAGCCGCACCACGCGGTCGACCACCAGCATCTCCCGGGGACCGAAGTCCGGCCGCTGGCCCTCGGCGAGCTCCTTGAGCTCTTTGCGGGCGATGTTGCGCAGCCGCGTCTCGCGGGCCCCCTGCCGCACCAGCCACAAGAGCGGCGCCGCGTTTCCCGCCAGCAGCAGCCGGGCGCACTCCGCCGGAGGGAGCAGACCCCGCTCCCCGAGCCCGAGCACCCAGCCGCCCCTGTGATCGGGAACCCTCTCCGGCAGGTGCTCGAGCAGCGTCGGATGGCACTCCGGATCGACCGCCAGCAACAGCCCGTACCCCGCGGTGTGCAGGGAGGCGCCGGCCTCCAGCGCGGCCCGCCGCACATCGGCCCGGCGCGCGAACAGCGCGTGCACCCAGCGCGGGGGATCGCTGCGCACCGAGCTGAGCAGGGTCTGGATCGCCTGCAGGCGGACCTCCCGGCTCGGGTCGTCGAGAGCCCGGACCATCAGCCGCCGCGCCGGCAGCCCCCGGGCATCGTTCAGGACCGACAGCAGCACCCGGCGCAGCGACGGCGATGCGCCTTCGTAGAGCTCGATGCACAGGCCGAGAAAGGGAAAGCGCTCCCGCAGCGGGCTCTTCGCCAGCTGCTGGAGCGCTTTCTCGCGCGCGGCGAGCGCCGGGCCACGTTCCGCCACGGGGACGTCGCGGGTGGCCAGCAGCGCGCGCCACAAGGTGATGTCCTTCATGCGCTGCCTCCCATCTGTCGAATGCGCCGGCCGTAGCGTCCGCCCACTATACACCTCGGGTCGGAACGCGGCGACTGCTCCCGCTCAACGGTGTCCCGAGACAGAGATCGCTCTCCGCCGTCTCCGGACGCCAGGCGTCGGGCCCGGTCGTCGCCTTCCTCGGTCGCGCCGAAGCGCGCGCGGCTCCTGTCGACGGTACGGATGTTCCCGCCCAAAGGGATCGTCGGTGGTCGAGATGATCCCGGGCACCGCGTCCAGCTGCTCCCACCCGAGTCGCTGCCGTACAGACACGGTGTTCTGCCCCATCCGGGGCTGCGGACGCCCCGCTGCGTTGCCGGGGCGGCCGCGACGTCCAGAGCCGCGGGGATGCCAGGCATCCGCCGCAGTGTCGCACAAGGTCGTGGTCGTGGAGGGCCCCGGTCGGGGGGGTGGGTCACATAGCGGGTCGGAGACCCGCGGCGCACACCAGTCCCACGGTCGGGGAGCTCGGTTTTACATGCATCCTTTGGATCTCCGGAGTGCTCTGTGCTTCCGCAGGGGACCTTCCCCCGCGGGACGGGGAGTGTGGGGGAAACGGGGAGGCCGTTCAAGGACAAAATCGCAAGTAACTGCGAGCGCTGATCTTGTGGCGAATGTCGACCAGGCGGGCGCGGCTCCAGCCGAGACCCCGGCGGGATCCGCGCCGTTCCGGGAGCTCAGGACCGCGCCCTCTCGCGCAGACGCTGGAGCTCTTCCTCGTAGTCGACCGTGGGGACGGGAGGGCCCTCGGGCCGCTCGTCGAGGCAGCCCTGCGCCTCGAGCCTCTCGCGCAGCCGCGCGAACAGGGCGAGAACCCGCGCCGCGGACGGAAACCGACCGCCTGGCCGCTTCGCGAGGAGCCGGGCGAGCACGCGGTCGAACATCGCGGGCACGTTCGGGCGGTGCTCATGGATCAGGGGCGGGCGCGCGAAGGTGTGCATCAGCGAGGCCGTCGCCGCGGTCGGGCCGCGGAACGGGGTGGTACCGGCGAGCAGCCGGTAGAGCACCATGCCGACGGAGTAGAGGTCGGAGCGGAAGTCGAGCGGTCGGTTGGCCGCCTGCTCCGGCGACATGTAGTCCGGGGAGCCGAGGATCGTGCCGGTCTCGGTCAGACGCGACTCTTCTTCCTCGAGGCGGAGGACGATGCCGAAGTCGAGCACCCGGGTCGTCCCGTCGCTGCAGAGCATCACGTTCGCGGGCTTGATGTCCCGGTGGACCAGACCCTGGGCCCAGGCAGCGCGCAACCCGGAGACCATGTCCAGGACGAGCGCGATGCTCTCCCGGAAGCTCAGGTCTCCCCTCTCGATGACCTGCTCGAGGTCCTCTCCCTCCAGGTACTCCATCACGAGGTAGGGCGCGCCGCTGCGCGGATCGAAGCCGGCGGCGTGGACCCGCACCAGATTGGGGTGGTCGAGGGCGGCGAGCGTCCGCATCTCCCGGACGAAGCGCTGGGACTGCTCCGCCTCGGGGGAGACCCGGTCGTGCATCAGCTTGAGCGCGACCGTCCTCTCGAGATGGCGCTGGCGCGCTTTGTAGACGATCCCCATCGCTCCCCGGCCGAGCACCTCCTCGAGTGTGAAGTCGCCGATCGTCCGTGAGACGGCCGCGGCGTGCGCCTCCACCCGCACGGTGCCCGCGCCGAGCGCCCGCCCCACCCGTGCGAGGAAGATCTGCGGGTGGACCGGCTTGCGGACGAAGTCGACCCCGTCGCGCAGGCCGCGGACCTCGTCGTCGGCGGAGCGGCTCGCGGAGACGAACATGAACGGCGTCAGGATGTGCTGGCGGCGCGCGATCTCGAACAACGCGAAGCCGCCGACACGCGGCATCGTGAGGTCGGAGACGATCAGGTCGTAGAGGTTCTGGCGCAGGGCGAGGACCGCCTCGACGCCGTCGCGGGCGACGGTGACCTGTGCCCCAGCGGCGGTGAGGAGCCTGTGCTCCCAGGTGCGGAAGTCCTCGTCGTCCTCGACGATGAGGATCGAAGCGCGGGACAGATCCTCGCCAGGTCCTGTGGGCGCTCCGCTCATGCTGACTCCTCGCTGCGCGGAGGCGCCTCCGCTCCCCGGCTCAATCCGGTCGCCAGGCCCGGACCAGCCGGCGCACCTCGTCCGGCAGCCGGAGGGGATCGAAGGGTTTGTGGATGACACCCGCCGCGCCTCCTGCGAGGTACTCCGCGATGTCGGCCTCCTGGACGCGCGCAGTGATCAGGATGACGGGCGTCGCCTCGAGACCCTCACACGCGTGGATCTCCCGCATCGCGACGAGACCGTCCTTCTCCGGCATCATCATGTCCATCAGGATCACGTCCGGCCGCTCCGCCCGCGCGAGCGCGATGCCCTCGTCGGCGTTCGGGGCGCACAGCGCCTCGAAGCCGCCGACACGGGACAGGCTCACGGTCCCGATCTTGCGCACGGCCGGTTCATCATCGATCAGCAGGACCTTCATCCGCTCTGCTCCTTCCCGCGCGCTGGGTGGTGCTCGCCCTCCTGCGGGGGCGTCTCCGCCACCGCGGGGAGCTCGATGTAGAACCGCGCGCCGCCGCCTTCGGCGTCCTCGAGGCCAATCGTGCCCAGCATCCGCTGCATCAGCTTCCGGGCGATGCTCAGCCCCAGCCCCGTCCCGCCTCCCCGGCGGGTCGACGACGAGTCGGCCTGGGCGAAGCGCTCGAAGACGCGCGCCTTGAACTCCTCAGGAACCCCCGGCCCGTAGTCGCGCACCGCGACCCGGAGGAAGCGGCCCCGACGGGCGATCGAGAGCTCGACAGGGGCGCCGTCGGGTGAGAACCTGATCGCGTTCGAGACCAGGTTGGTCAACACCTGCACGAGCCGCGCCGGATCGACGAAGACCGAGCCGTCCCTGCACCCGGGCAGGAGCCGCAGCTCGACCTGGAGCTCCGCCGCGATGCCCGCGGTCGCCGCGACCGTCTCACGGACGATCGGCTCGAGCGCGGCGACCCGCTGGCGGAACTCCATGCTCCCGGAGGACAGCTTCTCGAGGTCGAGGATGTCGTCGATCAGCCGCGACAGCCGCTCGCTGTTGGCCACCGCCATGTCGACGAACTCCTTCGCCTCCTCGGGCAGCTCCCCCATGACGCCGGCGGTGACGAGCCCGAGGGCGCCGCGGATCGAGGTCAGCGGCGTGCGCAGCTCGTGGCTTACCATCGAGACGAACTCGCCCTGCATGCGTTGCATCCGCAGCCGCTCCGAGATGTCGCGGACCACGCCGAGGAAGCGAGGACGTCCGCCCTCCTGGAAGGTGGCGACCTGGAGCTCGGCGGGGAAGGTGCCGCCGTCCTTCTTCTGCCCCGTCACCTCGCGCCCGCGGCCGATGATCCGGGCCTCGCCGGTCTCGAGGTAGGCGCGGATGTAGCCGTCGTGCTCTTCGCGGTACGGACTCGGCATCAGCATCTTGACGTTGTTCCCGCGCAGCTCCGCGGGCGAGAACCCGAACAGCTCCTCGGCGGCGGGATTGAACCGCTCGATCCGTCCCCGCTCGTCGCAGCTGACGATCGCGTCCGGCGTCGCGTTGAACAGCGCCTCGAGCCTGCGCTCGCTCTCCGCGAGCTGGAGGTTCCGCCGCCGCAGCTCGAGCTGGGCGACCACCTGGCCGGTCAGCATCTCGAGCAGCTCGCGCTCCTCGCCGGTCAGCGTGCGGGGCGCGGAGTCGATCGCGCACAGCGTCCCGACCACGTGCCCGTCTTGCAGCTTGAGGGGAAAGCCGGCGTAGAAGCGGATGTGCAGAGCTCCCACGACGAGAGGGTTGTCGGCGAACCTGCGATCGGCGAGCGCGTTCTCGACGATCAGGGGGAGCTGGTCGGCGACGGCATGGCCGCAGAACGAGATGTCGCGCGGCGTCTCCGCGGCATCGAGGCCGTAGCGGGACTTGAACCACTGGCGCTCGGCATCGACCAACGAGACCAGCGCGATCGGCACCCGCAAGAGGTGCGCCGCGAGCCTGGTCAGAGCGTCGAACGCGCGCTCGGGCGGCGTGTCGAGGATGTCGAGGGAGCGCAGGCTGCGGAGCCGCTCGGCCTCGTCGGAAGGTACAGGAGGAGTTTCCAAGACCACGTTCCACACCAGTCGATGGTAGTCTATGCCGCTCTGCTCCGACGCGCAACGCGAGCCCCTGAGGTTGACCTTGCCTACCGACGTGTTGATCATCGATCCGGAGGACGCCTTCTGTGAGAGCGTCCGCATCGTCCTCCTGTCCCGGGGCCTCCGCTGCCGCCGGGAGCCCGACGGGGCGCGGGCCCGCGCCGCCCTCGCCGAGGACGCCCCCCGGCTCATCGTGCTCGCCAGCGAGCTGCCGGACGGGGAGGCCGCGGCCTGGCTGACCCGGACACGGGAAGAGGGGCTGACCGCACCGGCGCTGTTGACGGCGTCCGCGTCCCGGCCCGACCTCCCGGAGGCGACCCGGTCGCGGCTCGGGGTCGAGGCCGTGTGGCGGAAGCCGGTCGAGCCCGAGGCCCTCGCCGACGCGATCGAGCGTATCCTGACGCCCGCCGCGGCCCGGGATTCCAGGTCCTTCGACGAGATCCTCGCGGAGCTCCGCGCCGCCTACGCGGTCTCGCTGGTCACCCGCGTGGACGAGATCCTGCGGGCCGTCCGCGCCGTCGTCGCGGAGCCGACCTCCGCGAGCTCTCTCGGCGCGCTGCGTTCCCTCGCCCACCGCCTGGCTGGAACCGCAGGCTCGTACGGGTTCCCCGCGCTCAGCGAGCTCGGCGCGGCGATCGAGGACGAGACGCTCGTCCTCGAGCGCGCAGGCCCCGGCGACTCCGCGTCCCGCGCCGCCAGCCTGCGCCGCCTCGTCGACCGCGCCGCAGCTCTGCGCGAGAGGCGTGCCTCGCTTTGAGGAAATCGGCGGGCGCGCCGTTTTTCCGTGGACCCTGCCCCGCTCCATCCCCGACGATAGGCTCCTC
Organism: bacterium; assembly: GCA_030428695.1. The sequence continues at coordinate 13,219 of JAUIEM010000124.1, forward strand.
AGCACCCCGTCGAGGAGACATCATGAGCGACCAGGTTTTCAGCGACCTCCTGCAGGAGGGCCGCAGCTTCCCGCCCCCGGAACCCTTCGCCGCCGAGGCCGCCGGCACCGCCGAGCTGTTCGAGCGCGGCGAGGACCCGGAGACCTACTGGGCCGAGCACGCGGCCGAGCTCGACTGGATCGAGCCCTGGCAGCAGGTGATGGAGTGGACGCCCCCGCACGTGAAGTGGTTCGTCGGCGGCAAGCTCAACCTCAGCGCGAACTGCCTCGACCGCCACGTCGCCGGCCCGCTGCGCAACAAGGCGGCGATCATCTGGGAAGGCGAGCCCGGCGAGGTGCGCACGCTGACCTACCAGCAGCTGCTCGACGAGGTCTGCCGCTTCAGCAACGCGCTGAAGCGGCTCGGCGTCGGCAAGGGCGACCGGGTCGCGCTGTACCTGCCGATGGTCGTCGAGGCCGCGGTCGCGATGCTCGCCTGCGCCCGCATCGGCGCGATCCACAGCGTCGTCTTCGGCGGCTTCTCACCCGATTCCCTCAAGGACCGCATCAACGACGCGACCTGCAAGCTGCTGATCACCGCCGACGCCGGCTGGCGCCGCGGCAAGCAGCTGCTCCTGAAGTCCGAGGCGGACAAGGCGCTCGGCGACACGCCGAGCATCGAGCACGTCGTCGTCGTGCGCCGCGACGAGAACTTCCACTTCCCCTGCTCGATGCAGGACGGCCGCGACCACTGGTACCACGACCTGGTCGCCCGCGAGAGCAGCGACTGCCCGCCGGAGGTGATGGACGCCGAGGACGTGCTGTTCATCCTCTACACCTCCGGGACGACCGGCAAGCCGAAGGGCATCGTCCATACGACCGGCGGCTACGCGGTCAGCACCTACACGACCTGCAAGTACGTCTTCGATCTCAAGCCGCGGGACATCTACTGGTGCACCGCCGACGTCGGCTGGATCACCGGCCACAGCTACATCGTCTACGGCCCGCTCGCCTGCGGCACGACCTGCTTCATGTACGAGGGCGCCCCGAACTTCCCCGGCCCCGACCGCTTCTGGAAGGTGATCGCCGACCACCGCATCAACGTCTTCTACACCGCCCCGACCGCGATCCGCGCCTTCATGAAGTGGGGGGACGACCAGCCGGCCAAGCATGACCTCTCCAGCCTGCGGCTGCTCGGGAGCGTCGGCGAGCCGATCAACCCCGAGGCCTGGATGTGGTACCACCAGCACATCGGCAAGGAGCGCTGCCCGATCGTCGACACCTGGTGGCAGACCGAGACCGGCACGATCATGCTGGCGACGCTGCCCGGCGTCCACCCGCAGAAGCCCGGCTTCGCGGGCCTGCCGCTGCCCGGCATCCAGGCGACCATCCTCGACGGCAGCGGCAACGAGGTCGAGAAGGGCAGCGGCCTGCTCGCGATCACCGCGCCCTGGCCTTCGGCCTTGCGCACGATCTGGGGTGACGACGAGCGCTATCGCAAGACCTACTTCTCGCGCTGGAACGACCGCGTCTACTTTCCCGGCGACGGGGCGAAGCGCGACGCGGACGGCTACTTCATGATCCTCGGCCGGGTCGACGACGTGCTCAACGTCGCCGGCCACCGCATCGGCACGATGGAGGTCGAGTCGGCCCTGGTCGACCACGCGGCGGTGGCGGAGGCGGCCGTCGTCGGGCGCAAGCACGAGGTCAAGGGCCAGGCCATCGTCGCCTTCGTCTCGCTCAAGGGCGCGGCGCGGGTCGAGGAGGATGAGCTCAAACAGCACGTCGCGACCAAGATCGGCGCGATCGCCCGGCCCGAGGACATCATCTTCACCGCCGACCTGCCGAAGACCCGCTCCGGGAAGATCATGCGCCGCCTGCTGCGCGACATCGCGGAGGGCCGCACCCTCGGGGACACGACGACGCTGGCGGATCCGGCGGTGGTCGAGAAGCTGCGGGCGCAGTACGGGGAGAGCTGAGCGGGCGCAGCGCTCAGTAGAAGGGCGAGCTCTGGCTGCGCGAGACAGCATGGGGGAGGGTTCACGCCCTCCCGTTGTTCGTTCGGAAGCCGACCCTGCTGCGCCGGTCGGTGCTCGACCTGTTCCTCTCCGGCCCTCAGCTCAGCTCAGTAGAAGGGCGAGCTCTGGCTCCGCGAGAGCGGCGGCTCGAGGCCGAAGAGCCGCTCCACTCGCTCGGGATCTTCGCGCTCGTCCTCCTCGAACAGCGGTCCGGGGTCGTCCTCTTCCTCTTCGTCCGTCCTCTTCCTCTTCGTCCTCTTCTTCCTCGTCCTCTTCCTCTTCTTCCTCGCCGACGTCCTCCTCGGGCGCCCTCTCCCGGTCGAGCGCTTCGAGCGCCGCCAGGTCCTCGCTGTCGACCATCGTCCAGGAGCTCTCGAGCTCGCTGAGGGCCTCGCGCTGGCCCGCTTCGAACATCCTCGTCAGGTCCTCGAGCAGCTCCTCGTAGGTCAGCTTGTCGAAGGAGGCGCCGCCGCGCAGCCCGAAGCGGGCCGCCCGGGCGACCAGCGCGGGTCCTCCACAGTCCTCGAAGTCCTCGACGGCCTCGCGATGGGTGTTCGTCGTGGTATCGGCCAGCCGGCACATGATCTTCCACAGCCGTTCGCTGTGGCGATCGGTGTACTCCTGCCACAGGGCGCTACCCGTGTCGTCCCGGTCGGCGAGCGGGAGCCGCCGCGCCGGGCTGTTGCGCCGCGGCTGGTTGAAGCCGTTGTGCACGGTGCCGACGTAGGTCAGGGTGTCGGCTCCGGGCACCTCGAACAGGCTGGCGGACATCGCGTAGGAGGCCTGGAGGTCGACGTTGACGCCGGACAGACCGATCGGCAGGTGCAGCTCGGTGCTGACGTTGACGTAGCTGGCGACAGCCCGCACGTACTGCAGGCGGAGGCGGCCGTGGCTGAGCACGAAGTTCGCCTCGACGGTCACGCCGCTCTCGAGGGCGAGGCCGAGCTGCCGGGTCTCGAGCAGCTTCTCGAGGTCGAGGCGGGTGAGCCAGGCGGAGCTGCAGTCTCCGAGGTCGGGAGCCTTCGGAAGCCGCGCGGAGGCCTCTTCGAGCGCGTCGCTCAAGCCCCGGAGCCGGTCCTCCATGCCGCGCAGCTTGACCGGCCCGGCGCCCGGATCGGCGGAGAAGACCTCGCAGGAGCTGGTGTGCGTCACCGCGAGGTAGAGGTAGTGCCCGCCGTTGTCGGGGTTGGGGTCGGCGCCGACGGTGCAGTACTTCGCGACCCCGGTGAAGCTGCCGAAGCCGAAGCTGAGGGCGGCGCTCCCCGACCTCCCCGTCAGCTTCTCGACCGGCGCGACGATCCATCCGCCCTGCGCGTACTCCTTCTTCGGGTCATAGCGGTAGAAGGTCGTCACGCACGCCGGGCCCATCCTACCCTGCGCGGGCCCGCCCTGCCGGATCTGCTCTCTGAGAGATGACAAAACCCCGCAGGAATGCGGGGTCTCGAGGATGGAGGATAGGGGACTTGAACCCCTGACCTTCTGGCTGCCAGCCAGACGCTCTCCCAACTGAGCTAATCCCCCGGGAGCTGCCCTCAGGCAGAGTGGGAGTGTAGCGCCGCAAGAGGGCCATGCAAGAAAAAAATCAGCCCTCAGGCCTGGGCCTTCAGGTAGTGGCGGGCCGCGGCCTTCTTACGGCCGAGCTCGCGCAGCAGGTCGGCGAGCTTCCGATGGGCCTCGGAGTAGGTCGCGTCGAGCTTCAAGGCCTGGCGGTAGTGGTACTCGGCCTCGGTCTTCGAGCCCTCGGCGACGAACATGTCGGCGAGGTTCTTGTGGGGGCGTGGGTTGCTCGGCTCGATGTCGATCGCGTTGCGCAGGTGGTACTCCGCCTCGCGGATGCGGCCGCAGCGGCTGAGGAGGATGCCGAGGTTGTTGTGCACCTTGGCGCACTGGTCGTCGAGCTTGAGGGCGGTGCGGTACAGGCTCTCGGCGCGCTCGGAGTCGCCGGCGTCGTCGAGCAGGGCGGCGAGGTTGTTGTGGATGTGGATGTCCCAGGGATCGAGCTTGAGAGCGCGCTCGAAGTGCTTGATCGCCTTCTCGGCGTCGCCCTTGGCGAGCAGCAGGGTCGCGAGGTTGCCATGGGCCTTGGGATGGTTCGGGTCGGCCTCGAGGGCGCGGCGGAAGTGGTCCATCGCCTTCTCGGGGCGCTTCTTGGCGATCAGGACGCCGAGGTTGTAGTGGGCCTCGCCGTGGTTGGCGCTGAGCTTGAGGATCTTGCGGTAGTGGTGCTCGGCCTCGCGCAGCTTGCCCATGCCGCGGAAGACCCGCGCGAGGTTGCGGTGGGCCTTGATCCGATGGGGCTGCATGCCGAGGCACTTGCGGAAGTGCATAGAGGCGCGGGCGAGGTCGCCGCGGCGCTGGTAGATCTCGCCGAGGCGGAAGTGCAGCTCGGGGTCGTCGCGGGCGACCTGCAACACCGTCAGGTAGGGCAACAGGGCCTCCTCGAGCTGGTCGCTGGCGTAGGCCTGATCCCCCCGCTGGCGATGGCGCTTGAGCTTGTGGAGCATCGAGTAGAGCATGCCCGCGCAGGCGAGCATCACCGCGGCGGCGAGTCCCAGGCCGAGGGACAGGTCGCCGAGCATGTTGAAGCCGATCCAGAAGAACGAGGCGACCACCGCGGGGATCGCCGGCCACATCCACCAACGGACGGTCCCACGGATCAGGTCCGCGAGGGTCAGCGGACGGACCTCCTCGGCGTCCTTCTGCAGGAGCCGCTGCTTGATCTCGAGCAGGAAGCGCTTGTAGGCGGCGGCGTTGTTCAGGCGGCGCGCGGGGTTGCGGCTCAGGCCCCGCATCAACAGCGAGCGAAAGGCCGCGGGGATCGCGCGCTCCTCGACGCTGCCGGGGTCGTTGCCGGTCAGGCAGCGGTAGAGCACGGCGGACAAGCCGTACAGGTCGGTGCGGGCATCGGCGGCGCGGCCCTCGGACTGCTCCGGCGCGAGGTAGGAGGCCTGCTTGTCGACGAGGAACTCCGGCCGGTGGGCGTAGCCGAAGTCGGCGAGCTTGACGGTGCCACGCTTGGAGAACAGCACGTTCCAGGGGTTGACCATGCCGTGCACGACCCCGACCTGATGGGCGGCCTCGAGGGCCGAGGCGAGGGCGTGGCCGATATCGCACACCTCGAGCTCGGGGAGCACCGAGCCCTTGAGCTTGCGCGCGAGGTTCCCCTTCAACTTCGGCATCACGAGGAAGGGGCCGCCCTGGTCGGTGCCGAAGTCGAGGAAGCGCACGATGTGGCGATGCTCGAGAGCCTTCAGCGACCGCAGCTCCCACTCGAAGTATTTGAGGTCGACGTCCTCGGCGAGGCGCTTGAAGACGACCTCCCGCTTGTGCTTGACGTCGAGGGCCTCGTAGGCGGTCGGTTCGCTTCCGAGGCGGCTGTCGAGCTGGTAGCGGCCACGCGCGCGGATCGAGCCGGCGCCGAACTGCGAGATCGGCTCGCTCCGGTCGAGCTCGTGGGCAGGAGTGTGCGGCTCGTGGGGGTCGTGCTCAGGCAAGGCGCCATCCATCGGTCTCGGGCGGGGGACACCGCCGCCCCCCATCATTCGCGACTTCACGCGCCGAAGCAAGGCGCCGGCAGCCCGGCCTCGCGCGGGGGCGCGGTCCGGCCCCGTAGCGCTGTGCGCGGGAGCCGGGGAGGCGGCTCGCGAGCGCGCCGCAGCCGCGACCAGGAGCGCGCCCGTTCCGATCCGCGCGGCGAGGGTGCGGACGCGCCGCTTGCCGTCGCGCGAGCAAAGTCGTGCAACGCGCCGCATCCGTGCTAGGCTTGTCTTCACGGCATCCCGCCGGCAACGAAGGAGATCGACCGTGGGCCGACCGCGCATCGGGCTGAGCGCCTGCTTCCTCCACGATCCGGACCGCCAGCGCAACCTCTTCCGCGGCAAGACCCTGGTGTACATGGAGCGGTCGATGATGGACTGGCTGCTCGGCGCCGGGGCCCTGCCCTGTCTCTTGCCTCCGACCGCCGGAGAGATCCCGGCGGAGGAGCTGCTGGAAGGGATGGACGGGCTGCTCCTGCAGGCCGGGGACGACGTCTGCCCGCGCAGCTACGGCCAGGAGCCGCTGCGACCGGAGTGGATTGGCGACGCCGCGCGCGACGCGGAGGAGCGCGCCCTGCTCGACGCCGCCCTCGCCCGCGACCTGCCGGTGCTCGCGGTGTGCCGCGGGCTGCAGCTGCTCAACGTCGCGCGCGGGGGCACGCTGCTGCAGGACATCCCGAGCCAGCGACCCGAGGCCCGCCAGCACCGCGACGGCGAGGTCTACGACCGGCTCGGGCACCGGGTCGAGCTGGCGCCGGGCTCCCGGCTCGCGGAGCTGTACGGACGCGCGAGCGGGTGGGTGAATTCCATCCATCACCAGGCCGTCGACCGGCTCGGCGAGGGGCTCGTCATCGAGGCACGCTGTCCCGAGGACGGGATGGTCGAAGCCCTGCGCCTGCCCGGGGCGCGCTACTGCATGGCCGTGCAGTGGCATCCGGAGATGATGACCCGGCCCGTCCCGGACGCGCTGCCCGCCTCGACGCTCCTCGACGACTTCCTCGACGCCTGCGGGCGGTGAAGCGCGCGCGGCTGATACAATGGAAACGATATCAAGCGAATGAGGAGTTTGCGATGCGAGCGCTGCTGCTTGTGCTGACGCTGGCCGGGCTCGTCCTGGCCCAGGAACGGACCGCGCAGGAACACTTCGACGACGGCGATGCGAAGCACGAGGAGGGGGACCTCGCCGGAGCGATCGAGTGCTACACCGCCGCGCTCGCGGCCGATCCGGACTTCAAGCTCGCCTACAACGACCGCGGCATCGCCCACCTCGACCTCGGCGATCTCGACGCCGCGCTCGCCGACTTCAGCGAGGCCCTGCGCTGCGACCCCGCCTACGCACAGGCGCTCAAGAACCGCGGCTGGACCCACCGCAAGGCCGGCGACTTCGCAGCCGCGATCGCCGACTACACCGCCGCGATCGCCCTCGACGAGCGCGATGCCGAGGCCTGGAACGAGCGGGGCGTGACCTCCTACCGCAGCGGCGACTTCCTCGGCGCGCTCGAGGACTTCCGCAAGGCCTGCGAGCACGGTCCGGGCACCACCGCGCACTGGACCAACCGCGGCTCGACCGCCCGCGAGCTCGGCGACTACCGCGAGGCGCTCGAGAGCTACTCCGCCGCGCTCCGCCGCGATCCCGACAACGCGGACCACTGGAACTTCCGCGGCGTGCTGTTCGCCGAGAGCGGCGACGACCTGACCGCGCTCGCCGACTTCGAGCGCGCGCTCGAGCTCGACCCCGCGCTGGCGGTCGCGCACAAGAATCGCGGCATCTCCTTCGACAGCCTCGGCCGCCAGGCTGAGGCGATCGCCGCCTACACCCGCGCGATCGCCCTCGCCCCGGACGAGGCGGACACCTACAACTACCGCGCGAACGCCCGCGCCAGCCTCGGCGACTTCGCCGCGGCGATCGCCGATTTCGACCGGGCCCTGGAGCTCGACCCGGGCTTCGTCCGGGCGCTCCTGAACCGCGGCATCACCCACCGCGACCTCGACGACCTCGCGGCCGCGATCGCCGACTATTCCGCCGCGATCGCCCTCGACCCCGAGCGTGCGGAGAGCTACAACTACCGCGGCGTCGCCCGCTACGAGGCGTTGGACAACGCAGGCGCGATCGCCGACTATTCCCGCGCGATCGCCCTCGACCCGGGATTCCTGCTCGCCTACAAGAACCGCGGGCTGGCACGCCTCGACGACGGCGACGGCGCGGGCGCGATCGACGACTACACCCGGGCCCTGCGGCTGCGCCCGGACGCCGCGGAGGTGCTCAACCTGCGCGGGGAGGCGAAGGCGGCCGCGGGCCGCTACGGCGAGGCGATCGCCGACTTCACCCGCGCGATCGAGCTCGACGCGGGCCTGGCCACGGCGGTCAAAAACCGCGCGAGCGCCTACCACGACGCCGGCGACTACACCACCGCGATCGCGGACTACAACCGCGCGATCCGCCTCGACCCCACGGACGCGCAGCTGTTCAACGACCGCGGCGTCGCCCGCCACGAGCTCGGCGAGCTCGACGCCGCCCTGGCCGACTACAACCAGGCTCTGCGCCTCGATCCGGCCTACGCCAAGGCCCTCTCCAACCGCGGGGTCACGAACAAAAGCCTCGAGAGGCACGACGCGGCCCTGGCCGACCACGACCGCGCGATCGAGCTCGCCCCCGCCTGTGCGGATTATCGGAACCTGCGGGGCGTGCTCCTCTACGAGCTCGGCCGCACCGCCCAGGCGCTGCGCGACTTCGATGAGGCGATCCGCCTCGAGCCCGCCTTCGCCCAGGCGTACGAGAACCGGGCCTGGTGCCACGAGAGTCTCGGGGACGAGGCGGCCGCGCGCCGTGACCGGAGCAAGGCCCGGGAGCTGCGCGCGGGGGATTGAGGGCGTGACGGACCGGTGACCGCGCGGCCGACGATGGCTTCCAGAAGCCCACACGGAGGTTCCGATGCGTTCTCTGCTCCCCACCCTGCTCGTCCTCGGCCTGATCGGTTGCGCCGCGCCGCCGCGGCAGTCCGCGCGCGCGCCTTCCGGCGTCTCCCACACCCACTACGAGGCCTACAAGGCCGCCCGCGAGATCGATCCGAAGGTGCAGCTCGCGGTCTATCACCTGCCCCTGCCCGAGGCGGCCGTCCCGTTCCTGCGCGAGCTCCCCCTCCTCGGCCACCTGTTCGGCAAGGAAGAGCCCGTGCGGCGCCCGCCCCTCCTGGGCGAGCTCCCGATCCTCCAGCAGCTGTTCGTCGACGAGCCCGCGACGGGCGCTCCGGACTGGGTCGGAATGCTCCGTGAGGCTTTCCCGGACGTCGACTGGGACAGCCCCTACGTGTTGCGGGCAGAAGGCGGCGAGCTGCTCGCCATCCACCATCCGGACGTGCTCGACCGCCTCGACGCCGTGCAGAAGGAGCTGTTCGAGAACCTGCCGATGTACACCGTCGAGCTGGCGCTGTACGAGCTGGACGAGGCTCCCGCCGCGGGCGCGCCGCTGCCGCTCGAGGGCGAGCCGATCGCCCTGCCGCGCGTGGTCGTCTTCGCCAACCAGGCCAGCCACGCCCAGCTGATCGCCCAGCACGCCTATGTCGCCGACTTCGTCGCGGTGCGCAGGCACGGCGACACCGTGTTCGATCCGGTGATCGAGCTGCTCAGCGAAGGCTACCGCGCCGATGTCGAGGTCGTGACCGACGCCGAGGAGCCCTACCTCGCGCTGGTCTTCGAGCAGGCCGAGCTGCTGTCGATGGACAAGCTGCGCGTCGACGACGCCATCGAGATCGACGTCCCGGAGGTCCGGAAGGTCTCGGTCGAGGAGACGCTGCGCCTCAGCGAGCTGCCGACCCGCCTCGCGATCACCCCACGCCTGGTGCTGCGGGTCGACGTGCGCAGCGAGCCCCTGCGCGTCCGCGAGTGAGCCTCCAGGGAACCGGCCCGCGGCCGTGCTCGCAGTAGGCCGCTCCCCGGCTGGCGACCGGCATCGGAGGGAGCCTACTTCCCGCGCCGGCTCTCCGACTCCTTCAGGGCGGCCTGCAGCTGCTCGCGGGTGATCGTGCCGCGCTCGTGGAGGATCTCCCCGATCAGCCGGCTGTCCTTCCCCTGCTTGCGCTCCGATGCCTGGATGTCGAGGGCGGCGAGCACCTGGAGATGCGTCGCGACGCCCTGTTCGATCAGGATCTCGCCGAGCAGCGCGAAGGTCGGCTGCTCGATCGACTCGCTCGGGTCGATGTCACGCGCCCGGCTGGTCAGCGAGCGCACGGCTCCTTTGAGCTGCCGCTCGTCGAGCAGGCCCCGGATGTAGAGGATCTCCCCGAGGCACAGACTGCGCTGGAAGACGCGCTGGAGCTTGACCTGGACATTCAGGGCGAGCAACACCTCGTGCTCGGTGACCCAGCCGAGGCGGATCACTTCACGGCCGAACAGGCGGTCCCGGGCGACTCTATCCATCGGATTCCCCCCTCCGAAGGGATAGGGCGGCGGCGCGGGAGTGTCAAGGCGACCGCGCGGGGAGCCTCGGACGCGGCCGCGCCCCGTCCTGCGTTGTGACGCAGGGCCGGGCGCAGCGCGCGCTGGGCAAGTGGTCAGTTCCGGTTGCCGAAGTAGAAGCCGACGAC
>JAUIEM010000125.1 GCA_030428695.1 bacterium
CCCGTTCTACTGCCCGCGCGACCAGGTGCTCTACATCGACCCGAGCTTCTACCAGACGATGGAGCGCGAGCTGCGCGCGCCCGGCGACTTCGCGCAGGCCTACGTGATCGCCCACGAGGTCGGCCATCACGTGCAGAACCTTCTCGGCATCCTGCCCCAGGTCGATGCCGAGCGGCGGAAGGCGAGCCGGGCGCGCGCTCACTGATGCACGGCAGCTACGCCCTCGCCGAGATCCTGCGCGGCGCCGGCCGCCCCGCCGAGGCCGCGCAGGCGTGGGCCCGGACCGCGGCCGCGCTCACCGCCCTGCCCCCCGACCCGGCCCTGGTCGAGGCCCGGTCCGCCTGCCTGTTCTACCGCGGCGAGCTGCTGTGCGCCGCCGGCGATCCCGCCGCGGCGATCCCGGTCTACGACGAGCTGATCGCGGTCGACGAGGCCGGCCTCTTCCGGGGTCACCGCGCCCGGGCCCTGGCCCGCGCCCGCGCCAACGACCTCGACGGCGCCCGCGACGACCTGCAGACCGCCCTCGCCTCCGCCCCGGAGCCCTACGCCGCCCTGTGGCTGGTCGGCTTCGGCGGCCCCGCCGAAGCGCTCGACCCCTTCCCCGCCGACGCGACCTGGCCCGGGCCGCTCGTCGCGTTCATGCGCGGCGACCGCGACCTCGACAGCGTCGCGGACGCGATCCGCGGCACCCCGCGCGAGGAGCTCGCCCGGCGCTGCGAGCTGCTCAGCTTCGCCGGCCTGTGCGCCGAGCGCGACGGCGACCGCGAGCGGGCCGCCACGCTGTACCGCGTCGCCCTCGACCTCGAGCAGCGCGCGCTGGTCGAGTGGCAGTGGGCGCGGGACCGGTTGGCGGCGTGGGAGTGAGCCGGGGGACGTGCGTCCCTTTCCCCCGCACCCTCTCGAGCCCCCGCTGGACTTGCGCCCGCGCGCTTCCCACAATGGCAGCCCCGCTGCTCCCGTGAGGTCCTCCCGATGGCGACCGAACCATCCCCCTCCCCCGGCCTGTTCGGCAAGCTGCGCCGGGCGCTGCTGCGCGCCTTCACCGCCGGCATGGCGACGCTGCTGCCGACCATCGTGACGATCTACCTGCTGGTGGTCGCCTACGACTTCATCAACGAGGAGTTCGGCAAGCCGATCAACAGCTGGATCCGGGTCGGCCTGCAGCACACCGAGGCCGGCGGCTGGTGCGCGGTCAACCTGCTCGGCGTCGACCCCGAGCTGGTCGAGCCCGGCCCACTCGCCGACGAGGGGCTGCGCCACCAGCGGCTCAAGGAGCAGATCGAAGAGCGCTACTCGCCGGTCATCGGCTTCATCGCAGGGCTGCTGATCGTGATGGCGGTCGGGGTGGTCGTCGCCGGAGTGTTCGGCCGGCAGTTCCTCAAGCTGATCGAGCGGCAGATCCTGAAGATCCCCGTCATCAAGTCGATCTACCCCTACGCCAAGCAGATCACCGAGTTCATCTTCAAGGCCGAGGAGAAGAAGAGCGCGCCGAAGTTCTCCGCCGTGCTCGCCGTGCCCTGGCCGAACGACGACGTCTACTCGGTCGCGTTCATGACCGGCGGCGGGCTGCGCCAGGTGACCGAGTGGAAGGGGAAGCGCCACATCACCTGCTTCATCCCGACGGCGCCGACCCCGTTCACCGGCTTCGTGATCTTCGTCGAGGCCGACCGCTGCCTGCACCTCGACCTCAGCGTCGACGACGCCCTGCGGCTGTTGATCAGCGGCGGCGTGATCCTGCCCCCCGACGTGACCGACATGCGCCCGGTCACGCTGCCGCGCCCGCCCGGCGCGGTGCCGATCGGCGCGGCCGGGGGCGCGACTTGAGGACGGGTCTGGCGCTCGCCGTCTACTACCTCGGCTTCTACGCCTTCCTCGGCTGCTGGATCCCCTTCTCCGGGCTGTACTACGACAACCTCGGCTTCAGCGACGCCCAGATCGCGCTCCTGACCGGGGTGATGCCGGTCGCGAGCTTCCTGTGCGCGAGCTGGTGGGGACGGCGCGCGGACGCCAGCCCGCGGCCCCTCGGCATCGCCCTCGGGGCCGCGCTGCTCGGGGTGGTCGCCTTCCTGCCGATGTTCTTCGCGCGGAGCTTCTTCGCGGTGCTCGGCGCCTTCGCCCTGTTCGCCGCCTTCCGGGTCGGCAGCCTGCCGGCGGTCGAGGCCTGGGTGCTGCGGCCGCGCTCCGGGCGGCGGCACGGCTACGGGCGGGTGCGCGTGTTCGGCTCCCTCGGCTTCATGCTCGCGGTGCTGCTGCTCGGCCAGGCGGGCGGGGCCTGGGTCGAGCCGCGGCTGGTCGCGGTGTGCCTGGCGGTGCTCGCGCTCTCGGCCCTGCCGCTGCTGATCCTGCGCGCCTCCGGGCCGCCGCCCGCCAGCGCCGGGGAGCCGAGCGCGCGGCCCTCCCTGCGCGCCTTCCTGCGCGGCTCGCCGGCGGTGGTGCTGTTCCTGTGCACCGCGACCTGCATGCAGGCGAGCCACGCGCCGTACTACGCGTACTACTCCCTGTGGCTGCGGAAGCTGGGCTGCGGGGACGGGATGCTCGGCTTCCTGTGGGCCCTGGGGGTGTGCGCGGAGGTCGCCCTGTTCCTGATCGTCGACCGCTGGCTGCCGCGCTTCGGCTACTCCCGCGCGCTCCTGCTCGGGCTCGGCGCGGCGGTGCTGCGCTGGCTCGGCCTCGCCTTCCTGACCAGCCTGCCGGCGCTGATCGGCCTGCAGCTCTTGCACGCGCTGACCTTCGGGGCCTTCCACGTCAGCGGGGTGCAGCTCGCCGCCCGCATCTTCCCGCGCCGCCTGCTCGCCTCGGGGCAGTCGGCCTTCCAGGCGCTCGGCTACGGGCTCGGGGCGATCATCGGCCAGCTGATCAACAGCGCCCTGGTCGGCCCGCTCGGCTACCGGGGGATGTTCCTGGTCGGCGCGGGCATCGCCGCGGTCGGGCTCGGGCTGGGGGTGGCGGCGGTCAGGAAGCTGCGGGCTCAGGGGGAGGGCTCGTCGGAGGAAGGGGACGCCAGCGCCCGCTCGACCCGCTGAAGGTAGGGATTCGTGGGATCGTCGGAGCGCGCCCGGGCGAGCAGCTCGACGGCGGCCTGGCGGTCCCCCGCGGCGAGTCGGCAGACGGCGAGGAAGCAGCGCTCCGAGGCGGCGCCCCGCGGCTCCCGCCGGGCGTCGAAGAGCGCGATGGCGGCCTCGAGCTCGGCGCGCGCCTCGTCGAGCAGGCCGGCGGCGAGCAGGGCCTCGCCGAGGGTGCCGCGCACGGAGGGGCTGTGGGGGCGCAGCTCGATCGCCTGTCGCGCGCACTCGAGGGCGAAGGCCGGGTCGAACAAGGTCTTGTCCTCGGTCGTCGCGAGGATCCAGGCGAGGTTGTTCAGCGTCCAGTCCATCGCGTAGCCCTTCTCCGCCGCCTCGAGGCAGTAGGCGGCGGCCTCGCGGCTGCGCCCGGCCAGGTGCAACGTCGAGGCGAGCTGGCTGAGGGTGGCGCCGTCGTCCGGCTTCTGCGCGTGGGCACGCTCGAGCACCGGGATCGCCTCGTCGTAGCGGCGCAGGCCGCGCAGCAGGCTCGCCTTGCGGCGCAGATAGGAGTGCCGGTCCGGGCGCACGGCGAGGAGCTGGTCGACCGTCTTCAGGCCGGCCTCGAAGTCTTCGGCGAGGGATTGGATCCAGGCGATGTTCGCCAGCGCCCAGGGCCGCCGCCCCTCGTCTTCCAGCACCGGCACCATCACCTCGATCGCGTGTTCGTAGCCCGCCTCGTCGCCGAGCTCGCCGCGCACGATCCAGTAGCGCGCCCGCACCCACTCCTCGTCGTGGTCGCGAAAAGGCACCATCAGGCTCTCGAGCTCCGGCGTCAACGCGCTGTGCACGGCGCGCAGCGGCCACAGGGCGTAGCGCCCGAGCTCCGGGTCGGCGAGGGCCTGCTCGACCAGCGCCCGGCCCCGCTCGCCCCCCAGGCGGCCGAGGGTGCGCAGGGCCTCCTTGCGCAGCGGCAGGGCATGGTCGCGGCCGAGCAGCTCCTCGACGATCGGGCGGCAGGGCTCTCCCCAGCGCGCGACCCGCTCGAGCAGCTCGGGGCTCGCGGCCGAGGTGCCGAGGCGGCGCACCGCATCGGCCTCGGCCCGCAACAGGAACGGGCTGACGCCGAAGGGATTGAGGGAAGCGAGCCGGCGGCAGCGCAGGCGGACCTCGGCGTCGGGCGAGCGCAGGCCGGCCTCGATCAGCTCCCGGTCCGCGCTCTCGCCCAGGCGTTGGCTGACCTCGTCCCGCACCTCCGGGTCGCCGCTGCCGAGCAGGCCGAGCGTGCGTTCCTGGGCGCGGGCTCCAGGGAGGCAGAGGAAGCAGACGAGCAGGAGGCAGAGACGGCGCACGGAGGATCCCCCGGGGTGGGAAGCTCCGTCCAGTGTACTGCGACGCGCGACCCGCGGCTACCAGGGCTCCATCGCGCGCCGGTCGACGTAGATCACGTGGCGCGGGCGGGCCTCGAAGCCTCCGACCGGCCGCCCGTGGGCGTGGGCGCGCAGCGCCGCGAAGCGCTCGGAGCGGCCCATCAGCCACACGAAGCCGGCGACGAGGATCAGCATGAAGTGGCCGCTGAACAGGCCGAAGAGGCCGAGCGCGAGGGCGATCCACTTGCCGACGCTGACCGCGCGCAGGGTCGCCCGCAGGGCGCCGAAGCGCGGTGTCCACCAGGCGCGCAGCACGCGTCCTCCGTCCATCGGGAAGGCCGGCAGCAGGTTGAACACGCCGAGCACGACGTTCGCCCAGGCCAGGTACATGATCATCGTCTGCACACCGCTGGTCGGCAGCAGCAGGCCGAGGGGCATCAGCGCCGCGACCAGCAGGAAATTGACCAGCGGGCCGGCGAGGGCGATCGCGATCTCGTGGGTCCAATGGCGGACCGGGCCGCCGAGCTCGGCGACGCCGCCGATCGGGGTGAGCAGGATGCGCCGGACCGGCACGCCGAACGCCTGGGCGACCACGCTGTGGCCGAGCTCGTGCAACAGCACGCAGCCGAAGACCAGGGCGAGGAACACCGCGGCGAAGAGGCCGTCGAACAACGCGAACAGGCCGAGGTACAAGAGGAACGTGAAGTGCACGCGGATGTCGATCCCGCGCAGTCTTCCGAGGCTCCAGGAGCCGAACATTCAACACCTCCTTCCGCCACTCTGACGGGAGGCGCCTTTCCGGAGGAAGCGCTCCGGCGGGCCCGGCGCGAGGGGCGGACCGGGCCGGCGAGCCAGCGGCCGGAAGGCGGCCGTGCAGATCTTGCTGCAATTCCGGGGCCAGGCTGCGACCGGACGGGTCCCCCCGGGTCTCCCGGACGTCAACCTGCCATCGCTCCCCCGACACTTCCATGACTTTCGGCGCCGCGCGGGGATGCTCTCCATGCCGCCCTGGCAGGCGTGTAGATTCCGCTTGACACTTTGACCGATGCGCCGCTAGCCTCTTCGTATTCACGATTGTGCAGAAGGGTTGGCTCGGTTGTTTCCCGCGCAGGCGGGGTGGGGGCGCGGGGGGGAGCGTTGGCTTCCGCGCAAACTCCCACCTACAACCAGTCGCCGAAGGTCGCCTGAGCGGAGGGCGCCTGGGGTGGGGGTGTGGGCTTCGGCCCCAGCACCCGGCAGCGCAGGCTCCCTTCCTTGAGGTACACCTTGAGACGGCTCCCGGCGGGAGCGTCTCCGGGGGCGGTGACGATGGCCCCGGAGCTCTCGAGGGTCGTCAGGCTGTAGCCGCGCGCGAGCACGGCCAGGGGACTCTTCGCCGACAGGCCGACCGCCGCCAGGCGCAGCCGCTGCTGGGACCGGGAGAGCCGCGCCTCGCCCGCCGCCCGCAGCCGCCGCAGGGCCTCGCGCAGGCTGGTCCGGGCGTTCTGCAGGCGCACCTTCGGCGAGGCGAGGGCGAGCGAGCGGCGCAGCCCGACCAGCCGCTCGCGGCGCAGGGACACCCCCCGCATCAGCGCGCCCGCGAGGCGCTCCCGCAGCATGTCGAGGTGCTGGGCCCGCTCCTGCAGCCGGCGCTGCGGCTGCTGAGCGGTCAGGCGCCGGCCGAGGTCGCGCAGGCGCTCGCGGTGGCGCCGGGTCTCGCTCAGCCAGCCGCCTCGCAGCCGGCGCTCGCGGCGCTCGAGCTCGAGGCGCAGGCGGCGCGCGTCGGGAGCGACGAGCTCGGCCCCCGCCGTCGGCGTGACCGCGCGGCGGTCGGCGACGGCGTCGCTCAGGGTCAGGTCGGTCTCGTGGCCGACGGCGCTGACGATCGGCGTCCGGGCGCGGAAGATCTCGCGCACCAGCACCTCCTCGTTGAAGGCCCACAGATCCTCGAGGCTGCCGCCCCCGCGGCCGACGATGATCACCTCGCACAGCCCACTGCGATCGAGCCGCCGCAGGGCCAGCGCGAGCTCGCGCGCGGCGTTGTCGCCCTGCACCGAGGCGGGGCTGAGCAGCAGCCGCGCGAGCGGCCAGCGCCGGCGCAGGGTGCTCGAGATGTCGCGCAGCGCCGCCCCGGTCGGGCTGGTGACGACGCCGATCGTGCGCGGGTAGCGCGGCAGCGGCTTCTTGTGCCGCGGGTCGAACAGGCCCTCCGCGGCGAGCTTGCGCTTGAGCTGCTCGAAGGCGAGCTGCAGCGCGCCGACTCCCTCGGGCTCGCAGTGCTCGGCGATCAGCTGGTAGTCGCCGCGCTGGGGGTAGACCCCGAGCGCCCCGAAGGCGCAGATCTTCAGCCCGTCCTGCAGGCGGAAGCGGAGCCGCTGCGCGCTGGTCCGGAACATCACGACGCGCAGGCTGGCCGAGCGGTCTTTGAGCGAGAAGTAGAGGTGGCCGGAGCGAGGCTGACTGAGATTGGAAACTTCGCCGCGCACCCCCACGCTGGGGAACAACCTCTCGAGGCGCGAGCGGACGATCGCGGTCAGCTCGCGGACCGTGTAGACAGGCGGTCCGCGTTGCGGTTCCGGAGGCCTCCGGCGGGCGTTTTCCAAGGCGGGGGGACCTCCGCGCAGTGCTTGCAGCCACAGGCCTTCAACAGTAGCATCCAGAGCGCGGACGGGGAACCCCGAGGCAGCGCTGGGCCGCTCACCGACCCTGGTGCGGAGCCTCGCTCCCGCGTCTGGCTGCGCCGCGCAGCCGCGACCGACGTCGATCAGGAGGGCCCGCGTGGTCTGGGGATTCCCGAACCGCTGCAGCTGCGGCGCGCGCATCCGCGCGCGCGACAAGTTCTGCGCCTACTGCGGCGAGCGGCAGGAACCCCGGACCCCGACCGCCGAGCGCACCTGCGGCGCCTGCTCCGCGCCGATGGCCGGGAAGTGGCTGTTCTGCCCGGAGTGCGGGACCCGGCGCGACGTCGACGTGATGAAGAGCGGCTACGACGGCGAGCACGTCCACCTGACCGACTTCAAGCACGCGCTGCGCATCCTCCTGCTGACCGACCTGCACATCACCGAGGGCGCGAGCTCGCCGACGCTGGTCGGCAAGCTGACGCACACCAACCGCTGCTTCGCGAAGATCCTCGAGACCTTCGACGGCAGCTTCGACCAGCTGTTGATCACCGGAGACGTCGTCGACCGGGCGAGCGTCGGCGAGCTCGACGCGTTCTTCTCGATCCTCTCCGCCCACCATCTGCTGTACAAGACCACCCTGATCCCGGGCAACCACGACCTCGTCCTCAAGGGCAAGAAGCGCACGAACCTCGAGCACTTCGACGAGGTGCTCGGGAAGCTCCCCGGCCACCCGCGCGAGGGCGACGGCTTCCCCTTCATCCGCCATCTCGGCAACCAGGTCGTCGCGGTCGGCCTCGACTCGACCGGCGTCTGCCGGGGCGGGCGGCGCGCGACGCAGCTCTTGCTCAACGGGCGCGGGAAGGTCGACGACGAGCAGCTCGAGCGGCTCGAGGGCGAGCTCCGGCGCATCCCTTCGGACGTGCTGAAGATCGTGATGACGCACCACCGGATCAACCAGATGCCGAAGACCCACGGCATCTGGAAACGGCTGAAGACGACGGTCGTCGACGGCTGGTTGATGAGCCTGGTCGGAGCCGAGCGGCTCAAGGAGATCCTGACCACCTCCGACAACGTCCTGCTCGTCCACGGCCACCACCACGTCGAGCACGTCGACTTCCCGCGCAAGGGCGGGCTGCTCGCGACCGTCGGTCTGCCCTCGAGCACGCATCCGGACAAGTTCGACGGCGTCTTCAAGCTGTTCATGCTGGTCGTCCAGCCCGACTGGCTGCACATCCTGCGGGTCGCCTACGACGGCCTCGACGCGCTGCGCCCCGACCTGCTCGACCACCTGCGCCTGGTGCGCAGCTTCGAGCTCAAGCGCGGGCGCACCCCCGAGGCGGTGCGCCGGGTGCTCGCGAAGTCCGGCTTCCAGCGCGACAAGAGCGAGTCCGACCTGCTCGGACGCTGGGCGACCGGCGGCTTCGACCCCGAGATCGCGGCGATCCTGCGGCGGCCGAACTTCCTGCGCAGCGCCGAAGACCGCAACCTCTTGCGGGCGGCACAGTTGATCTGACGGTTGCCTTGTCCATCCGGGCCGGGTCCTCTACCCTGCGTGGTTTGATCCCCGCCGGAGGAGCTCCGTGTCCCGACGCAAGAAGCTGCTGATCCTGTTCGCCGCGGTCGGAGTCGCCGGAGGGATCGGCTGGTGGTTCGGCAAGGACCACATCCTGCCCGAGAGCTCCCCCTTCACCCGCGGCCAGGCCCTCGCCCGCTCGGCGGGCTGCCTGGCCTGTCACGGGCTCGAGCAGGGCGGCGCGCCGAATCCGACGCCGACCGAGCACGGCAACGTGCTGCCGGCCCTGGCCGCGAGCCGGGCCTCGGCGGAGGTGCTCGGGCAGTGGATCGCCGCCGGCATCAGCGACGCGCGCGCCGCCTCGGAGGCCGACGCCGCGCGCCGGGCCGAGGAGCTCGTGCGGATGCCGGCCTACGCGGACGTGCTCGACGCCGAAGAGCAGGCCGACCTGGTCGCCTACCTGCTCCTCCTGCGCGAGCACAGCGAGGGGGAGGAGTGGGCCGAGGCGGAACAGCTCGCCCGCGCCCACGCCTGCTTCGACTGCCACGGGCCCTTCGGCCAGGGGGGCGTGGAGAACCCCGGCTCCCTGAAGGGCTACATCCCCGGCTTCTTCGGCACCGACTTCGACCTGCTGACGCGGGACGGGAACGAGACGGATGTGCTCGAGTGGATCCGCGACGGCGCCGCCGCCGCCTTCCTCGCCCAGGGCATCGGGCCGATCGAGCCGGCGGTCTGGTTCACCGACGCGCAGACGGTCAAGATGCCGGCCTTCGGGGAGTTCCTCGACGAGGAAGAGCTCGCGCTCCTCACCGACTACGTGCTGCACCTGCGCTCCCTCGGTCCGCTCGACGCCGCGGCGATCGAGGCGCGCTTCGCGCCGCCCGCGCCGGTCGTCGCGCCCGAGGAGGAGCTCGACTTCGTCAGCCAGGTGCTGCCGATCCTGCGCGACGCCTGCCTCGACTGCCACCGCGCCGGCAAGGCGCGCAGCGACTACCGCATCGACACCCGCGAGCGGACCTTCGCCGGCGGCTCCCTCAGCGCCGCCCACGGGGACCAGGCGATCGTGCCGGGGGAGCCGGAGAGCAGCCGCTGGGTGTGGATGATCAAGGCGACCGAGGACGACTACGTGCGCGACGTCTACCCGATGCCGCCCGACGAGCCCCTGCGCGACGAGGAGATCGCGATCCTCGAGCGCTGGATCGCCGAGGGCGCGGTCTGGCCCGAGGGCGTGAAGGTGCGCTTCGAGTAGGGGGACCCGTGGACAAGCAGGACTTCGAGGAGCTCTTCACTGAAGCCGTTGTGTCCCCGTTGTCTTCTATGGGGTGGATCCGTCCACGCAACAGTCGCAGCCTCTATCTCGAGTCTGGTACGCAACAACTTGCCTTTTCTCGAGGAGGTGGGAGATTGTCATTGCCGGGGTCCATCTCCAAGATCCTTGCCTTTCGGCACAGTTTCCTTCGCACCTCAGACGGTGAGCTCCCCCACAAACAGCCCAAGCTTCCAGAGGAGTACCCTTGGTTTGCAGACCCTTTCAAGCTCTACTGCCAGGGTCCCAGGGAGTGGCGATACAACCCCAAGAAGCACATGTCGCTGCCCTACAAGAGGTACACTTTTTCGAAGCGTCCGGCGTTTGTGGTGCGGTCTGACCTCTCCAGGATGCTGGAGGCGTTGGTCACACGCTACATACCCTGGTGTGGGTCGATAACAGCCGGCGACGCCTTGGCGCAGATCTCCAGCGATACAAGCTGGATCGCACGACAATGGTGCGAAGACTATCGCGCACGCGCCTCATGACGAAGTCGGCTGTCGTGTAAGGGTGCGGTCTACTCGCGCCCGCAGGAGGGGGTGTAGACCCCACCCCCTACACCTACAAGCAGAAGCCGATCGGACTTTCGCGTCCGGGAAAACACCGTAGCGCACACCGGTCCCCGGGGAACGAGGTGTTTGTTGGCTTGTTGATGCCCCCCTGTGAGTCCCCCGGTGGGGGACCACCGTGTAGGGAGCAACACTGTCGGAGGTTGGGCGACCATCGCCCTGATTGCGCCACCTCCTCGGTCTCCTCTCCTCGTTCCTCGGAGAAGAGACCTGCGGTGGTGTCGCAAACAGGGCTGCCGCCCAACTCCTCTTGTGTAGTCTGCGGCCCTGGACCCACGCTCCTCGTGCCTCGGAGCGTGGGTCGGCGGGAACGTGTGCCAACGCCGTGCGACAAACCGACCGGATCGACGTCAAGCACGCCGGCCGCCCCCCTATCCCTCGTCCCCCTCCTCCGCCGGCGCGGGCAGAGCCAGCCGGGAGGCGAACAGGGCGTCGACGTCCGGCGGCTCCTCGGCCTGGAGAGGCCGGTCGGACTTCGGGGTCTGCACCTCGAGCTTGTAGCGCTCCTGGAGCAGCGCGCCGACCTCGGCTTTGAGCTTGTCGACCTCGCCCTCGAGCGCCAGCTCCGGGTTCCGCTGCAGATGCTTGCCCCGGGCGCACAGCTTGCGGACCTCGCGGTCGATCGCCCGCATCCGCCGGATCCGCCGCTCCCGGGCCGAGAGCACGCGCTCCTCCGGCTCGTCCTTCGTCGCTTCGTCAGCCATCGTTCCCTCGCTGCGCGGATTCTACATCGCCCGGCGCCTACTCCGAAAGCTCGGCCGCCAGAGCCGCCGCCAGACGCGCCTCCGGGCGCTCCGGCGCGGCGCAGGCCGCGCAGGCGGCGAAGGCCGCGCGCGCCTCCTCGGCGTCCCCGAGGCTCCAGGCCCGCAGCCCGCGCAGGGCCTCGGCCTGGCAGCGGCGCGTGGCGCGGAAGGCGGCGGAAGGGACCGCATCGGCACGGGCGAGCAGCGCGTCGAAGCCGAGCTCGCCCCGAAGCCAGGCCAGGCGCGCGCCGGCCCAGCCGTCCGCGGCCGGGGCCTCGGCCCCGAGCGCCGCGCGCCAGACGGCCGCCTCGGGGTCGCCGGCGGCCTCCGCGAGGATGCCCTCGGCCTCGGCCCGGGCCCCCGCGGCCAGGGCGGCGAGGGCGGCGGAGGCCGGCTCGCCTGCCGCGACGTACAGCTCCCGCGCGAGGTCGAGCCGGCCCTGCCGCCAGGCGAGGTCGGCGCGGCGCGGGGCGAGCAGGGCCGGGTCGAGGCCGAGCTCGGGGACCGCGGCGAAGACCTGCTCGGCGGCGTCGAGCTCGTCGCGCGCGGCGTACAGCTCGCCGAACAGCAGCAGCAGCCGGGCGAGGTTGCCGCGCGCCCCGGGCTCTCGGGGATCGAGCCGGTCCTGGTGGAACAGGCCGCGCTCGAGCACCGCCTCCGCCTTCTCGAAATCCCGGGCCTGCAGCGCCGCCTGGCCCGCCAGGCCGGCGGTGCGCGCGATGCGGAAGGCGATCGCGGGATGCCCGTCCATCGCCTCGAACATCGCCTCGCGCACCGCCAGCGCCTCCGCGGCCGCCTCCCCCGCCTGCTCCGGCCGCTCGAGCAGGAGCAGCAGGCTGCCGCGCTTGTGGCACAGGCGCGCGTGCTGGTCGGCGAGGGCCATGTCGGCGGGGCTGGCGGCGACCAGCGCGCGTTGCAGCGCCTGGGCCTCGCCGAGCAGCCCCTCGGCGCGCGCGTAGTCGCCCCCGCCGAGGAGCTGGTTGGCGAGGATGCGGCAGCCCTCGGCGTAGTAGTCCCGCAGCTCGGCGCTGGCGGGGAAGTCCGCCCGCAGCTCCCGCATGCGCGCGACGCAGGCCTCCGCCCGGGCCAAAGCCGACGGCCCGGAGCCCTCCCACTCGGCCAGCGTCAGCGCCCCGTGCAGGAAGTCGAGCTGCGCCCGCAGGTTGCCGGCGTCCGCATCGGCCAGGCGGCCGTAGCCCTCGACCGCAGCCCGCAGGGTCTCGAAGGCGCGGGGGTCGCCCGCGCTCTGCATCAGCTGGGCCTGGCGCTCCCGGGCGACGGCGAGGGAGCGCGCCAGGTAGAGGTTGTCCGGCTCCGCCTCGGCAGCCGGACTGCGCAGGTCCACCGCCGTCTCGACCAGCGCGGCGGCGCGGGCGTCCTCGCCGTCGATGGCGAGGGCCTCGGCGAGCAGCAGGCAGGAGGCGCTGAGGTCGTGGCGCGCGCGCGGATTCTCCGGCACCCGCTCGAACAGGGCGCGGTCGATGGCGAGGGCGGTCTCGAGCGCGACCCGCGCCGAGTCGAGCCGGCCGCGCCGCAGGTGCCAGCGGCCGAGGGCTCCGTGGGAGGCGGAGAGCTGGCGGCGCAGCAGGAAGGAGGTGGAGTCATCCGCGCTCAACCGCTCGCTCAGGGCCAGGGCCTCGCGCAGCAGCGGCCCGGCGGCCGCGCTCTCGCCGAGCTTCCACAGGGTCTCGCCGCACAGGCGCGCGGCCTGGGCCCGCAGGCGCGCGACGTTGACGTGGCTCGGGTCGATGCTGCCGAGGGTGCGCAGCAGCACGAGCGAGGACTCGAGCACCTCCCGCGATTCCTCGACCGCGCCGGCGACCGCGAGCATCTCCCCGAGGTCGTTGCGGGCCGATGCGACGTACTGCCGGTAGTGCCAGTTCTCCGGGTTGCTGGCGAGGATCGCCTCGAGCGCCGCGAGCAGCCCCCGCGCCTCGCCGATCGCCCCGGCCGTCTCGCCCTGCTCGTAGCGCAGGCGCGCGGCCTTGAGCCCGAGCAGGCAGGCCTGCAGCCGCAGCTGGACGTTGCCCGGCAGCCGGGCGCGCGCGTCGGCGAGCAGCGTGTCGGCCGCGGCGAAGGTCGCCAGCGCCTCGCGGTGGCCGCCGGCATCGCCCTGGGCGGCGCCGAGGTTGGACAGTCCCTCGATCAGCTCGCGCAGGGCGGCGAGGTTGTCCGGGTCGCGCTGCCACGACGCGCGGGCGATCTCGACCGTGCGGGCGAAGTTGTCCCGGGCCGCGCCGAGCTCGCCGCGCAGCACCGCGACGGCGGCGGCGGTCTTGTACACCTGGGCGTGGATGCGCTGGACGCTCGCGTCGACGGTGTCCGCCGCGAGCATCCCGAGCTGCGGCAGCACCTGCTCGAGGTTCGCCTCGGCGGCGTCGAGGGCGCCGCGCAGGCGCTGGATCTCGGCGATGTGCAGGCAGGCCTGGACGAAGTCGAGGCGCAGCACCGGATCGGCGGGGGCGGCGGCGACCAGCTCGGCGTAGATCCCGCGCGCCTCTTCCGCCATCGCCAGCGCCCGCTCGAGGTCGCCGTCGACCAGGCGCTCGAGCAGCCCGATCTGCAGCAGGGTGAAGGCTGCGCCCTCGGAGCGCCCGCCCTCGTCGGCGCGGGCTTCCCGCAGCTCCTCCCAGCCGGCCAGGGCGATGTCGAGCAGCTCGCGGGCGACGCGCTGGGAGTGGGCGTCCCCGAGCTCGTGGGTCAGCCGGCCCTGGACCTTGTCGGCCAGGGCGTTGAGCGCCCCCTCGGCGATGTGTCCGCGGCGCTCGGCCCAGGCGATCTGCTGGGCGAGCCGCCGCGCCCCGTCCTCGAGCTGGCGGTTCTGCTCGGCGACCTCCCGCTCCCGGGCCCGCAGCTCGGCGACGGTGCGGCTCTGCAGCCAGTAGGCGAGGCCGAGCCCGGTCAGCAGCAGCAGGCTGCCGAGGGCCAGGGTGCGGCGCAGGCGGCGCCGGGCGAGCAGGTCGGCGCGGCGGCTCTTGCGCGCCTCCTCGAGCTGGCGCGTCAGCCCGGCCCGCTCCGGGCCCGCGTCGAGCCGCGCGAGCTGGGTCTCGGCGAGGTTGAGGTCGGCGAGCTGCAGGGCGGTGCGGGCGAAGGCCAGGCAGGCCTCGCGCTCGCCGGCGATCGCCTCGGGGTTGCCCTCCCACAGCCGCCGCGCAGAGCCGAAGCCCGCGATCGCCTCGGAGAAGCGGGTGTACAGCTCGCTGCGTCCGGTCGCGTCGAGGCCCGCGGCCTCGCTGGCGCGCTGCCGG
This sequence comes from bacterium, assembly GCA_030428695.1. The sequence continues at coordinate 14,349 of JAUIEM010000125.1, forward strand.
CAGGCGTCGAGGCTGGCGCGGGCGGCGGCGCTGATCTCGAGGCTCTCGCGGTGGCCGAGGTAGCGGCGCAGGCGCTGCTGGAAGTCGGCGACGCTGCAGCGCTCCTCGGGCTTCGGGGCGAGCGCGCTCTTCAGCAGCGACCGCGCCTCTTCGGGGAGGTCCTCGCGCAAAGGCGGGAGCCGCCCGAGCACCGCCTGGGTGACGACCTGGAAGAAGGTCGCGCCGGTGTGCGGGGGGCGGCCGTGCAGGATCGCGTACAGGATGCCCCCGAGCAGGTAGACGTCGGTCCACGGCCCGATCGCCTCCCCGCGGCCCTCGGCGAGCTCCGGCGCCATGTACGAGGGGGTTCCGCAGGGGCTGGTCACCTGGGAGCGATGGCGCAGGGGCAGCTCGGGGGCCGCGGCGAAGCTGACCGCGAGCCCCCAGTCGGTCAGCAGCACCTCGCCGAAGCGGCCGAGCATCACGTTGGCGGGCTTCAGGTCGCAGTGGGCGATCTCGTGGCTGTGGGCGAGGGCGACCGCGTTGCAGACCTGCAGCAGGATCCCGAGATGCTCGGCGAGGCTGGCGCCGCCTTCCTTGAGGCGCCGGCTCCAGGATTGCCCCTCGACCAGCTTCATCGCGAGCTGCAGCTCGCCGGCCGCGGTGTAGCCGAGGTCGTGGACCGGCACGATGTTCGGATGCTCGAGCCGGCCCTGGGTCACCGCCTCGGAGACGAAGGCGAGCGCCCGGCCGGCGTCGCTGTCGCGGCCGGACTGGCGCAGGGTCTTCAGCGCGACCTCGCGCTCGAGGGAGGCCTGGCGCGCCCGGTACACGACCCCCATGCCGCCGCGTCCGAGCTCGGCCCCGACCTCGAGGGCCGGCGGCTGCGGCGGGCTCGGTGCGTCCCCGCAGGCCGGCCGGGGGCGGTAGGACTGCTCGGTCGAGAGGCTGTCGAGGACGACGCCGGGGCCGAGGGTCTGGCGCCAGGCCTCGAGCAGCGCGGTCGAGCCGCCGGGGGACGGGATCGCATCGGACACGGGGGGCCTCCTGGCCGCGTGGGCGGCGTTTTCCGGACCTGGTCGGCCCCGAGCAGCGCGAAGCGGGCGCGCGCCGGACTCGAGGCGTACGGGCGGGGCCGCGGAGGAACCGGGCAGGCCGTCCGTGGTCGCCGCGGAGCCGTGCTCGCGGACGGCCCGACCCCCGGCCCGTCTGTCCGCAGCATCGCAGGCTTCGGCGGCGAGCGCAATGCCGTCGGATGCCGGCCCATCTCCGGGACGGCGCCGCGGATTACGGATGCAATGCGCGCTCGCAGGCGGTACAAAGGACGTGTCGGGACTCACCCCTGACACGAGGAGGACAGCCTGTGCGTCGAACCGTCGCGGTGTGCATCGCCACCATCCTGCTCGCGTCCGGAAGCGCGCCGCTCGCGGCCCAGGACGAGGAGCCGAGCCGTTTCGTCGAGGTCACCCCCGAGATGACCCAGGCTCTCGGCGACGGGCTCGACTACCTCGCCAAGCAGCAGGGGCGCAAGGGCAACTTCGGCAACAACTACCCGATCGCGACCACGGCGCTCGCCGGCGTCGCCTTCCTCGGCGCGGGCAACACGCCGCTGCGCGGCGAGTACGCGGACAACGTGCGGCGCTGCGTCGAGTACCTGGTCAAGCAGCAGAAGCGCAGCGGCTACATCTCGATGCCGAACTCGACGATGTACGAGCACGGCTTCGCGACCCTGTTCCTCGCCGAGGTCTACGGGACCTACCCCGACCCCGATCTCAAGGAGGTGCTGCAGAAGGCGATCGACCTGATCCAGGAGTCCCAGGACCCCTCCGGCGGTTGGGTCTACCAGCCCCAGCCGAGCGGCCAGTCGGACATCTCGGTCACGATCTGTGAGGTGATGGCCCTGCGCGCCGCCCGCAACGTCGGCGTGACGGTCTCCGAGGTGACCATCGAACGCGCCCTCGACTGCGTGCTGCGGGCGCAGAACTCCGACGGCGGCTTCTCCTACCGCATCGGCAGCAACAGCTGGGGCGGCGGCGGCTCGGCCTACCCGCGCTCGGCGGCCGGCGTCTGCACCCTGTTCAACCTCGGCCAGTACGACCACCCGGCCACCGCCAAGGGGCTGAACTACCTCGAGGCCCAGCGGGCGGACAACGGCTACTTCTTCTACGCCCGCTACTACGCCTCGCAGGCGATGTTCCAGGCCGGCGGCGAGCGCTGGGAGCGGTTCTGGCCGCCGGTGCGCAACGAGCTGATCCGCAGCCAGGCCAGCGACGGCTCGTGGAGCCAGGGCGTCGGCGGCGTCGCCTACTCGACGGCGATGGCGTGCATCATCCTGTCGATCCCGAACCGCTACCTGCCGATCTTCGAGCGCTAGCTAGAACTTCGGCTTCCCGCCGCGCTCCTTCCAGACTTCCCGCAACAGCTTCCGCAGCGCCCGGCCGTCGACCTGCTCGAGGCGTGTGAAGCGCAGGCAGCTGCGGCCGCAGTCCGGGAAGCTGTCGCGGTGGCGGTCGAGCACGTCCGGCGCGACGTACAGGGCCACATGGTGCTTCTGCGCGCCGAGGTTGCACAGGCCCGGGTAGTCGAGCATGCCGTGGCCGATGTCCTCCTCGGCCTCCGGCACCGCCGCGGCGATCGCATCGCGCAGCGCGTCGAGGATGGCGCGCTGTTCCCCTGTGATCGAGGCGATGTAGGCCCCGGGCGAGCTCGTCGGTCGCTTCATCGCGCATCCTCCTTCCTGTGATTCATCGTGGATTCCGGCCGTTCGTCACTTTACACCTGGGCGTTTGACGCAGCGCGGTGTAGAATTCCGGCTTCCCCGCCGGTCCGGCGCGCGAGACCCCGATGAGACTGCTCCTGAACAAGATCGCATCCGTCACCCGCAACCTCAAGCTCGGGCGCGAGGCGACCCTGACGCGCACCATAGAAGCGGCCGAAGGGGCGGTGGTCGTCGGCCGCGTGCTGACCGAGAAGTCGGTCTACAACACCCTCGAGGACGTGCACGGCCGGATGAGCTCCCTGCACCCCGGCGACGTGATCGCCGGCGCCCTCGGCCGGCGCAACGCCCTGCACGGCTACGAGGGCGTGCTGCCGACGCGGGTCGCCGCCGGCGACACCCTGCAGATCCTCAACCTCGGCGGGGTGATCGGCGAGTGCCGCTCGCACAACCCGCGGGTCGGCCGGCCCTTCGACCTCGAGATCCTCGGCCAGCTGCTGCGCTTCCCGACCTTCCGCTCCCGTGAGGGCGTGCCGGCCAACGTCGCGATGGAGTCGCTGCCCGAGGCCGAGGCGCCGCCGAGCTGCCCGCTGGTGGTCGTGGCCGGGACCTGCATGAACAGCGGGAAGACCCTCGCGGCCAGCGTCCTGATCCGCGCCTTCAAGGCCGCCGGCCACCGGGTCGGCGGGGCGAAGCTGACCGGCGTGTCGCTGCTCAAGGACAAGCTGAGCATGCTCGACTACGGCGCCGAGGTCGCCTACGACTTCACCGACGCCGGCTGCGTGATCTCCAGCCCCGAGACCGCCCCGCGCATCGCCCGCAACCTGTTCGCCGCCCTCGAGGCCGAGCGCTGCTCGGTGATCGTCGCGGAGATGGGCGACGGCATCATGGGCGAGTACGGCGTCCAGGCGATCCTCGAAGACCCCGCCTTCCAGGGCCTGCCGAGCGCCTTCGTGCTGTGCGCGAACGACCCGGTCGGCTGCTTCGGCGGCCTCGAGCTGTTGCGCAGCCGCTTCGGGATCGAGCCGGACGTGATCACCGGCCCGGCGACCGACAACAGCGTCGGCACGCGCTTCGTCGAGAGCCAGCTCGGGGTGCCGGCCAAGAACGCCCGCTCCCAGGCCGAGGCCCTCGGCGCGCTGATCCTCGAGCGCGTCGCCGCACGGACGGGCGCGGCATCGTGAGCTTCGACGTCCTGATCCTCGGCGCATCCGGCTTCGGCGGAGGCGAGCTGCTGCGCCTGCTGCACGGCCACCCGGACGTGCGTTCGGTGCGGGGGACCTCGCGGAAGTCGGCCGGGCGGCCCTTCGCGGAGGTGCATCCCCACCTGCGCGACGTGTACAGCGAGAGCTTCGACGCCGAGCCGCCCCTCGAGGCCCTCGCCGACGCTCCCCAGCCGGTGATCTTCAGCGCACTCCCCCACCTGACCTTCGCCTACCGCTACCCGGAGCTCGCCGCGCGCTGCCGCGAGCTCGGGATCGCCGAGCGCTGCCTGTGGATCGACCTCAGCGCCGACTTCCGCCTGCGCGACCCGGCCCGCTTCGCCGCGATCTACGGCCGCGAGCACCCCTGCCCGGAGCTGCTCGGCGACTGGGTGTACGGCCTGAGCGAGCACCGCTACGAGGCCCTGCGCGAGGCCCGCCAGGTCGCCAACCCCGGCTGCTTCGCGACCGCCCTGCAGCTCGCGGTGCTGCCGCTGGTCGGCCTGGAGCCCGAGGGGCTGCTCGCAATCACCGCCCTGACCGGCTCCTCGGGTAGCGGGGCCGCGCCCGGCCTCGGCACGCACCACCCGACCCGCAGCAACGACCTGCGCGCCTACAAGATGCTCGCCCACCGCCACCAGGCCGAGCTCGAGCAGGGCCTGGCGCGCGCCTCCGCGGCGCTCCCGCCGATCAGCTTCGTGCCGCACTCCGGGCCGTTCGTGCGCGGCATCTTCGCGACCGTCTCGACCCTGCTGCCCGCGGGGGTGACGGCCGAGCGGGTGCGCGAGGTGTTCGTCGCCGCCTACGGGGCCTCGCCCTTCGTGCGGCTGGTGGAAGGCTCGCCGCGGCTCGCCGCGGTGGTCGGCAGCAACTTCTGCGACATCGGCTGGGCGCTGTCCGGCCGCCAGCTGGTCGTGATGGCGACGCTCGACAACCTGGTCAAGGGCATGGCCGGCCAGGCCGTGCAGAACCTCAACCTGATGGCCGGCCTGCCGCCGGGCCGCGGGCTGTTCGGCCCAGGGAGGTATCCCGGCTGATGGGCGCGCTGCTCGAGACCTACGGCACCTACCCCTTCGCCCTCGTCAAGGGCCGCGGCGATCGCGTCTTCGACGAGCAGGGGCGGGCCTTCTACGACTTCTACGGCGGCCACTGCGTGTGCCTGACCGGCCACGGCCATCCCCACGTGGTCAAGGCCCTCGGGCGCCAGGCGCAGGAGCTGCTGTTCTACTCCAACGCCGCCCGCATCCCGATCCGCGACCGGGCGGCCGAGGCGCTGGTCGACTTCGCCCCGGGGCCGCTCTCCCAGGTGTTCTTCTGCAACTCGGGGGCGGAGGCGAACGAGAACGCGCTCAAGGTCGCGGTGCTCGCGACCGGTCGCAAGGAGTTCGTCGCCTTCCAGGGCAGCTTCCACGGCCGCACCACCCTCGCGATGGGGGTCTCGGACGTCGCCTCGATGCGCAAGCCCTACGGGGGCCTCTTGCCGCGCGTCCGCTTCCTGCCCCTCGGCCAGACCGCGGCGCTGAAGAAGCTGCGCCTCGAGAAGGTCGCCGCGGTGATCGTCGAGCCCTGGCAGTCGATGGCCGGCATGCGCACCGCCTCGGCGGACTGGTTCGCGCTGCTCGCCGAGCGCTGCCGTGAGGCCGGCACGCTGCTGATCTTCGACGAGGTGCAGACCGGCATGGGCCGGGTCGGCTTCCCCTTCGCCGCCGACCGCCTCGGGGTCGTGCCCGACCTGTTGACGCTGGCCAAGAGCCTCGCCTCCGGCGTGCCGATGGGGGCGCTGCTCCTGCACGGCGAGGTCGCGGCCAGGCTCTCCAGCGGCGACCTCGGCAGCACCTTCGGCGGCGGCCCCCTCGCCTGCGCCGCGCTGCTCGCCACCCTCGAGGTCATCGAGCAGGAGGGCCTGCTCGGCCGCGCCCGCACCTTCGAGAACCGCATCCGCAACCGCCTGACCGGCCAGGGCGTGATCAGCACCGTGCTCGGCGCGGGCTGCCTGCTCGGCCTGCGCGCGCCCGGCCACGCCGCGCCCCTCAAGCAGTGGCTCGAGGAGCGCGGCCTCCTGGTCGGCAGCTCGAAGGACCCCGACGTGCTGCGCCTGATGCCGCCGCTGGTGATCTCCGACAAAGCGATCGACGCGCTGGAGAAGGCGGTCAAGGCCTACCCGAAGAGCTGAGAGGTCGACATGGACACCAACCCGTTCTCCTTCCTGCGCGCCGCGACTCCCTACGTCCGGGACTTCCGCGGCAAGACCTTCGTCGTCAAGCTCGGCGGCGCCGTGCTCGAGGACGCCGCCGCGCGCCGCCACCTGTGCGACCAGCTCTCGCTGCTACACCACTTCAGCATCCGCCTCGTCGTCGTCCACGGCGGCGGGAACGAGGCGGACGCCCTGTGCGGACGGCTCGGCGTGCCGGTCGAGAAGATCGCCGGGCGCCGGATCACCTCGCCCGCGGCCCTCGAGGCCTGCACGATGGTCTACGCCGGCAGCCTGCACAGCGCGCTGCTCGCCGAGATGCGCGCCCTCGGCCTGCCCTGCGTCGGCCTGAGCGGCCTCGACGCCGGCCTGGTCCAGGCCCGGCGCCGGCCTCCGCTGCTGGTCAAGGACGACGCCGGGATCGAGCGCAAGGTCGACTTCGGCGAGGTCGGCGACGTCGAGGCGGTGCGCCCACGGCTCCTCGAGCATCTGCTGGAAGGCGGCTTCGTGCCGCTGGTGGCGCCGCTCTCCGGGGACGACCACGGGGCGATCTTCAACACCAACGCGGACACCATCGCGACCGAGCTCGCCGCCGCCCTGCGCGCCGAGAAGCTGTTCTTCCTGCTCGAGGCCCCCGGCCTGTTGCGGGACCCCGACGATCCGCGCAGCCTGCTGTCCTTCCTCAAGGTCTCCGAGCTCGACGGCCTCGCCCGGGAGGGCGTGTTCCGGGCCGGCATGCGGCCGAAGATCGCGGCGACACGCAAAGCCCTGGCCGCGGGCGTGCGCGGGGTGCACATGATCGGCGGGCTGAAGCAGGACGCGCTCCTGCGGGAGATCTTCACCAACGAGGGCTCGGGGTCGATGATCGTCGCGGGGTGATCCGTCGGAGGCCCGCTCCGCGCCTCTGCTCCTCCTCGTGAATGCACCCCTTGACCAGACCAGTGGGATCGCCGGGGGGTTGCTGTGAAGGGCTTATCGCCACCCGCGCGGCGAGGGCGATGTGCTAGAAGCGTGGCAGGACGAAGGCATGCGCGTCTACCTCGATACCTGTGCATGGAAGCGTCCTTATTGACCTCAGCCAGGTTCTGTCCCGGTTCGGCGGGCGGGGGTAAACCCCGCCCCTACTCCCGGAAAGAACGTACACACCGAGGTAGGGGAGGGGTTCACCCCCTCCCGTCGTTGGCCGCGAACCGACGTCCCCTCCGGGAAAAAATCCATGCGTAGGTCAGTTGACGTCCCCACCGGTGAGCGCGTAGTCCTCGAAGGGCTCGCGATCGCAGCACCGCGGCAGTCTCGAGATCCCGTCGTCAGCCGTGCCGATGGCTGAGAACCGGAAGAACCCCGATCCCATGGATCCTCTCGGATTTGTGCGTGTCCTGGAGGGCATCGACCTATGAGAACAGCCAGAGAGCTCCAGGTCGAAGCCTGGAGCGCCATCGTTGATCGACTCGGCCTTGCCGATGCTTTCCGCTATCGAGTCATCGCAGAGTCGGGGGCGGGCGACTACGCTGCTGAACGCGAACGCCTGTTCAAGGACATGTCACTGGACGACTGGGTCGACGAGATGCGTGCTGATCCTGGCGACTAGCGATCGCCACGAGCACCAGCGCTTCCTTCTCCCGGTCCTCCAGCCCGCCCCCCGCGTTGCATTCTCCCCGTCCGCCTGTCATCCTCGGACAACGCAGCTGCGAGGACGGAACATGCGCATCGCTTGGACCACCCTGGGCGGCGTGGTGCTCGGCGCCTCGCTGTTGACCAACGTCTGGCTCTTCATCGAGTCGACCAGCGCCCCGCCCGTCCGCGCGCCCGCCACGCCTCGCGCCGAGCCGGTCGCGGAGTGCCGCTGTGACGAGGTGCTCGACCGGCTCGACGGGCTCGAGCTCACGCTGCTCGCCCTCGAAGGCCAGCTCGCCACGCCCACGATCACCCCGACGCAGCGCCCGCCGAGCCCGACGCCGGCGCACACGCCCGAGGAGCCGACCGCGTACGTGCCGGAGGCCGCGACGCCCGCGGCCGCACCGGAGCCGTGGATGCCGGGGGTCGACGACGCGGACGTGCGCTTCGAGCTGCTGTTGAAGGACGCGAAGGAGGCGATGGACGCCGACCTGCAGCGGCTGAGCGCGGTCTCCCGCAGCCTCGAGCACCCCGCCTACGTGCGCGCCGTGCTCGGGCGTATCGCCGCCTTCCTCGGCCTCGACGAGGCAGAACGCGAGGCCTTCGTCGAGACCGGGGTCGCGACCTCCGAGCAGCTCAGCTTCGCCGACGAGGCCTACGCGACCGCCCACAAGCAGGCCTACGCCGAGGCGGACGGCGACTGGACGAAGGCCGCGGTGCCCGAGGACGCCAAGCAGCGCTGGGATGGCGCAAGAGCGGCCGCCGTCGCCCGGATGCGCTCGCTGCTCGAGGGCGGGGATGCGCGCCACGACGCGGTCGACGCCGAGCTCGACTGGTTGATCTACCACCTCGCCCCGAGCCGCGGCAGCTTCAGCTGGCGCAAGTGAACCCGAGGCAAACCATGCGCTTCCGCTTCGTCCTCGCGACGGTGCTCGCCGTGATCTACGCGGTCCTCGCCTGGGACAAGCTCGCCCGGGACGTCGGCCTCGAGCTGTTGTGGACCTGCCACCTCGCGACGGCGCTGATGATCCTCGGGCTGGTCGTCGGCTCGCGCCACGCGGTCGCGATCGGCACGCTGTTCCACCTGACCGTCGGCTTCCCCGCCTTCTTCATCCAGGAGGCCGCGGTCTACGCCGGCGTGATGAACGTCCCACCCGCGCGCTGGACCTCGTGGGTGATGCACCTGGTCACCCCGAGCGCCGGCCTGGTCGCGCTGTCCGGGCGGCCCTTCCCGCGCTTCATCGCGCTCTGGACCCTCGGCCT
>JAUIEM010000126.1 GCA_030428695.1 bacterium
CAGGGCATAGCCGAAGGCGGTCTGGAAGGCCTCCGCGATCAGCCCCGTCGACTCGTGGATCTGCACCGTGACGCCGACCATGTTCTGGTCGATGGTGCGCACCTCGCCGACGTGGATCGCGAGCGAGTCCGGTTCCCAGACGTCGATGCTCGGGTAGACGATCACCCCGTACTTCCCGGAGATCTGCCCCCGGAAGCGCGTGTCTAGCGGCGGCGGCAGTTTCTCGAGCGAGAGCCCGGTCGGATGCGCGCTGTTGCCGAGCAGGGAGAGCTGCTCGGAGAGGTGGTCGCGGAACGAGCGGGCGTGCGCGTTCAGCGCCTCGACGTCCGCCGTCGCGGCGCCCTCCCACAGCGCCTCGACCGCGTCCAGCAGCTCGCCGACCGCCGCGCGCGCCTCCTCCTTCTGCTCGCCGTCGGGCAGGTCGAGCAGCAGGGTGTCGAGCAGCTCGAGCTCCTCGAGCAGCAGCTCGGCGGCGCCCTCGAGGTCGTCGCGCGCGACCGGCCCGGGGACCTCGAGCTGCGGCAGCGGCGTGTAGGGCTGGAACAGCGCGCGGACCTTGTCGATCTTCGCCGGCTGCCCTTCGGGGACGAAGTCGGACGGGCTCTCGACCTTGCCGACAGTCTCGAGGGCGCGCAGCTTCTCGGCGACCGCGGCCGCCTCCTGGAGGGTGCGGGTGTAGCAGACCGAGAACCAGCTCGAACGCGAGCTGTGCTCGAGCACCTTGTGCTCCCACTTGACCGAGTCGAGCCCCTCGGCCTGCAGGTTCAGGATGTTGTTGTCGTAGTAGAGCGGGTCCTCGACGGGGATGTAGACGACGACGCTGACCAGCGCGGCGATCGCGAGCAGCAGCCCCGGCCGCCCGATGGCGAACGGCAGCCCGCGCAAGGGCTTGACCGGCCGGATGCCCTTCTTGCCGCTGTCGTAGAGCAGCAGCAAGGCCGGCAGGAAGACCAGCGAGCTCACCAGGCACAGGAGGACGCCAGTGCCCGCGATCAGCCCGAGCTCGGCCAGGCCCGAGAAATTGGTCAGCAGCGTCCCGTAGAAGCCGAGGGCGCTCGACACCGCCCCGGTGACGTTGCCGATCGCGCTCGTCGTCAGCGAGCGGCGCAGGGCCTCGACCGGGTCTTTGGTGTCGGTCAGCCCTTCCTGGTAGCGGACGACGATGTGGACGGCGAAGTCGATGCCGAGGCCGACCAGCACCGCGGCGAAGACCATCGACAGCAGGTTGAGGGCCTCGACCACCAGCGTCGCGGCGAGGAAGGACCACGACAGGCCGACGGCCAGCGAGAGCAGCATCAGCAGCGGCCGGCCGAAGTTCCCGAAGATGATGAAGGTGATCAGGGCGACGCCGAGGAAGGACAGGATGCCGGCCAACGCGGTGTCCTTGTCCGTCGTGTCCATCTCGTCGGCCTGCAGCACCGGCCGCCCGGTCACGCCTATGTCCATCGGCATCCAGGCGTAGCCTTCCTTGATCTCCGCCTGCAGGCGACGGATCTCGGCGAGGGGCTCGGAGATCACCGCCATGTCGCCGGCGTAGTCCTTGACCGGCAGGATCAGGAGGAACAGCAGCCGCTTGGTCTCGCTGACGAAGTAGCCCTCACGGTCGTCCTCGGTGTCGTCGAGCTCGGAGCGCGGGAACAGCGAGGCGAGCGCCGTGCTCGGCGCGGGATCTCCCTCCGCCGCCCGGCGCAGCTCGGCGAGGTACTGCTTGAGGAAGGAGAACAGGCGCTCCCCGCGTTCTTCGTCCGGATTCTCCGCATCGCCCTCGTCGCTCAGCCGCTTCAGCTCGCGGGCCATCGTCTCGAGGATCGCAGCCGGACCGGGGTCGGGAGCGAGCTGCTCGAGGATCGGGTCGAGCTCGGCCAGGCTCGAGGCGATCTCGTCGACCTGCTCCTCCGACAGGAACAGCAGCGCGTTCTCGAGGAAGATCTGCGGATCGACCTTCCACAGCACCTGCTGGAAGCGCTCGGGCTGCGCGCGCAGCACCGTCCCGATGGTGTCCGCGAGGTGCTTGAGGTGGGACAGGTCGACGCTGTCCGCAGGGGTATCGTCGGGGACCGGCGCGGTGTTCTCGAGCACGACGTAGACGTACTCCTGGTCACCGAAGTCCTTGAGGTAGTCCAGGTAGCGTCTGTGGTACTCGACCTGTTCGTCGAGCAGGGCGTCCTGGTCGGCGGTGATCTTGAAGCGGGAGATCGCGATCGGCAGGGCGATCACGACGCTGAGCAGGCAGGTCCACACGATCGCCTTGGGGTGGGCGGCGATCCAGGCCGCGTAGCGGCGGAAGAAGCGGTCGCGCCAGCGGCCCTTGGTGCTCACCTCGACTCCTCGGCGGGTGGTCCCGCCCGTTCCTGTGCAACGGGCGGGGGAGCCCCCCGCCCGGCATGCGTCCCCGCCTTCCGACGGTGCGTCAGACCGGGACGGGATCCTTCTTCCCGCGCCCCATCGCGTGGCTGACAAGGTGCTTGCCGAGGTCCCAGATCGCGCCGAGCTGGTTGCAGCTCTCGAGGGTCGCGTCGAAGGCCTCGACGACCCGGTCGACCTCGGCCTCGCCGATGGTCAGCGGCGGGATCAGCTTGATGATCTCGACCTTGTGGCCCGAGACCTGGGTGAACATGTGGTGGTCCTTGAGCAGGGTCATCGCGACCATCTGCGCGAACAGCCCCTTCTCGGCGAGCCGCAGGAGGTTCCAGCTCGCCTTCTTCTTCAGACCCTTCGGGCTGCCGAACTCGATGCCGACCATCAGCCCGTGCCCGCGCACATCCTTGATCCAGGAGTGCTTCTCCCGCAGCGCGCGCAGGCGCTCGATCAACAGCCCACCGATGCGGGCCGAGCGCGCGATCAGCTCGCGCTCCTGGAGCGCGTCGAGGAAGGCGAGGCCGGCGACCATCGCGAGGTTGTTCTGGCCGAAGGTGCTCGAGTGCACGACGCAGCGGTCCATGCGGCTGAACACCTTCTTCTGCACCGCCCGCGTCGAGAGCACGGCGCCGACCGGGATCAGGCCGCCGCTGAGCGCCTTCGACAGGCAGATCACATCGGGCGTGATGCCCCAGTGCTCGAAGGCGAACATCTTCCCCGTCCGCCCGAGGCCGGTCTGGATCTCGTCGGCGACCATCAGCGTGCCGTACTTCGTGCACAGCCGGCGCGCCTCTTCGAGGTAGCCGTCGGGCGGGACGTACACGCCCTTGCCCTGGATCGGCTCGAAGAAGAAGGCCGCGACGTCCTTCTTCTTCAGCTCCTTCTCGAGCGCCTTGAGGTCGCCGAAGGGCACCTGGGTCGACGGCAGGAGGCTGCCGAAGCCCTCTTTGAACTCCGCGTTGCCGTTGAGCGCGAGCGAGCCCGTCGACAGGCCGTGGAAGGCGTGGTGCAGGTAGACCAGGCGGTCGCGACGGGTCGCACAGCGGGTGAACTTGATCGCGGTCTCGATCGACTCGGTGCCCGAGTTGGTGAAGTACACGGCGTCGATGCCGTCCGGAGCGATGCGGGCGAGGGCCTCGGCGAGCAGGCCGGACAGCGGCGCGCAGTCCATCTGCACGAGGTTCGGCGGCAGCTGCGGCCCCAGGCGCAGGGCCGAGGTGATCGCGTCGACGACCTCGGGCGGGTTGCGACCGAGGGCGAACACGCCGTAGCCCGCGAGCAGGTCGAGGGTCTCGTGACCGTGCTGGTCGATCATCGAGAAGTTGTCGCCGCGCACGTACAGGCGGTCGAAGCCGATCGTGCGCAACACCTTGACGAACGTCGGGTTGACGTACTGCTCGTGCAGCGCGTACGTGCGGCGCAGGTTGTCGGAAACGAGCCGTTCGAGATCTAGAGCCATCGCGCTTCCTCGCTTCGGGTCCTGTAGTGTAGACACCCCGATGAGACTTGCAAGACCTGTGCGGACGCCCTCTACGGGGCCCTCAACCGCAGCTCGCAGCGCCCCCGTCGCCCGTGGCACGCAGCCAGGTGTCGTCGAGGTGGACGAGGCCGTTCTCGGCGAGCAGCACATTCGCGCAACGCAACCTGCGGGAGAGCTCACGGGCGAGGTTGAGGGAGACCATCGCGAAGGTCGAGGGGGCGTCGCGGCACAGCGAGAAGAAGCCGTGCCGCGAGAGGAACAGCGTCGAGACCGGAGAGGCGGCGACGACGGTGGCCGAGCGCGGCATGATGTCGATGATCGCCATCTCGCCGAGCACCGCTCCGCTGCCGAGCCGGGCGATCGTGCGCGGCTCGCCGTCGATGCGCACGTGGACGTCGACGGTGCCCTCGATGATCACGAACAACCCGTGGGCCTCGGTGCCCTCGGCGAGGAGCTCCGCGCCGGCGGGGTAGTCCCGGCGGACCAGCAGGCTTTCGATGTGGGCGAGGGCGTCGTCCTTCAGGGCGCCGAAGATCGACAGGGACGAGAGCTCCGGCCCCGGCTCAGCCACCGGAGCCCTCGCGGCGGAAGCCCGGCGCGGCCGGGCTACTTCTTCGCGAGGATCTTGCGCTTGATCGCTTCGACATGTTCCTTGAGCCTCGCGTCGCCCTCGAGGTTGGTGCGCACCTTCTCTTCGGCGTACATCACGGTGCTGTGATCGCGCCCGCCGAAGTAGGTTCCGATGTCCTTGTACGACATATCGGTCAGCGCGCGGGTCAGGTACATCGCGATGTGCCGTGGCGTCGAGATCGCGTGGGAGCGCTTCTTCGACTGCAGGTCCGTCGGCTTGAGGTCGAAGTAGTCGGTGATCGCGTTCTGGATGTCGCCGACCTGCAGGCTGCGCTTCTTGATGGTGATCGTGTCGCGCAGCGCCTTGCGGGCCAGCTCGAGCGTGATCGGCTTGTTGCCGAGGGAGGCGAAGCCGAGCACCTTGACGATCGCCCCTTCGAGCTCGCGGATGTTCGTGTCGATGTTGTCGGCGATGAAGCGCGTCACGTCGCTCGGGATCGCGATGCCCCGCAGGTAGGCCTTCTTCTCGAGGATGGCGACCCGCGTCTCGTAGGTCGGCGGCTCGAGGCGCGTGACCATGCCCCACTTGAAGCGCGACACCAGGCGGTCCTCGAGGCTGGTGATGTCCTTCGGATGGCTGTCCGAGCTCAGGATGATCTGCTTCTTCGCGTTGTAGAGCGAGTTGAAGGTGTGGAAGAACTCCTCCTGGGTGCGCTCCTTGTCGGCGAGGAAGTGGATGTCGTCGACGACCAGCACGTCGGCGTAGCGGTAGCGGGTGCGGAAGGCCTCGAGCTGCCCGTCCTTGACCGCCTGGATGTACTGGTTGACGAAGGTCTCACAGGACAGGTAGACGATCTGGCAGCCCGGGGTGCGGTCCTTGACCTCATGACACACCGCCTGCAGCAGGTGCGTCTTGCCGAGCCCGACCCCGCCGTGCAGGAACAGCGGATTGTAGACCAGGCCCGGCGCGTCGGCGACCGCCTGCGAGGCGGCGTGGGCCATCTGGTTGCAGGGACCGGTGATGAAGTTGTTGAAGTTGTAGTCGCTGTTGAGCTGGATCTCCTGGCTCGCGGGCGAGGACGCCTCACTCGCCGCCGGACGCGGGCTCGGCCGGGCTTCCTTCGTCGGCCTCTTCGCGGCCGGCTTCTCGGACTCGGCGGAGACCCCTTCGGCGGGGGCCGCGATCTCGAGCTCGATGTCGAGCCGCGCGCCGAAGACCGCCTCGAGGGCGTCGCGGATCATGCCCTTGTAGTTCTTCTCCACCCAGTCGCTGTAGAACTTGTTGGGCACGTGGATCACGACCCGGTCGTCTGTCAGCCGCGCGATGCGCAGCTTCTTGAACCAGATCGTGTACAGGCTCGGATTCTCGCGGGTGCTCTCCTTCAGGACCTGCTGCACCGCCCCCCACATCTCGTCCAACTCGGGCGCGAATTTGGGGGAGACTTCTTCACCCACGTGCATCCCTTCCTCGCAAACGGGGCCGCCGACGTTTCCTGCCATCGATCCCGGATCTCCCTGTGCCCTGTTCACGTAGAACAGATGTCTCCACGGCGCCTGACACAGGCGCTGGTTATATTGACCTTGAGCGCGCTGCGCTCGTCGTGGCTCCGTTTGGAACCTCCGGCCAAGCCAGAGTTGGAGAATACCTGAGACCCGCGAGAGTAAGCCGTTTCCGGGAGCCTGTCAAAGGTTTTTAAAGGCCACCGGACTAAACCCGAAGCCCCTATCGAGTTGTGCCTCGACTTGCGCCACAACAACAAGTACGTCGCCTGGACCTGGCCGCCCCGACGACCGATGATGCCAACGAGGGCTTCGCGGCTCCAGGGAGTGCCATGCTAGTCAGAGTAGACCTGCGCCAGCTCGTGATCCATGAGAGCTACGAGGAACAGCGCATCCTGCTCGCCGAGACCGCGGGCCTGCGCCAGCTGTGCATCACGGTCGGGATCTTCGAGGCTCTCGCCCTCGACAGCGCGCTCAAGCAGAGCCGGAGCCCCCGGCCTCTGACCCACGACCTGTTGCGCGCCTGCGTGACCGCCCTGGAGGGAGAGCTCAAGCAGGTCGTGATCCACCACTTCGAAGAGGGCACCTTCTTCGCGACGGCGCATCTGCGCACGCCGAAGGGCATCGTCGAAGTAGACGCCCGGCCCAGCGATGCGCTAACATGGGCGCAGCTCACGTCGGCACCGATCTTCGTGGAGTCCGGGATCTTCGAGAGCGCCGGATCACCGCAGGTGCCGTTGGAGTGAGTCCCTGGAGGGTTGGCAGAGTGGCCGAATGCGCCGGTCTTGAAAACCGGAGTCCGCGAGGACCGTGGGTTCGAATCCTACACCCTCCGTCGTGTCGGTGGGCGGCACGATGACCGCCCTGCCGGCAGCCCGCAACCGTTGCACGCAGTGCCGGGAGCCCATCGAGCCGTTCACCGTGCGGTGGACATGTCTCCGCGACGAGGTGCGTCAGGACTTCTGCCAGAGCTGCTGGCAGCCTGCGCTCGGCGATGGGGCCGCCTCGGTCTGGAAGAGCCCGGTGCTGCCGCGCAGCAGCCCGAAGCTCAGCCGCGACCAGGAGGTCGCCCGGCTCTCGACCCTGGTCGAACGCCTCGCCCTGCCCGAAGGCGAGCGCGCCTACCTGCTCGCCCTGCTGCTCCTGCAGCGGAGGCTGGCCCGGGTGGTCGAGAGCGCGACCGACGAGGGCGGCGAGACCCGCTGGACCCTGAAAGTGCGCGGGCGGCGCGCGCCGCTGACGGTCGTCGACCTCGGCTCCAGCCTCAAGCTCGAGGCGGTCGAGGAACCTGCGTCATGTGAGGAGCCGGCGTCGTGATGCGAAGCTACACCTCCTGGCTCGTGCTGCTCGCGCTCGTCGCGAGCGCCCAGGAACAGGTCGGGCTGGTCAACCGGGTCGTCGCCGTCGTCAACGACGAGGTGATCACCCTGAGCGAGCTCGAGCGCGAGGTCGCGCTCCTGCTGCAAGACCGCCCGCTGTCGGTCGAAGAGCTCGACGCCTTCCGCCGCGATGTCCTGCAGGAGTTGATCGACCAGCGCCTGGTGCTCGAGGTCGCCGCGCGGGAGGGCATCGGCCTCGACGCCGCGGACGAGCTCGAGGTCGAGGCGCTGATCGCCCAGGACATCCTCGACCACAACAACCGCGCGCGCTTTCTCGCCGACCTGCGGGCGATCGGCTTCACCGAGGCCGACTACGCCGAGCGCCTGCGCGCGGGCATCCTCAGCCAGAAGACCACCGCGCGGGTGCTGTTCGACGATCCCTTCATCCAGCCCCGCGACCTGCGCGAGTACTACGACCAGAACCAGCACCTGTACGCGGTCGACCAGAAGATCGTCGTGCGCCACCTGATGCTGTCGGCGAAGGTCTGGCCCGAGGCCGAGCTGAGCAAGCGCGTCGCGCGGGTGCAGGCCGAGCTCGAGCAGGGGGCGTCGCTCGAAGAGCTCGTCGGCGAGCTCAGCGACGGCCCGCGCAAGGGCAGCGGCGGCCTGTGGGAGCTCAAGACCCCCGAGGACTTCATCGACCCCCTCGGCGAGAAGGTCTTCGAGCTCGAGGCGGGCGAGCGCTCCGGGCTGCTCGAGTCGCACCTCGGCTTCCACTTCGTCGAGGTCATTCAGCGCGACCGGGCGCGGACCCTCGCCTTCTCCGAGGTCCAGACCCAGATCGAGCAGACCGTGCGCAAGCAGCTCTGGACCCGGCGCTTCCACAAGTGGCGGGACGAGCTCCGTGCGCGCGCCTTTATCTCGATCTATCTCGATGGAGGATGAATTTCTCGCCGCGTGACACTATCCTGACAGTGCTCACCGATGGTGCGGGTACCCTTCCCGGCACACCACGATCCGCCCGCCTCTCCGCCTCCCGATTTCGATAATCGAAAAATATTGCCAGACCGGAAATTTGACGTTGACGTTTCCGCAACCAGGCACTACTCTCGGGTATGGACAAGACGGCGGCGCCTAGATTCTCTCCAACGCCCGCTGCGCGGGTCCGCTGACCACCGTCCGCGGGTGCCAGGAGAGACGCCACCTCAGGGGAGTTGTCATGGCCGAAGAAGAATACTACGACGACGAAGAATACGACGGCGACGAAGAGTACTACGACGAGGAAGAGGGCGAGTACGTCCCGGAAGACGGCAGCAAGAAGAAGCTCATGATGGGCTCTGCCTGGGGCATCTCCGCCGTCGTCCACATCCTCGCGCTGATCATCCTCGGCCTGATCTACATCGCGGTCGAGGTGGTCCCCGAGGACACGGTGATCATCGCCAAGACGGAGCGCAAGAAGCCGCCCTACGATCCCGAGCTCAAGCGCGACATGAAGAAGACCCCGAAGATCGACGCGGAGAAGATGGTCGAGACCCCGATCGTCCCGCTCGAGACCGAGGTCGAGATCACCGAGAAGCCCAAGGGCACGAGCTTCGACAACGCCTCGAACAAAGAGCTGAACTCGACCAACGCGATCGACGCCTTCGGTGGCGGTGGTGGCGCGGCAGGCGCTTACGGTGACCGCTTCGGTCACGGCTCACTGTTCGCCGAAGGCGGGTCGGAAGGCACCGAGAGCGCCGTCCAGGCCGCCCTCCTGTGGCTCGACCGGCACCAGGTCAAGTCCGGCTCCGACGCCGGGCGCTGGGGCGCGGCCGACTGGGACAACCAGTGCACGAACGGCGGCTGCAGCGGCCCGTCCTTCGCCGAGCCGAACAACTTCGGCCCGGGGCGAGGGAACTCCCACTACGACGTCGGCGTGACGGCGCTCGCGCTGCTCGCCTTCCTCGGCAACGGCAACACCCACAAGGTCGGCGAGTTCAAGCGCACCGTGCGCCGCGGCCTCGACTGGATCAAGGGCCAACAGAACGCGAACACGGGCGCCATCGGCTACGACGAGGGCCACGGGGAGTCGACCTACAACCACGCGATCGCGACGATGGCGCTGTGCGAGGCCTACTTCCTCACCGACGACCATCGGCTCGAGGAACCAGCGCAAGCCGCCGTCGACTTCTGCATCGACGCCCAGAACCCCGGCAACGGCTGGAAGTACGGCATGCGTCCGGGCAAGAACGACACCTCGGTGACCGGCTGGATGGTGCTCGGCCTCAAGGCCGCCAAGACCGCCGGCTTCCGGGTCGAGCCGCAGGCGTTCGAAGGCGCGATCAACTGGTTCAACCGCGCGACGGCCTCCGACGGCAACACCGGCTACCAGTCGCCGGGCGGCGGCAGCTCGTACCTGCGTTCGCTCAAGGACAAGCTCGGCCGCGACATGTACGAGCAGGTCCCCTGCATGACCGCTGTCGCCGTCGTGTGCCGCATCTTCGCCGGCCAGGACAAGCGCGACGATGCGATCAAGAAGGGCTCCAAGATCCTGATGGACAACCTCCCGGCCTGGGAGAAGGGCGGCCCGCACCAGAAGCTCAACTTCTACTACTGGTACTACGCGACCTACGCGATGTTCCAGGTCGGCGGCCGCGACTGGAAGGATTGGAACGACGCGATGCAGGAAGCCCTGCTGCCCACCCAGCGCACCCCCGCGGACGGCGCCCCGGACGCCGACGGCAGCTGGGACCCGATCGGCGAGTGGGGCTTCGTCGGCGGGCGCGTCTATTCGACGGCGATCAACGCCCTCACCCTCGAGATCTACTACCGCTACCAGCGTCAGCAGCAGTAGCCCTCCCCCGCAATCGGTACGAGGAACGCGGCCCCTGTCGGGCCGCGTTCTTTCGTGTCCTGCGGCCGCCCCGTCGGCCTGCTCCTGTGCGCTCGCGCCGGCCCCGGCGTGCCCCCCGAAGGCGTCTCTGCGCATCGCACAGGAGGGCCTGGGAAGCAGGCTGACCGTGCGTGCCCCCTGGAAGGGTCGATCCTCCGCAGCGGAGGTTTCGCTGCGTCCGACGGGCTCCCCTGCACGGGTCGGAGCTCCTGCGATGAGATCAGACCTGCAAGCTCGATCGCGCAGAGCTCGACAGTTGCCCGCCCTCCGCCTCTGCTCCGCAGCGTAGAAGTCGCCTCTTCGGGCTCCTCCACCGCAGCCGCCCAACAAAAGCGAAAGGGGCCCCGTCGGGCCCCTTCGCAGCTTCTTCAGGAAGCGTGTCGCTCAATAGCGACCGCCACCGCCACCGCCACGACGCTCGCGCGGGCGCGCCTCGTTGACCGTCAGCTGCCGGCCGCCCATATCGTGGCCGTTGAGGGCCTCGATGGCCGCGTCGCCTTCCGCGGCGTTGGCCATCTCGACGAAGCCGAAGCCGCGGGGACGACCGGTCTCGCGATCGGTGATCAGGTTGACGCGCGACACGGTCCCGTGCTGCTCGAACAGGCTGTGAATCTCAGCGTCGGTGGCGCTGAAGGGAAGGTTGCCGACAAAGATGTTCTTCATGATCTCGTTCCGCCCATTGTGTTGAAAAACCTCTTCGCACCAATGGGCCTGTCCGAGGGTCTACCGCTCCGGGACGCGTGAACGCCCAGCGGCCCCGCCAGGGTACCCGAAACCAGCCAGATGTCGCGGAAAATCCGGGACGAGCTTCACAGATCGGGCCGACCGATCGGCGATCTCCCCCTTCCGCTGCCTGTCGCGAGCGCTCCGCGGCCGCTGAAAATCTCATCGGTCGTGGCCGCCGGAGCGACGCAACAAACGAAGAACGGCGGCAGGAGCCGCCGTGCAGGACGATATCGAGGCGCGCTGAGCTCAGCGAAGAGGCATGACGATGTAGTCTTTGACGATCATCGGCTTCTTGGTGCGGCCGGAACGCTCGAACTCGATCAGGCTGTGATCGCTCAGGATGCGCAGGTCATGGGAGACCGCGTCCAGGCGACGCTCGGTCCGGCGCGCGAGCTCGGAGACGCTCTTGATGTCGCCGCGACGCAGGACCGACAGGATCTCGAGGCGCTTGGGAGTCAGCACGCTCGCCTTGTCCATGTCCTCGAGGTCGATCACGAAGGCCTTGTCCTTCGGGAACGGATGCTTCTGGCTCGACCGACTCTTCCGAGCGACCACGACACTGTCGCCCGAGGCCTTCTTCTGGCTACGCATGGGAATACTCCTCTTCACAATTTCGACGTTCTCGGAACGGACCAACGCACCCTCGACTGCCCCCAATCTCAGGACCGCGTTCCTTACGGCAGAATGTCCCGCGAATGGCGTGCCAAACATTGGACCGCAGAATCGGCGGGTTGTGGAGCCTGGCCTGCTGGATTATGCAACACAGCTCAAGCATCGTTCGAGGGGGGGCCCGAACGAGCCCTCTACCAAAGCGCTTGTGCGCCTGTCGCAAATTGCAATCAGCGGCCTTGCGAACGCCACAAGACCCGCGGAATCCCGCGTGGGGGAGACCGACCTCTACCTTGCAGTCCGTCGCCTCCTGCCACACAATGCAGCCCGACGCACCTCAGGAGGGCTCGGAGTGTCCGCGTTCAAGGAACAGGCCGAAGCGCTGCTCAACGCCCCGGTCCCTCGCCCCGTCGCGTCCCTCGCGTCGCGGCTCTCCCGTCGCTTTCACGGTCCGATCCAGCTCGTCCGCGCCCCCGACGAGGCCTGGCGCATCGGCAGGGAGACGGTCCTGGAGGGCGGCGCGCTGATCGAGCTGCCCGCGTCGGCGCGTGGCTATGAGGTGGTCGGCCTCAGCCTCCTGCGGCTCGAGCAGAAGAGCCGCAGCGGGATCTCCAAGCGCCGCACCCACCACTTCAAGAACCCGGACAACGACACCCTCGCCGGTGTGCTCTCGAGCCTGATGGAGACCTGCATCGCCTTCCCTCAGCTCAAGACCCTGCGCCTGCGGGGACACCTGTGGCTGCGCGGTCTCCTGCACAAGCACCTGCTCGAGGCGCTGAAGAAGAAGAGATACAAAGGCGTGCCGCTGAAGTTTGCGGGCTGGAGCCTGTGCTACGACCTGCTGCTCCTGCGCGCGCTGCTCTGCGCCGAGCAGATGATCTGGGACGTCGAGCAGGTCCTGCAGGGCTACGGAGCGAAGGGCAAAGCTGCGCTCGATGCGGCCAGCCTGGCACAGCGGAAGCTGCCGGAAGAGCTCGACGAGGTGTTCGAGAAGCAGCGCCTGATCGACCTGGTCGTCATCGTGTCGCAGGGTACGCGCTTCGCGCTCGGCAAGAAGTAGCGCCCGCTCAGCCGGTCTCGGAGGAGTCGGTCTCGGAGGATTCCTGATCCGCGCCGAGCTCGACCCGCTGGGTCTCGTCCTCGCGCAGGCTGGGTACGCGCGCGTCGAGCATTTTGCGCACATCCTTGATCAGGTTGAGGCGGGCTTCCATCTCCCGCTTCTTGAGCTGCACCATGTCCCGGGCCTCGGCGATATGGTGCATCACCGACTCGACCACCTCCTGCAGATGCTGTTTGGCGAACTCCTCGGTCACCGGGATCTCGAGGCTCTCGATGCTCCAGAAGCTGTCCTCGCCGCCGGTCTTCTTCCAGACCCCGGTGCGGCTGACCTTCACCAGGCGCCCGGTGCGGGTCAGGATCACCTTGTAGCCGGTGAAGTTGACGATCTTCTCGTTCTGCGGGTCGTTCTGGCTCGAGAAGTTGTTGACCAGCACCATGCCGCGCTCGGGATAGGCGGCGCTCGACCCGCCGAGGCGTCCCGCCATCCAGGTCTCGCGGATCGGGATCTCGTCGTCGAGGTAGCGGACGATCGGACGCAGCACGTCCAGCAGCTCGTCGAGGACGGCCTTCTCGTGCTTGTGCACCAGCTCGGCGTAGCTGTCGAGGCGGCTGCCGTGCTTCTCGATCGACTTGAGTCCGCTGATCAGCTGCTGGAAGGGGTCCTTCTTCACGCCCTTCTTGCGCGCCTTGCCGCTCTTCTCTTTGCTCGTATCGGTGGTGCGGCCGGTGGTCTTCTTCTTCGGCATCGGGTCGCTCCCAGCTGGTCGTGATCGCCTCGAGGGCGTCGGTCAGGAGGTGTGTCGCAGGGCCGCGCGGACGAGCTGCGAGGTCCCCTCTTCCGGGCCGAGCTCGGCCCGGGCCTTGGCCACGGCGGAGCGCGCGGTCTTCTCCTTGTAGCCGAGCGACACCAGCGCGAGGATCGCGTCGGCGACGCTGTCGGAGCGCGCGCCCTCGCTGCTCTGCGCGACCGCCTCGAAGTGCGGCAGCCGGCCCTGGAGGTCGACGATGATGCGCTCGGCGGTCTTGCGCCCGATGCCCTTGACCGCCTGCAGGGGGCGGGGGTTCTTCTCGCGCACGGCGGCGACGATCGCGGCCTGGCTCATGCCGGAGAGCAGGCCCAGGGCCGTCGCCGGCCCGACGCCGCTGACCCCGATCAACGACTCGAACAGCGCGCGCTCCTCGGCGCTCGCGAAGCCGTAGAGGCGGAACTGGTCATCGTTCACGCGCAGGGTGGTGAACACCCGGCAGGCGTCCTCGCCCTGGCCGTGGCTCTCGCTGACGTGGAGGGGGACCTTGAGGCGGAAGGCCAGACCGCCCGTCTGGACGACGAGCTCGGACGGACGCCGTCCGATGACCTGCCCGAGGAGAGAGTCTAGCAAAGCGGCTCTCCGATCAGCCCGGTCGGTGCACCGGGGTTTCGTCGCGAGGGCCCGGAGGAAGCGTCCGAGCCCGGCTGATTCACCGGGATTTCGTCGCGAGGGCCCGGAGACCGCTTGAGATCGGGCGCTTCGAGCCTTCGAGCAGCGGAGCCCATGTCACTCCATAGGTGAGCAGCGCAGAAGGCTCGAAGTTCCCGAGATCTGCGGCATCCGGGTCCGCAGCAGGAATCCCGGTGCATCAGACGGGCCGAAATCTGCGGCACCCGGGTCCGCAGCAGGAATCCCGGTGCATCAAACGGGATCAAGGGTCGCCCTTGAGCTTCAGGCTGAGCTCGCCGAGCTTGGTGCGGATCTCGACCAGGGAGGTCTGGCCGAAGTTGCGGACCGCGAGCAGGTCCTGGTCGCTCATGTTGCACAGCTCACCGATGGTGGTGATGTTCATGCGCTCCATGCACTTGCGGCTACGCACCGAGAGCTCGAGCTCGCCGATCGGGCGGGACAGGACCTCGCGGTTGCGCCCCGAGCGCACGTCGGCGAAGCCGGGGATGTCCTCGCCCTTCTTCGCCATGCCGAGGCGCAGGTTGCGCTGGGCGAGCATCGCCTTGATCTCGGCCAGCGAGGTCTCGCCGAAGTTCTTGTGGGAGAGCAGCTCCTGCTCGGTCTTCGTCACCAGGTCGCCGAGGGTGTCGATGTTCATCTGCTTGAGGCAGTTGCGGCTGCGCACCGAGAGCTCGAAGTCGGTGACCGGCGTGCGCAGCACCTGCATGCGCTTGTCGTGCTTCCGCTCGAGGTCTTCGTCGTAGTACATGTCCTTGCTGGACACCACGTCGCGCTCGAAGCGCTTCGCCCGCTCGTGGGTCGGGAACTCGGAGAGCACCTCGCGAAGAACGCGGTGGGCCTTCTCGTAGCGCCCCTGGTCCTCGTACAGCACCGACAGGTTGATCAGCGCGTTGACGTAGGTCGGCCGCAAGGCCCGGATCCGCTCGTACAGCCCGATCGCCCGTTCATTGGTGCCGAGGCGCTGCTCGAGCAGGGCGAGGCGGAAGAGCATGCCGCGGTGCTCGGGGTGGTTCTTCAGCTCGGCGCGCAGGACCTCCATCGCCTCGCGGTAGTCCCCCCGCTCTTCGAGCACCCGCGCCCGCTGGTACTGGTAGTCGGGCCGGCCCTTGAGGTCGGACTCCCAGGCGCGCACCTTCTTCTGCCAGTTCTCGTCGTCGCCCGAGCGCCGCATCGCCTCGAGCATCGTGGTCTTGAGGTGGGCGTTGCGGGTCTTCTTCTTGAGGAACTTGACGAGCACCTCGACGGCGTCGGCGGCCGCGCCGGTCTCGATCTGGTAGCGCGACAGGAGGACCGCTTCGGCCTCCTTCTTCGCGGCGGGTTTCAGGACCTCGATCGCCTTCTTCTTCCGCCCGAGCTTCCAGAGCGCGACCGCCTGCTGCAGGGGACCGACGTTCTTCGGAGGCTTGCTCCAGTCGATCTGCCCGTAGAGGTTCTCGAGGTTCTTCCGCCAGCCCTTGAGCTGGTGGACGTCGGTGCTGAAACTCTCGACCGCGGGGATGTCCTTGACGGCGAAGAGTTTTTCCTTGAGCTCGCTGATCGGATCCATGGTGTCCCTGATGTGATGCCCGCCGCGGCTGCTGGCGGGATGGCCGCAGTGAAGGCTAAGACCTTACGCAGAGCGGCCCCGCGTGTCAACATTGCGCGGCAAGTTGCCGGCCCAGCTCGATGAAGCTCTCGGTCAGGGTCGGGTGGTACCAGGGCATCGCCGCGATATCCCGGAAGCTGCCGCGGAAGTGCATCAACGCCGCCGCGACGTGGATCATGTCGTCGGCCCGCGGGCCGAAGATCTGGCAGCCGACGAGCTCCCCGCTCGCCTTGTCCGCGAGCAGCTTGGCGCGGCCGTGGCGGGTCTCCATCACGATTCCCCGGCCCTGCTCGGCGAAGTTTTTCCGCGCGACCGCCAGCTCGAGCCCCAGGGCGCGCGCCTCGGGCTCGGTCAGCCCGACGCTCGCGAAGGGCGGGTCGGTGAAGATCACCTCCATCTTCAGGCGGTAGTCCTGCTCCTCGTTGCCACCGACGGCGTTCGCCCCCGCGACCGCGCCTTCCTGGTTGGCGAGATGGAGGATCTGGTAGCTGCCCGTCGCGTCGCCGGCGACCCAGACCCGCTCGTTGCTGGTCCGCATCCCCGCGTCGTGGACCACCTTGCCGCCCTCGACCGCGATCCCCGCTGCCTCCAGCCCGAGCCCTGCGAGGTTCGCCGTGCGCCCGACGGCGCTGAGGAAGCGCTCGGCGACGACCTCCCGGGCTTCCCCATCGACCTCCAGCGAGAAGCGGATGCCCCCGTCGCAGGGCGCCACGCGCTCGATGCTCGCCCCGACGTGGAGGGCGCTGCCGGGATGCTCGAGGAAGGCGGCGGAGACGAGCGGCGTGAACTCCGCATCGACCTTCGACAAGAGCGGGCTGCGATTGACCAGCGTGACCTCGACGCCGAAGCGCGCGAAGAACCAGGCGAGCTCGAGGCCGATCGGCCCGGCCCCCTGCACGACCAGCGACCTCGGCAGGGTCTCGAGCCGCATCACCTCGTCGCTGCTCATCACCTCGATGCTGTCGAGCCCCGGGATCGGCAGGCGGTGCGGCACCGAGCCGGTCGCGAGCACGTAGCCGCGGCCCGCCCGGTAGCGCTGGCCCCCGGCCTCGACGCAGTCCGGCCCGACGAAGCGCGCCCGGGCGTCGAGCACCTCGTAGGCCGAGCGCTCGATGCCGGCCAGTTTGGCACGCTTGAAGCGCGCGACCTTGGCCGCCTTGCGGGCCATGATCTTCGGGAAGTCGAAGCTGCGGCCCTCGACCGCGAGGCCGAGGGGCTCGAGGTGGCGCATCTCCTCGTACAGCTCCGCGCAGTGCAGGAGCGCCTTGGTCGGCATGCAGCCGCGCAGGATGCACAGGCCGCCGAGCTCGCCGTCGTTGATCATCAGGGTGCGCGCGCCGGCCGCGGAAGCGACCGACGCGGCTTTGGTTCCGGCGCTGCCGCCGCCGAGCACGATCACGTCGTAGTCGGTGTTCATCGTCCGTCTCCCTTGCAGGGGCGCGCCCGGCGCGGGCGGCCGCGTGGCCAAGAAGGTACGGGATCGCGGGCCGGCAAAGCAAGCCCGGTCCCGCGCTGCAGCGCCGGCACCCGCACGGTCGTGCGCGCTCTGCTACAGTGCTCCTGGACCGCCGCTGGAGGAAGCCGTGAAACACGCCCTGCTCTGCCTGCTCGCCCTGACCGCCGCCGCCCAGGAGGACGCCACCTCCCGCTACGACCTGACCTGCGAGGCGACCCTGCGCCCGGAGCGCGGGGAGATCGACGTCAGCCTCGTCCTCGGCGAAGGGGCCGAGCAGGTCCATTGGCTGCGCCTGAGCCCCCGGGATGGGCGCCACCTCGACCTGGCGACGAGCGACGGCAGCCTCGAGCGTCAGGCCGACGACCGCTGGCTGTGGGAGCCGCCGGACGAGGGGGGCCGGCTGCGCTACCGCTTCGTCGTCGACAAACCACGGGACGACAAGGGCTACGCGGCGCTCGCCACGCCGACCTGGATGCTGTTCAAGCTCGACGACCTGATGCCCTCGATGACCAGCAAGAACAAGAAGGGCGCGCGCTCGACCACCCGCATCCGGCTGTTCCTCCCCGCGGGCTGGGAGCTCGCCCTGCCCTTCGCCCTCGAGCCGGACGGCAGCTTCGTGTTCGACAACCCGAACACCTGGGTGGACCGGCCCCGCGGCTGGGTGATGGCGGGCCATCTCGACACGGTCGAGGGCGACTTCGAGGGCATGCGCTGCATCGTCGCCGGGCCGGCGGGCGTCGAGGTCCGGGCCGCGCGGCGCCTCGCGCTGATCGAGGCGGTGGCGGAGGAGTCCCGCGCGCTGTTCGGGCCGCTCCCCGAGCGCCTGCTGATCGTCTCCGCCGAGGATCCGCTGTGGCTCGGGGGACTGTCCGGGCGGCGCTCGATCTACATCCACGCCCGCCGCCACGAGGTCGACGACGACGGCACCTGGTCGTTGATCCACGAGTGGTTCCACGCCGCCACCCGCAACCGCACCTCGGAAGACGGCGACTGGATCAGCGAGGGCCTGGCCGAGCTCTACGCCGTCGAGCTGCCCCTGCGCTCCGGGTTGATCGACGCGGCCGGGGCGGCCGACGCCTTCGCGCGCATCGAGGCCAAGGGCGAAGGGGTCGAAGACCTGCTCGTGCGCTCCTCGACCGGCAAGGTCAGCGCCCGCGCCGTCGTCGCCCTGCGCGCCCTCGACGCGGAGCTCCGCGCGCGCAGCGAGGGCGCCCTGAGCATGGACGACGTCGTGCGGGAGATCATCGCCTTCGACGCGTCGCTCTCCTCGACGGAGTTCAAGCAGATCGTCGACCGCCTGCTCGGCGAGGACAGCGCGCCGATGTTCGTCGAGCACGTCCCCGGCTGGCCGCCCCGCGAGCCCTGACGGGCGCTCTGGAGGCCGCGTACGTATGACGGCCGTATGATCAGCCGCGGGGCCGGCATACAACTTCCCCCGCCCCCGCACCCGCTCGATGCCGCCGAACCCGCCCGCCAGGCGGGGCCGGACAAAATCGTAAAGACCATTTACTTTTCGGCATCAGGTTTGCATATCTCCTGCCGACGCGGCGAGACGCCGCCCCACAAGGAGAAACGAACCATGCGTATCCGCACCCAGATCCACGCCGGACCGACCCGCCCCGCCTGCGACAACTGCACCGCCGGAAAAGACATCCAGGGACAGCCCGGCCAGCTCTTCTTCCGCTTCCGCGGTTGATCCACGCGGACCAGCCGAGACCGCTCAACCACAGACCCAGGAGAAACGAACATGCGTATCCGCACCCAGATCCACGCCGGACCGACCCGCCCCGCCTGCGACAACTGCACCGCCGGAAAGCGCATCCAGGGACAGCCCGGCCAGCTCTTCGTCTTCCGCGGTTGATCGACGCCGCCCCTCCACCAAAGCGCCCCGCCAGGAGAACACATCATGCGTACCCGCACCCGGATCCACGCTGGACCCGACAAGCCCGCCTGCGGCTATTGTGCCGTCGCCTTCGGCGCCCGCCCCCGCTGACCGGACCCGCTCAGGGCTCGACGGTCGCCCCGCCCGGCGGCTCCTCCAGAGGAGCCTCGCCGGGCGTCTCCGCCGGCGCCGGGGCGCGCTCCTCGGTCTCCCGCCGGCGCTCGTGCATCGCCGCGTCGATGATCTTCACCAGGCCCGGGTGGTCGTTCCAGTCCGCCGCCTCGACCGGCAGCTGATGGGTCCCGTCCGGGCGTTTCTGGCCGAGGAAGGGGGACGCCCCGTATTCCAGCAGCAGCTCGACCGCCCGCCGGTCCCCCTGGCGGGCGGCCCACCACAGGGGCGTGTAGACGAAGTGCCGGGAGCTGTGGCCGAGGTTGGGCTCGGCGCCCGCCTCGAGCAGCTTCTCTGCCAGCGCGTACTCCCCGGCCCGCAGGGCGTGCAGGAGCCGGCTGTCGGTGCCCTTGATCTGGTTCGGGTCGCCGAGCCCGTCGTCCTCGGGATCCGGCGGCGGCTCGCTGTTCGCCCAGGTGACCAGGGCGACGATCGAGGTGAAGGGCAGGAAGGCCGTGTCGAACACGAAGCTGAAGGGCAGATCGACGTACCACAGCCCCCCGATGACGAAGGCCTTGTCGGCCTCGAGCACATCCCACTGCACGCCCGCGTAGGGCATCCCGCGCAGGTGGTTCGCCTCGCGCTCGGACTCGAGGAAGCCCCGCGGCAGCTCGGCCTGGAACAGGCTGCTGAAGGTCCCGCAGCCGGCCAGAGGCAGAAGGAGCAGGAGGAAGAGGAAGCGCACGTCAGAACAGCTGCGGGATGATCTTCCGCACGCGGTCGCGCAGGTAGCGCTCCGTCTTGAGGGGATCGTCCGCGTTCCGGATGTTGTCGACCAGCTTCTTCGCGTCGCGCATGCTGATCGAGCGGATCACCGCCTTGACCTCCGGGATCATCGCCGGCGCGAGGCTGAGATGGGTCAGGCCGAGCCCGATCAGCGGCAGGGTGTACTCGACCTCGCCGCACATCTCGCCGCACATCGAGACCGGCTTCGACTTCTCCCGCCCCACCTTGATCACGTTCGCGACCAGCCGCAGCACCGACGGATCGATCGGCTGGTAGAGCGAGGCGACGCGCTCGTTGACGCGGTCGACCGCCAGGGTGTACTGCACGAGGTCGTTGGTGCCGACGCTGAAGAAGTCGGTCTTCTTGGAGAGCTGGTCGGCGACCAGCGCCGCCGACGGCACCTCGACCATGATCCCGACCGGGATGCGCCGCTTGTAGTGGACGCCCTCGTCGTCGAGGGCCGAGCGCACGTCGTCGAGGATGTTGTGCACCCGCTTGAGCTCGCGCATCGAGCTGACCATCGGGATCATCACCCGCACCGGCCCGTAGGCGCTCGCCCGCAGGATCGCCCGCAGCTGGATCTTGAACACGTCGAGGTGCTCGAAGCAGTAGCGGATCGAGCGGCAGCCGAGGAAGGGGTTCTTCTCGGGCGCGGCGTTGTCGTCGCCGAGGAAGAACTTGTCCCCGCCGAGGTCGAGGGTGCGGATGATCAGGGGCTTGCCGTCGAGCAGCTCGATCGAGCGCTTGTAGGCCTGGAAGTGGTCGTCCTCGGAGGGCGCGGGGTTGTCGAGGTAGAGGAACTCGGTCCGGTACAGGCCGATGCCCTCGGCGCCGTTGGCGAGCGCGAATTCGATCTCTTCCGGCGACTCGATGTTCGCCCACAGGTGGATGCGGTAGCCGTCGATGGTCTCGGCCGGCAGGTCGCGGATCGCCGACAGCTCGGACTGGAACGCCCGGTACAGCCGCTCCTTGTTGCGGTAGTCGGCCAGGGTCGCCTCGTCGGGGTCGACGATCACGATGCCCTTGCGGCCGTCGATGATCACCAGGTCGCCGTTGGAGACCTCCTGGGTGATGTTGCCGAGCCCGACCACCGCCGGGATGCCGAGGGCCTTGGCGACGATCGCGGTGTGCGAGGTGCGCCCGCCCTGGTCGGTCGCGAAGCCGACGGTCTTGTCCTTGTCGAGGTTCGCGGTCTGCGACGGGGTCAGGTCGACCGCGATCAGGATCACGTCCTCGTTGAGGCTGCGGAACTCCTCGAGGCGCTCGCCGACCAGGTGGCGGATCAGCCGATTCTCGACGTCCCAGATGTCCCGGACGCGCTCGGCGAAGACCCGGTCGTTGAAGCCCTGCATGCGCTTGGCGGCCGCGCGGTAGGTGCGGGTGACCGCGTACTCCGGCGCCTGGCGCTCGCCGCGGATGCGCTCCACGACCTGGCCGACCAGGGTCGGGTCCTCGATCAGCAGCTGGTGGGCGGTGAAGATGTTGCTCAGCTCCTGGCCGAGCTGGACCTCGACCCGATGCTGCAGCTCGACGAGCTCGACGACCGCCTTCTGGCGCGCCTTCTTGTAGCGCTCGAGGGCGCCGGGCACCTCCGCGTCGGGGATGATGCGCTCGGGGATGCTCAGCTCCTCCGTGTCGAGCACGTACGCTCGCCGGATCGAGATCCCCGGGCTGACGGCCACCCCTTTCTTCAGGTGCACAAAGGACCCTCGCTCGCGGGGACTCGTGCGAGCCCCCGGGTGGCGCCTTACTCTTCGTTGAACTTGTTCGCGATCAGGGCGACGATGGACTTGACGGCTTCCTCGGCGTCCTCGCCTTCGGCGCGCACGGTGAGCTGCGCCCCCTTCGGCGCGCCGAGGGTCAGGAGCCCCATGATGCTCTTGCCGTCGACGGTGTAGCCGTCCTTGGTCACCTGGATGGTGCTCTTGAACGTCGTGGCCGTCTGGACCAGCATCGTGATCGGCCGGGCGTGCAGCCCGTACTTGTTCAAGATGCTGGCGGTCGCTTCAAAGGAAGCCATCAAGCCGACTCCTGCCGGGCCCCTCCCCCGGTCGGGGGTCAGGCTCTCCACGAAGGGCCCGATTGTGGGAAAACTCTCAGTAGTTTTCCACAATTTCTTCATAGGTCGGCTCGTCGCCTTCGACCTTCTCGTCGCGCGTCCAGCGCTTGCCGTCCCGGCTGCCCTTGTGGCCCTTGAGCTTCTGTTTCTGGCGCCGCAGCTGCTTCTCGAGCTTCTCCACCACCATGTCGACCGCGGCCCGCACGTGGCTGTGCTCGGCCTTCGCGACGAACTGCCCGCCGACCTTGGCCTTGGCGGTCGCCTCCACGCCTTTCTTGCCGGCCTCTTCGAACAGCACCACATCGACATGTTGGAGCAGATCGTAGAAGCGCTCGAGGCCTCCGATCTTGTCGTGGACGTGGCTCTTCGTCGAGTCGGACACCTGCACGTGGCGGGCAGTGATGTTGATCTGCATCAAGGTCTCCTTTCCAGAGAATCGAACGGCCAGAGAAACGACGGCCGGGATGCGACCGGCCGGACACGGGCGACCGGGGAGCGACGACCATGACGCCCCCGGCTCCGGAGCGCGAGGCCCCGGAGCCCGACGGTCAGCCGCCGCGGAGCAGGCGCTCCCCGAGGCTGTCCTCGAGCGCCGCGATCTTCAGGATCTTCTTGCAGGTCGTCTGGTGATCGTAGGCGAGGCGGTGGAACTGCACGCGCCCCCCGTCGAGCGTGACGAAACAGGCGCGGGTGTCCCCGTCGCGGGGCTGCCCCGTCGAGCCGACGTTGATGATCACCTTCTGATCGGTCGGGATCTCGTAGACCCCGTCGTCGAGGTCGGTCGGCGCGTAGAACTTCGCGTCCTCGGTGATCACCCCCGGGTAGTGGGTGTGGCCGACGAAGCAGGTGTTGACGTCCATCTTGCCGAAGGCGCGCTCGAGCTTGGGCGACAGCTGGCGCATCACCTCGTCGACGTCCATCCGCAGCAGGTACTCCTCGGTCTCGTTGGCCGGGGAGGCGTGGACGAACAGCATGCCGTCGCGCTCGACCCGGGTCGGGAGCCCCTCGAGATAGCGCCAGTTCGCCTTCTTCGTGCCGCCGCTGTACCAGCTCGGCTTGAGCTCGTCACGGGTGTAGTTGATCGCGCCGGTCGCGGCCTTGTTGAAGCCGAGCGCCTCGTTGAGCAGCGCGAACTCGTGGTTCCCGACCAGGCTGAACTCGAAGCGCGTGCGAGCGATCTCGACGCACGGAGAGGGGTCGGGCCCGTAGCCGATGATGTCGCCGAGGCACCAGATCTGCTCGCACTTCAGCCGCTCGATCTCCGCGAGGACGACCGACAGCGACTCGATGTTGGAATGCAGATCCGACACGATGGCGATCATGCGCGCTCCCAGGGTACGTAGTGGACATCGAGCAGAGTCAGCCCCGCGGCCGGCGCCGTCGGCCCCGCGTGACGACGCTCGCGCGAGCGGAGGGTGTCGAGCACCGACGCGACCGAGCGCTGGCCCCTGCCGACCTGGATGAGGGT
>JAUIEM010000127.1 GCA_030428695.1 bacterium
GGGTAGCGCGCGGCGTAGCGCAGCGCGATCCAGCTGTTCATGCCCCAGCACATCAGCGCGAAGCGTTCTTCTTCGGTGTCCTTGCGCAGCTGCTCGAAGGCGTCGACCAGCTTGTCGATCGGGTAGTAGGGCATGCCGCCGACCGAGTCGAGGCCGGAGAAGGAGTCGATGGGCGGGAGGTCGATGTAGTAGATCTTGTTCGTCTTCTCGAGCTCGGTCAGGAAGGGAACGATGATCTCTTTGCTGTAGCCGTAGGGCGGGATGACCAGGAGCGGGGCGCCGTGGCCACGGCTCTCGGTGTTCAGCGTGAGGTCGCGGGTGACGGTCTCGCCCTCGCGCATCTTGTTCCCGGCCTCTTCGGCCAGCCGCTCGGCCTCTTCGTCGGTCGAGCCGACGACGAAGGACCCCTCCTCCGAGATCCACCAGTCGTTCCAGGCCCGCGGGTCGGGGCCGTGGTAGCGGCGGGTGATATCCTCGAGGGACATGCGGATGAAGTTGCTGACGACGGGGTCTTCTTCCTCTAGCCAGCGTTCGATCAGGGCCGTGATCGAGGCCTTCTTGCGGTTGATGCGCAGCGCCCAGGCCGCTTCGCGCCGGACCTGCGGGTACTTGTCGTCCAGGGCCGCGAAGATGTGCGGATAGTATTCCTCGTCATTCATCTTCGCGAGCGCGATGACGACGCCCTGGCGGACCAGGTAGTCCTTGTTCTGCTTCTCGAGCTTCTCGATCATCTCTTCGATGGACTTGCTGTTCGCGGTGCGCGCGAGGCAGATGATCGCGGCGTCACGGTCGTACCACGAGCCGCCCTCGAGGAGGTCGAAGATCAGCTTCAGCTGCTTCTTGTCGTCGCCGTTCAGGCGCAGAAACTGCCGATGGCGGAAGTGGGAGTCGGGCGAGGCGAGCGCGATCCGGAATTCCTTCTTGCTCAGGCCCTCTTCCTGGGCGGTGGCGAGAGGGGCGAGGAGCAACGCGAGGCAGAGGAGGCGGAGCCAGGCTGAACGCATAGATTTGTTCTCCGGTCATGTGAGCCGAACGGAACGCCGAAAATAGCAGCCTACGGGGCCTCTGGCAAGCTTTTCGCTGGCCCGTGGAGAGCCGATCCGGGACTTTTTTTCTCGACGCGTCGCGCCATGGGGCGCATTCAAAAAGATGCAGGGGAATCGTACGGAACTGCCAAAATGGCAGGCAACTTCCACCCCGGGTTTTTTGTGCGGACTCTGGACGGCGTGCCCGCGGTTTCCTACACTCCCCGTTCAGCTCGCGCACGCTGCGCGAGTTTTGTCGTCCTACACGAGAGAAGAGAAGAGGCACTACGTTGATTCGGGTGGCGGTACATACCTCTGAGCCGTTGGAGAAGACCCTCAAGCGGTTCAAGCGACTCTGCGAGCGCGAAGGAATCCGTAAGGCGCTCAAGCGGAAGTCCTACTACGAGAAACCCTCCGAGCGGCGGCGGCGCGAGCAGCGCGAGCGCCTGCGCAGCGTGCGGAAGGCAGAGAAGGCCCGCGTCAAGCGCCTCGCCAAGCTCCGCAACCGCAAGTCCTAGCGAGCTGGCTGGCGGCCCTGCCGGCTGGGACGTGGGCCCGCGGATCCCTCCTCGAAGAACGAAAACAGGCGGCTTCGGCCGCCTTGTCGTCGTGTCGGGTCAGCCCGACACGTAGCCTTCCTGTCCAGGGCCTTGGGGCTGGGCACCTCTCCGGGCCCCTGCCTACTTCATGTAGGCGCTGACGATCAGGTCATCGATGTCCGGGGTTTTCGCCTCGGCGACCATCGCGAACAAGAGCCCGTCCCGCTTCCAACACAGCACCTGGTAGTCGCGGTACTCCTCGCGCAGGCAGATGATCTGGTCCTGGGCGGCGGCGATTGCCCGGTCGAGGGCGGGGGTGTCGACGTCGCAGGCCTGCAGGACGAACATCGTCATGCGCATGCCCATGTACTCGTAGAAAACGACGCTGGAGCACTGGCCCATCACCTTGCTGCAGCGCCCGCCGCGCAGGGTGACCGCCCCGGTCTCGAAGCCCGGCAGGTCCATCCGCATCACCAGGTTGCGGGCGAAGTACTGCTCGACCTCCTTGCAGTTGCTGGTGCTCAGCATCTGCGGCTCGACCATGTTGACGAGCTCGAGGTGGTTGTAGACCACGTTGCGCGCGAGCTCGGTCGCGGACACCGACGGCGCGGGCTGCAGCCACAGCCCGAACAGCGTGCCCAGGCCGAAGAGCAGCGCCGCGGCGGCGGCCAGCGGCAGCCAGCGCAGCCCGGTGCCACGGGCCTCCCGACGGACGTTGCGGCCGATGCGCTCGACGAGCCCGGCCGGCGCCCGGTCAGCGCGGGCGTGGCGGCGCAGGCAGGCCTTCAGGTCGCGCAGGGTGGTCACGCGGGAGGCGCAGTCCCGGCACTCGCCGACGTGCCGCGTCACCCGCTCCATGTCCTGGGTGTCGAGCTCGTGGTCGACGAAGTCCTGGATGACGGGCAGGATCTCGGTGCAGCTCATGAGGCGGCCTCCCGCAGGTAGCCGACCTTGGCGGCGTAGCCCTTCAGGCGCTTGTGCAGCAGGGCGCGGCCGCGGTGGATGCGCGAGCGCACGGTTCCGATCGGGCAGTCGAGGACCTCGGCGATCTCCTGGTAGCTCAGCCCCTCGACATCCGACAGCAGGACGGCGAGCCGGAACTCCTCGGGGATCTGGCGCAAGAGCCGCGCGACCTCGTCGCCGAACAGGTCGTAGAACACCTCGCGACTCGACAGGTCGACCGCCTCGAGGGGCTCGGTGCCCGCGGCGGGCTCCTGGTTGGGGCTGAGCGCCGCGAGGGACACCGTCGCCGGCTTGCGCTTCTGCTTGCGTTTCAGGTCGATGAATGAGTTGCGCAGGATGTTCAGGATCCAGGCCTTGAAGTTCGTGCCCGCGCGGAATCGGTGGAACGCCTTGAACGCCTTCATGAAAGCGATCTGGGTCAAGTCCTCGGCCTCCTCGGAATTGCCGCTCCACGACCGGGCGACATGGAAGACTATATCGATATGGCGTGCCATCAATTGCTCGAAGAGCAGCAGGCTTTCGCGGTTGCTCATCGCCTCTCCCGGGCTCTGTCTGCCATCGTAACGTCCGCTCCTCGCAAAGCGTTCCCTCCGTCTACGGGCCGGGCTCGGCCCGCTTCGCATCCTGCCATGAGGCGAGCATCGCGGCCAGGTTCATCTGCGTCAGGTCCCCGCTCGCCTCGAGGTGCCGGAAGCGCCTTCCGAAGGTGCGGATGGTCTGCCGCAGGCAGTCCTCGGCGTCGAGGTCGAGGAAGCGCCCGAGGTTGACGCAGGCGAACAGGACGTCCCCGAGCTCCGCGCCGATCCGCGCCCGGTCGCCCTGGGCGGCCGCCTCCCGCAGCTCCGCGAGCTCCTCGTCGAGCTTCGCCCAGACCTCGCGCAGGGACGGCCACTCGAAGCCGACCCGCGCGGCCTTCTCCTGGATGCGCCGCGCCCGGGCGAGGCCGGGGAGGGCCGGCGGGACCCCGTCGAGCGCGCTCTGCCGGGCACCGCTCTCGCGATGGGCCCGCGCCTTGCGGGCCTCCCAGGCCGCGGACACCTCGTCCGCGGTCGCGAGCCGCTCGTCGCCGAACACGTGGGGATGGCGCTCGAGCAGCTTGGCGCGCAACCCGGCGACGACGTCGGCGGCGTCGAAGGCGCCCTCTTCGGCGGTGATCTGGGACTGGAAGACGATCTGTAGCAGGAGGTCGCCGAGCTCCTCGCGCAGGCTCTCCCGGTCGTCGGCATCGATCGCCTCGAGCACCTCGTGGCTCTCCTCGAGCAGCCAGCGCCGCAGCGACTGCAGGGTCTGCTCGCGGTCCCAGGGGCAGCCGTCGGGCCCGCGCAGGGTGCGCATCAGGCCGAGCACCTCGGCCAGGGTCTCGCCGGCGGCGCGATCGCGGTCTTCCATCATCCCTCCAGGGGCTCGGGCCAGGTCTTGTCGGGCCGACGCTCCCCGTGCAGGAACGGCACCGCGGCCCCCATCGGGAAGCACCGGCGCAGGGCGTCGACGTAGACCTTGGCGGACTCGGGGTAGGTCACGACCTCGGACGGGTCGCGGTTCGCGACGGCGAGCAGGCGGCAGGGGCCGTCGCCGTCGTTGCGCAGCTGGTGCGCGCCGGCCTCCCCGGCGCGGAAGAACACGAGGTCGCCGGCCACCAGGGTGCGGACGCGCGCGCCCTGCCGCAGGCGGACCGTGCCGGAGAGCACGTAGAACACTTCCTCTTCATGCAGGTGGAAGTGGTAGGGGGCCGAGTAGCTCCCCGGCGGCAGCTCGAGCAGCTTGAAGCCGAGCTTCTCGGCCCGGAAGCGCGTCGCGAGGCGGGCGACCCGGTGGTGGTAGGGGCCGTCCTTCTGGCCTTCGCTGAGGGCGACCCGTGGCAGGTGCACGATGTTGTCCTCGAACGGAGCGGCGGTCGGGGCCGGCCCGGGCGGCGGCGCGACCGCCGCGCCTTTGGCCCAGGCGGCGAGCACGCAGGCGAGCAGCACGCTGTTCGAGAGCGCGAGGAACAGCGGCAGCCCGGCCTCGTCCGGCGCGAGCCAGCCGAGCAGGGGGCTGGCGACCAGCGCGAGGATCAGGTTCTCGAAGCCCTGGGGCAGCCGGGTCGGGGCGGTCGGGGGCGGTCCGACCAGCGCGTCCGCGAGGCGCGCGCCGGCAACCCGCAGGCCGAGCAGCCCGGCGCCGCACAGCACGCTGGCGACGGCGACCGTGGCCGAGGTGTCGACGTCGAGAGCGCGGGCGGCGAACATCACGAAGCTCGCGGTGCAGAAGCCCAGCGCCGGGGCGGACAGCCAGGCGGGGAAGCCGAGGCGGTAGAGCTCGCAGCCGAGGTGCAGGAATACGGGGGCGAGGAGCAGCCCGGGCGAGAGGCTGGCGAGCTGCCCCTCGAAGGCGCCGAGCCCTTCGAGCAGGGCGCGCAGCTGCCCCGCCAGGGCGGTGTGCACGATCAGCAGGCAGGGGATCGCGAGCCACTGCAGGAGGAAGCTCCGCCGCCGCTGCAGGTCGTCCTGGAGGTTCCACCACAGCCCGAAGAGCGGGACCAGCACCGGCAGCGACAGGGCCGGCGCGAGGCGCCAGGAGGGGAGGAAGGCGAGCGCGAGCCCGACGACGCTGAACGGGAGCGCGCCGAAGGCGGCGCGCAGCACGCTGCCGATCAGGGTCGGGTCCCCGCGCGGCTCGAGCCGCTCGCGAAGGGCAGGCTTCACGGGCGCCGGAGCAGACAGTGCTTGCGGTTGCGCAGGAGGTCGGGGTGCTCGGGCAGCAGCTCGAGGCCGGCGTCGTACAGCTCGAGCGCGCCGTCGAAGTCGGACACTTCCATGCGCGAGCGGGCGACGAGGTCGACGAAGTGGGCGGTCGCGGTGCGCAAGGAGGCGTCGTCGGGATGGTCGCCGAGCAGCTGACGGTAGCGCTCGATGACGCCGACGACGTCGTCCTGGGCGTACGGCTTCTCCGCCCAGCGGCGCCACAGGAAGGCGCGGTTGACGGCGAAGTTCTCCTCCGCCGGGTCGAAGGCGAGCGCGCGCGAGTAGACCTCGGCCCCCGCCAGCGGGTCGTTCCGGCCGAGGGCCTCGGCGCGCTGGTAGTAGAGCTGGCGCAGGCGCCGCTGCAGGGGAGCCGAGCCGGGCTGCCGCTCGAGGGCGCTCTCGAGCGTCTCGAGGGCCTTCGCGGTGCGCTCCGCGGCGACGTCGAAGGCGGTCCACTCGAGGTAGAGCTGCTCGTAGGTCAGGGCCAGGCCGTCGGCTTCCGGGAAGCGGCGCAGGGCGTCGAGCAGGCGCACCTCGGCGAGCACGTAGTCGGGCTCGGGCGCTTCCATCGGACCGCGCACCCAGGTCGCGAGGTGGCGGTCGCGGGCGTCGGTGAGGTCTTCGACCGCGCCGGCCTCCTGCGCGGTCGCCTCGAGCACCTCGGCGGCGCGCAGGGGGTCGCCGAGGCCGGCGAGCGCGTCGGCGAGCTCGAGGGCGAACGCCTGCCAGCGCTGGCGGAGGCCCGGCCCGACCTCGGGGCGGCCACTGGCGGAGGCGAAGCGCGCGAGGCTGCGGGCCCCGCTCGCGTCGAGCCAGGCGTCGGCCTCGGCGCGCACGACCCGTCCATCCTCCTCGCTGTCGACCGCGGTGAAGGGAGGCATCCCTGCGCGCCACTCGCGTTTGTTGAGCACCCCGTTGCTGTCGGCGTCGAGGCGCCGGAAGTCGAGCAGCGCGGAGGCCTCGCTCCACGGCTCGCGGGCCCAGCGCTCGGCGACGGCGAGCGCGGCGGGGGAGCTTCTGTCGGCGAACAGCGCGAGGGCGCTGAAGATCGCCGCAGGATCGCTCTCGATCAGGGTCTCGGCGAGCTCGCGGGCGAGCGCGGCGCGCCGCTCGGTGAGGGAGGCGTTGGCGCCGAGCAGGGCGAGGGCCTGGTCGAGCCAGCCGAGCGCGCGGGCGGCGCCGACCCGGAAGCGCTCGCGCTCGACCGCGGTGGCGCCGACCTTCAGCGGGGGCAGGCTCTCGCGTTCGGCCAGGGCCCAGGCGGCGGCGTGACCGGCGAGGCGGCGGCGCAAGAGCAGCGACTCCGGGCGGGCGTCGAGCAGGCTCGCGTAGCGCTCGAGGCAGGCGGCGCGTCGCTCGTGGGGGCTGCCCGTGCCGAGCAGCGGGGCGTCCGCCCAGGAGGCGCGGATGCGGCCGGCGTAGAGCTCGAGGGTGGGATTCTCCCCGAGCCGGCGCGCGGCGGGCTCGAGCACCGCAAGGGCGTCGGGCAGTCCGGTGCGGCCCGCGGTCTCGAAAGTCCACAGGGCCCAGCGTCCGTAGGCCTCGGCGAGGTAGAGCTCGAGCAGCGGGCGGCCGGCGACGCCCGCCGCGAGGGCCTCCTCGAGCACGGCCACCGCCTCCGCGTGGCGCGTCAGCGACAGCAGCTCCTGGGACCACAGGCCGTAGACCGTCAGCTCCTGGGCGAACAGCTCGCTGTCGACCGGCGCCACGGCGCGGGCCGCCCGCACGAGGGCGAGGGCGTCGGCGTAGTGGCTGGCCCGGGCGAGGGCGTGCGACCAGGCGACGCAGACCTCGAGCAGCAGGCTGAAGGCGCGCGCCGAGCCGGAGTCACAGCGCACCGCTCCGCGGGCGGCGGCGAGCGCGGCGGGGAAGCGTCCGGCCGCGAGGTCGCGGCGCGCCCGCGCGGCGTAGAGGTGCGCTGCGAGGCCGAACGGGGGCAGCGCGCGCCGCAGGTCGCCCGCCTCGAAGCCGCGGGCTTCGGCGATGGCGGCCCGCTCCTCGGCCGAGGGATCGACGCCGCGCCGCCACGTCGTCTCGACCGGCAGCCAGCCGTCGTCGGTCAGCACCTCGGCGTAGACGTGGCTCGAGGTCTCGACGGCCCGCGTCTGCAGCCCCAGGCTGGTGGCGATAAAGGTGTACAGCACGGTCGCGGTCACATCCTCGTAGCGGTACGCTTCGAGGGTCTTGCGCAGGTCGGCGGCGTCGTCGACGAAGCCGACCAGCACGGTGTCGTGCAGCCAGCGCAGGAGCGCTCGGGCCCGGTCGCCGGCGAGCTGCTTCTCGAAGCGGTCGCGGGGGACCAGCGCGAAGATGTCGTCGAAGCGGACGAGTGAGGCCCCGAGGGCCGCCTCCCCCACATCCCCCGACGCGATCAGGGCGGCCTCGACCGGGTCGAGCCGCGCGCCCTCCTCGGCGGCGTCGAACAGCCGCATCTCCGCGGCGCTCGGCGGGGCGGAGGCGGCAGCCTGGGCCAGCGCCGCCTGGTCCCGCAAGGTCTGGAGCTGCAAGGGCGAGGGCGCGGGCGCGTCCTCGCCCCGGGGGCTCGCTTCCCCCCAGATCTCGACCTCCGAGAGGGCGAAGCTCTCGCCGCTGGCCTCGACCACCCGCAGCAGCACGCGGCGCAGGGGCAGCGCCTCGGGCAGCTCGAGGACGGCGCGGTCGGCCCGCGGGCCGATACGCAGCTCGCCGATGCGCAGCAGCAGCGAGTCGGCCTCGACCGCGTAGCCGAACATCCCCGCGCCGAACAGCGACCCGTAGACCTCGATCCGGGAGGGGCGCCGGTCCCTGCCGACCGTCGCGAGGTGCAACGTGACACGCTGCACGAGGACGGCGCGGTCGGCGGCGAAGCGGAAGGCGAGGGTCTGCGGCCAGCTCTGTCCGGGGACGGACTCGTAGGGCGGGCCGAGCGGCGCGCCGTCGAGCAGCAGCTCGGGCCCGTGGGCGGGGCTCAGGCTCGGCGGCGCGCCCGTGACTCTGCCACCGAGGGCGTGGCTCGCCCAGTTCTGCTCGGCGCCCGCCAGGGTTCCGAGCAGGATGCAGAGCATCGCGAAGCGCGTCATCTCGTCCTCCGGCCGCGCGACGACGTCGGCCGTCGGCGAGTATAGTCTCCCTGTCACCGGCTGTCGACCGCCTGCGGTCGGGGTTCGGAGCCTCCAAAACTCCTTGACACCCCCTGGGTGGCATGGTACGAAATGCGCCAGCAATTCGAGCCCGGTCCGGGTGGTGGGCGTGGTGTCAGCGCCCCGCGCGGCTGGCGTCAACGTCCAATGCGGCCGTCGCAGCATCGACGTCGTGTGGAGTCGGTCTCTTCACACCCGTCCAGCGGAGGAGCTTCTTCGTGTCTACCCTCATCAAGAAAGCCGAAGAAGCGATGAAGAAGAAGAACTACGACTACACGATCGACCTGTGTCTGCAGGAGCTGCGGATGAAGCCCGACAACGTCGGCGCCCGCCGCCTGCTGCGCGAGGCCGAGCGCGAGCGCCTGAACCGCGGCGGCGGGAAGGCCAAGGGCGCGTTCTTCAAGGGCATCGGGCCGATGCTCGGGGCGACGTTCAGCGGGCTGACGAAGAACTATGACAAGGTGATGATGTCGTGTGAGGAGTACCTCAAGAACAACCCCAACGACACCAAGTTCCTGATCAAGCTCGGCCAGGCGGCACAGAAGGCCGGGTACCTCGACACCGGGATCGAGGTGTTCAAGGACGTGATGAGCATCGACCGCAAGAACACGATCGCCCTGCGCGCGCTCGCGCAGATCTACCGCGGCCGTGACGAGATCGAGAAGGCCGCGAACTACTACGAGCTCCTGCGCAAGGCCGATCCCTCCGACAAGGAGGCGAACAAGGCCGTCCGCCAGCTCGCCGCGCTCGCCTCGTCGCGCAAGATGGACAAGATCAAGGAAGAGGGCGAAGGCGACTTCCGCGCTCTGATCAAGGACAAGGACAAGGCCCGCAAGCTCGAGAAGGACGCCCGGCTGCTGCGCTCGGACAAGGAGATCCAGGACGCGATCGACGAGACCGTCGAGGAGCTGAAGAGCAACCCCAAGGATCACAAGAAGCTGTCCTTCCTCGGCGACCTCTACGCGCGCCAGCGGAAGTACGACGAGGCGATCGAGGCCTACCAGAAGTCGTACAAGCTCAACGACTCCGACGGCACGATCCTCAACACGATCGGTGACCTCGGCCTCAAGAAGCTCGAAGACCTGGTGCGCCGGCTGAAGTCGGCGAACGAGAAGGGCGGCGTCGACGACTACGCCAACAAGCGCCGGAAACTCCTGGTCGAGAAGAACAAGTTCTGCATCAAGGAGTGGACCCGCCGGGTCGAGGCCTACCCGACCGAGCACGGCTACAAGTACGATCTCGGCCGCTACCTGTACCAGGGCGGTAAGATCGACGACGCGATCTCCTACCTGCAGAAGGCGATGGAAGACCCGCGCAAGCGCCGCCACTCGAGCAACATGCTCGGGCTCTGCTTCATGAAGAAGAAGGTCTTCGACCTGGCCCTCAAGGAGTTCAACAAGGCCATCGACGGTC
Source organism: bacterium (assembly GCA_030428695.1). The sequence continues at coordinate 9,783 of JAUIEM010000127.1, forward strand.
TGCCCTCGAGCGACAACCTGTTCAAGGAAGTCAATTACAACATGGGCAAGACCTACCAGGCCAAGGGCGACACCCCAGAGGCCCTCAAAACCTACGAGAAGATCCTCGAGATCGATTACGGATACAAAGACGTGGCGAAGATCGTCACCGACCTACGCTCGTGAGCCGCGGCTCGCGAGACGCCAACAAGGAGCGCCCCCGATGGCCCATTCCGTTTCCGCGCGCAAGCGCATCCGTCAGTCCGACAAGCTGCAGACCTACAACCGCTCGATCAAGCGCGAGATCGCGACCTTCATCAAGCGGCTCGACGACGCGATCGAGAAGAAGGACCAGGACGCCGCCCAGGCGACCCTGAACATCTGCGTCAGCAAGCTCGACAAGGCCCAGAAGAAGGGCGTCATGCACAAGAACACCGTCGGCCACCGCAAGTCGTCGCTGTGGCGCCGCGTCAACGCGATGAAGTCCTCCTGAGGACGCCTCGCCGACGCTCGCCGTCCCTCGCGCTCCAGACCTGAGGCCCAGGCCTCGGGTTCTTTGCGTTGGTCGGCAGCGGGCCCTCAAGTCTCGGTGTCGGAGGGGCTCGAGCCCGGTCGGGCCGCCCCAGCGCGGCAGCCCGTCCGCGCTCGAACGGGCTCAGCGCGTCGCCGCGAGCGCCGCCAAATGGGCGGTGGCGAAGGCAGACTGGAAGTTCAGCCCGCCGATCGGCCCGGCGAGATCGAGGATCTCTCCGAACAGGTAGAGACCGGGCACGCGTTTGCACTCCATCGTCTTCCGGTCGACCTCGTCGAGGGCGACCCCGCCGGCGGTCACCTCGGCCTTGCGGAAGCCCAGGGTTCCGTCGACCGGTACCTCGAGGCCCTTGAGCGCCGCGACCAGGGCCGTGCGCCGGGGCTTGCTCAGCTGTTCGAGCGAGGGCTTCGCCTCGGGCAGGCCGGCCTGCCGGGCGAGGGCGGCGAGCAGCCGCCGGGGGAGGGCGGGAAGAACCGCGGACAGGCTGCCTCCGCCTTTGCGCCGCGCCTCGTCGATCAGCGCCCGGTGCAGCTCTTCGGCCGTGGCCTGCGGAGCGCAGTCGAGGGCGATGCGCCAGCCGCCGGCGGGGTCGCGCGCGACGGGCTCGGAGAGGTCCATCGCGCCGGGCCCGGACAGGCCCTGGTGGGTGAACAACACCGGGCGCCGGCGCCGGCCGACAACCTTGCCGGAAGGCGCGAGCAGCCGGGCCTCGCAGTCCTGCAGGGAGATCCCGCGCAGCTCCCGCACCCACTTCGCGGGGCTGGTCAGGGGGACCAGCGCGGGCACCGTCGGGACCAGCGCGATGCCGAGCGCGCGGAGCCAGGGGTAGCCGTCGCCGACGGTACCTGTCTTGGGGTAGGACTTCCCGCCGGGGCACAGCAGCAGCTTCCGGCAGCGCACCGTGCCATCGCCGACCCGCAGCGCGAAGCCGGGCGGCTCGAGCCGGACCCCCCGGACCGGGCTCTCGTAGGCGATGCGCGCGCCAGCCGCGAGGGCGTCGCGCAGCAGGGCGTCGCGGACGTCCCGGGCCCGCTGGCTCCTGGGGAACACCTTCTCCAGCGCGGGCTCGGTGACCGTCGGCACACCGAGCGCCGCGAAGTGCTCCCGCACCCGCTGCGGGGACAGAGCCTTGAACGCGGGCCCGAGGAACTTCGCGCCGGCACGGCCGAACAGCCGCGCCGCCGCACGGCCGTCGAGGGTGGTCGTCAGGTTGCAGCGGGTGCCGCCGCTCGCGAGGATCTTGGTCCCCGCGCGGGGGGTCTTCTCGAGCAGCAGCACCTCGGCGCCGCGTTCGGCAGCCCGCGCGGCGGCCCACAGGCCAGCGGCGCCGGCGCCGACGACGGCGAGCTCGACGGCTGGGGGCAGGGGGGGAGTGTTCATCTCGACTTGACAAGCCACGGAAGCTTGGCTATACTCTTGGTTGGTTGGACCAAGAACGTACCGGTTCTTGACCAGCCTTTCCAGGCCCTACGGACCACAGGCTTGCGACTTCTTTCCGAAGCTTGTAGTTCGTGGCCGAAAAGACAAGGGGGCGACTGGATTCGACCGGGTGTCAGAAAGCTCTGGTTGCGTGTCGAGGTGCTCGGAGGCCTCGTAAAACCCCGAGAAACGCATAACTGCCAACACTAACACGGCTTCTTATGCTCTTGCTGCCTGAATAAAAAGGGTAGCACGCTCTGCAGTTGATGCCCACGGGGCTGTGAGAGCGACACTAGTGGGATTGCCTCGGATCTGCGCCACTGGGTGACGAGTGCGAGCTACTTACAGTCGGCTGGCCGTTTCGAACACCTGTCTGCTGATGTCGAAACGGTGAGACTCGAAGCAGACTATGCACGTAGACGCTAGAGTGGACTCACTTTGGGACGTGGGTTCGATTCCCACCGCCTCCACCATTACAACGGGAGCGAACTTGCTCCCAGCGGTCACGGCCCGCCAGGGAAACCTGGCGGGCCGCCGTCTTTCAGGCCCATTCTGCGGGCTTCCCGGGCGATCTTCTATCCCACGGCGGCGCCGCCATCCGGGACACACCGACCGGATATCGGGGCATATCCGGGCCGATTCTCCGCCCCGGCGTCTCTCTTTCTCTGTTTTCTCGTGACTCGGTGCCGCGTGTCCCGGATGAGAGAGGCCTTGCGGGGCAAGGGATTGCGCGGGGCGCATCTTGCCGGGTTCGATTCCCGAGAGGAGTAGCGGAAGGACCCGTTCGAACTTCGCGGGGCGTCATGGGCCGTGGACTCGCGTTGGGTGGGACCGTGACGGCGCGTGGAGTCGACGGCGGCTGACTGGCGAGGCCGGAGGCGTGTTCCGGAGGAGCCCGGTGGCGCCTCTCTGTGCTCAGGAAGAAAGGGGCGCGGGGCGTGTGCGTCCCGATGTCTGAGGGACCTCGCGGCTGACGAAGCGCGCCGCGGGGATATGCTGTGAGGACCAGACATGACTGCAGCCTGGGACATCTTCGGCGACGAACAGAAGGCCGCTGACGGCGAAGCCACCGGCATCGGTCTGCTCGTCGTTGAGGCCGGCGTCGTCGGCCAACTCGCTCAAGCCCTCCTCGATGAGAAGAACCAGCTGGAGGGCTCGGGAGGCAGGATCGGCAGTGTTCACTGGTCCGACCTCCGGGACCGCGAGGCGGATCTCGCGTGCCGCTGGCTCAACCGGTTCTTCCAGGGCCCCCTCCTCTTCTTCGTCTACATCCCCGTTGACGAGGAGATTGGATCGCAGCCTCGGCTACAGCTGGTGAAGCAGGCGATCGAGCAGCTCGAGGCTGACCCTCGTGTACCCGGTGGCGGACTCGATCGCGAACGGACCACGATCCACCTGGACTACGACAACAAGGATGCCCGAGAGCTCCACCTTCAGCTCGTTCGTGGATTCGGACTACTGCGCGCGTTCCATTGGAGCGACCGCGACTCGGTCTTGCTCCAGCTGTCCGACCTGCTCCTCGGAATCAGCGAGCGGGACCGATCTGGGACAGCTTTCGGAGAGAGCAGGCGGGAGGCCAACAAGAAGAAGGCGTTCGACTGTGCTCGCGAGAGGGCGCGCTACTACTCGGCGCGGGACAAAGACAACTGGGTGTTCTGCTACGAACCCACCGGAGGCTTGCGCCGACTTCTCCTCTGATCAGCGAGCCCGAAAGCCGAAGCGCTTGCGCTGCTCGACCCAGGTCCGCGGGACCTTGTAGATCAGCGAGCGGAAGGAGAGCCCCGAGGGCTCGGCGCCGGTGACGATCGCGTTCACGATGTCCGGCGCCAGGAGGGCGAGCCGGAGGAGCCGGCTCACGTAGGAGCGGTCGACGTCGAGGGCGCGGGCCAGGTCCGAGACGGTCGGGTAGCGCCCCTCCTCGAGGAACTTCAGCCAGCGCCGGGCGCGGGCGATGGCGACCATGAGCGGCGGTGGCTCGTTGGCATTGGTGCCGCCCGGCACGGGGAGCCCTTCGGGAACGATGATCTCCCTGCGCCCGCCCCTCCGCTTGAACTGCATCGGGACGCGGACGACCATGCGCCCGTCTCGCTCCTCGATGGTCGGACCGTCGCTCATCGTGCTGCCGCCTCCTCGGGCTCGCGCTCGACGCCGATCTCGGTCACCAGCGACCGAAGGCCGTCGGTCCGCAGCTCCACGTCGAGGCCGTCCTCGCTCACCTCGACCCGCTCGACCAGGAGCTGGACGATGCGGGCCTGCTCGCCCGGGAAGAGCTCGTCCCAGACGGGGTCGAGCTTCTCGAGGGCCTCGATCACGTCCCGCTCCGTCAGGACGGTCTCTTCGAGCCCGCGCAGCTCACTGGCCACGACCTCGAGCCGGCGCTTCACGTCGTCGATCTCGCCCCCGCGCTGGCGGAGGTCCTCGGAGATGGCGCCGTCGTGCCCGTTGTTCTCGATCAGCTGAGCGGTCTGCTCCTTGAGGATGCGTAGCCGATCCTCGAGCTCGCCCTTCTCCTCGCGTAGCCGCTCCAGCTCCTGGCTCTCGCGCGACCGGGCCGCTCGGTACGTCCTGGCGATCAGCTCGGGCGTGCGGAACACCGCGCGCAGCTGACCGACGACCGCCTCCTCGACCGTCCCCGCGGACACGGTGCGGACCGGGCAGGTCTTGTATCCGTTCTTCGAGGCGTGGACGCAGAGGTAGTAGCGGTAGGTCTTGCCCTTCTTCCGGGTGAAGGTCGGCCCCATCGAGCTGCCGCAGTGGCCGCAGCGGATGATCCCCTTCAGCAGGGCCGGCGTCTTCGCCCGGGTCCGGTTGGCGCGGACCCGGTAGTTCTCGGCGAGGATCCGATGGGCGTCATCCCACAGGGTCCGCGGCACGATGGCGTCGTGCTCGCCCGGGTAGTAGGTCCCCTTGTGCTCGATCTCGCCGATGTAGATGTGGTTGTTGAGCAGCCGGTAGAGGTGGCCCTTGTTCCACGCCCGGCCTCCGCGCGTCGTCCCCTTCAGCGTCGTCCAGGCCTTCGTCCGCTTGCCCTGCTCGTTGAGCTCGCCGGCGAGCTGGGTGGCGGAGCCGAGCTGGCAGAAGCGCTTGAAGATGTGCCGGACGAGCTTCGCCTCCTCGGTGTTGACCACGAGCCGCTTGCTCGGCCGGTCGACGTCGTAGCCGAGGATCGGCATGCCGCCCGTGTACTTTCCCTTCCGCTTCGCCGCGGCGACCTTGTCCCGGATCCGCTCGCCGATGATCTCGCGCTCGAACTGAGCGAAGGAGAGGAGGATGTTCAGCGTCAGCCGGCCCATCGAAGTCGTGGTGTTGAACTGCTGGGTGACCGAGACGAAGGACACGCCCTGACGCTCGAAGACCTCGACGATCTTGGAGAAGTCGAGGAGTGAGCGGGAGAGGCGGTCGACCTTGTAGACGACGATGCAGTCGATGCGCCCGCGCTCGACGTCGGCCAGCAGCCGCTGCAGCGCCGGCCGGTCCATGGTCCCGCCGGAGAAGCCGCCGTCGTCGTAGCGGGTGGGCAGCGCCGCCCAGCCCTCGTGCTTCTGGCTGGCGACGAAGGACTCGGCGGCCTCGCGCTGCGCGTCGAGCGAGTTGAAGTCCGAGTCGAGCCCCTCCTCGGTCGACTTGCGGGTGTAGATCGCGCAGCGCACCCGCTGGACCGGCTCCTGTGCCTTCCTCGTCCGCCGCGCCATCAGGCCTCCTTCCGCTTCCGCTCCGGTTTGCGGAGGCCGAAGAAGGCGGGGCCGTTCCAGTGGGTGCCGGTGATGGCCTTGGTGACCGCGGTCAGAGAGCGGTAGCGGCGGCCCTCGTATTCGAAGCCGCCGTCGACGACGGTGACCTCGTAGCGCGTGCCCTGCCACTCCCGGATCAGTCGGGTGCCGGCGACCGGCATCCCGTTCTTCCGCTGCCGCCGCTTCATCCGGGCGACCTCGTTGGAGGTCGCGTCGAGGCTGTCCTCGGGGAGGCACTCCGCCAGCCGGGACTTCACATCTTCCGAGAGCCCACCGTAGGCGAGCTCCTGGATCCGGTAGGCCAGGCGGCCCACCATCAGGTCGCGGCTGTAGCCGGGCGGCTCCGTCCCGAACAGCGACCGCCACCGCTCCTTGAGCCCGTCGCGGTCAAGCCCTTCGAGCTCGGTGATCTGCTTGAGCACGCCCTTCCTCATGGTCCTTCTCCGTTCCGTGCCGGTTCGAGACCATGTGTCCTCGACGCGCGCATAGCTTCAAGACGATTTTCTCCGAACCCGTTATCTATCTTCGCGTTGCGGATCTCTCGCAGCCTGTGGCGGAGGTGCCCTTCGGCAAGCAGACGAGCGACCTCGTCGAGGCGCTGGCGCGGGCTCATCTCGTCGGGATGCTGGGCGTTGTCCACCGGGTTCCTCCACCTGCGATTGGGGAGGCCGGCGGTGCGCCACGGCTGTGTTGATTGCGGCCGACCTCGACGAAGGAAAGGGCGGACTGCTCTCCATTCCGGGACACGCGTTGCCGGCCCCGGAGTTGAGGTCTTTGACCTACGACATCAGACTGGATAGACTTTCCGATAGATACGAGTAACTGATGGGAACACTATCCATGACCAGGCGTTCGGCGAGGGGCGATCGCTTCTCCGAGGCGACGAGGGTCTTCAAGCGTGAAGGCGGAGTTCTCCGGACGATGGAGGCTGTGCGTCGCGGCGTCCATCCGAGGACGCTCTACGCCATGCGCGACGCCGGGGTCCTCGATCAGCTCGGCCGCGGCCTGTACCGATTGGCGGAGTTACCCCCTCTCGATCACCCCGAGCTGGTGACTGTCGCCATGCGCATCCCCGGAGGCGTCCTCTGCCTCCTGTCGGCCCTCGCCTTTCACGAGATGACCGAAGAAGAGCCGGAGGACATCCACATCGCGCTGGAACGTGGAGCCGAAGCCCCGCGGCTCGAGCACCCGCCCGTGCAAGCCTTCTCGTTCGGCGGGCGGGCCTTCTCGGAGGGGATCGAGCTCTATGAGATCGACGGAGTCGAGATCCGCGTCTACAGCGCCGCGAAGACGGTCGCGGACTGCTTCAAGTTCCGGAGCAAGGTCGGGCTGGACGCACTCAAGACCTACATGGAGAACGAGGAAGGCAGCGCCGACGAGCTCATGAAGTTCGCTCGGACCTGCCGGGTCACCACGGTCATACGCCCGTACGTGGAGGCCCTGCTTTGAACGTGAACGCAAGACAAGATCGCTGAGGGAAGGCGCCGGGAAGGAGCCGCCCTCCTCCCGTGCAGTCGGCCCTCCGACGAGCAAGAACCGCTGAGGTAGGACGTCATGGGGCATCTGCGCCTGGGAGAGCTTCCCCGCACCAGGAAGTGGCAGCAGGTCGTCGGCCTGATCGAGGGAGGCGCCGGCACCGCCCAGATTGCCAACGCCACGATCTCGGCGGCGGAGAAGGGTCTGAACCTCGCGGGGAACGACGAAGGCCTCGTCGAGACGATCTACCTGCTGACTCAGCTGCCTCGTGCGGCGCGATCGGACGACTTCGCGGGCGCGCTCCGCGAAGCCGGGCTCGACGTCGGGAATTCACCGACCTTGTTGGAGGTCGTGGGGGCCTTCTCGGACGCGGTCGATCACCGCCTCGCTCGAAACGGTGGCCGGACCGACCTGGGCGAGATGGCTCAGATGGCCGCAGCTGAAACGCTGAACCGCGTCATCGGCGAGCGCACCCAGAGCCTCTTTGGCACGACGGCCGAGGATGTCCAGCGGGAGCTTGGCCGGCTGGCGACGAACAGGCAGTTCAGCATCTTCTCGCGGGAGTTCTTCGGTCGCCTGACCGAGCGCTGCCTCGACTACTTCTTGAGTCGCGCCCTCACCCACCACGTCGGCGAGGACAAGCGGTTCGCGACGCTGAATCAGCAGAGCGAGTTCACGAGCGCCCTCGGGGTCCACTGCAACGAGGCTTCGAAGATCGTCGAGGAGTTCGCCGGGGGCTGGTTCTCGAAGACCAACTGGGAAAAGGGGGGCATCACACGCAAGGAGGCCACGGGGTTCGCTCACGTTGCGATGAAGAAGATCACGGCTGAGCTCAAGCAGGGGGCGCGCTCCGATGCCGAATGAGCGGGCCATACTCTGCGGGAACGCCCCAGCCACCAACCTACCGGTGGAGGGGGGCAACCCGGTCCGCCTTCGACTCGGCGGCGGTAAAGAGAACGTCTCCCTTGAGATCAACGACATCAGCCAGCCGATGATGGGCAACCTGCCGCCGGCCTTCCTGGACCTGGTTGAGATCGCGACCTACGTCTACTGCGCCGATCAGGCGGTGACCCGTGGCGGCGACGGCGTCGAGAACCTCGGCGCCGACTGGCGGCGGAGGTTGTTCTTCCGCATTCCGGTTCGCTCCGTGGACCTCTGGTCTGCTGACGACACGCGTGAAGCGCTTGCGTCGACGCTCGGTTTCCTCTCGGAAGATGAATACCTCTTCGAGTTCACCGAGCTGAAGAAGGGGGCGCCTGCCCAGCAGTATCTGTTCTCCCGCGCAGACATCGACTCGGACAGGATCGAAGAGGTCGTCCTGTTCTCCGGTGGACTCGACTCCCTCGGAGGAGCCGTCCAGGAAGGGGTCATCGACAAGCGGCGGATAGCGCTCGTGACCCACCAACCGAGCAAGAAGCTCTCCCGGCGATACAAGAAGCTGAAGGAGCTGTTGACGGAGCGTTGCGAGCACACCCCGCTGTTCATCCCGGTCAACATCAACAAGAAGAAGAACCTCGGTCGCGAGTACACGCAGCGCAGTCGGTCCTTTCTCTACGCTGCGCTCGGCGCAGCCGTCGCCCAGATGGTCGGGCTCGCGAGGATCCGCTTCTACGAGAACGGGATCATCAGCTTCAACTTCCCGCCCTCCGCGCAGGTGGTCGGCGCTCGAGCAACGCGGACCACACATCCGCAGGTCCTCAACGGGTTCGCCCGCATCCTCTCTCTCGTTGCGGGGCGGCGCTTCGACGTCGAGAACCCCTTTCTCTGGAGGACGAAGGCCGAGGTCGTCGAGGGAATCGTCAGTGCAGGATGTCAGGAGACCATCAAGTTCTCGACCAGCTGCACCCACACGTGGGAGATGACCAAGCTCCACCCTCACTGCGGGTCGTGCTCGCAGTGCATCGATCGCCGCTTCGCGACGCTCGGTGCAGGCGCCGGCGATCTCGACCCGGAGGAAGGTTACAAGGTCAAGTTGCTCACCGACGAGCGAGATGCGGGAGAGCGCCGGACCATGCTCGCGGCGTACGTCGAGAACGCGAATCAGGTGGCGCAGATGAAGCCGCTCGAGTTCTTCTCCCGATTCGGCGAGGCGAGCCGGGTTCTTCGCCACCTCAACGGCTCCGCCGACACCACCGCCCTCAACATCTTCCAGCTGCACCAGAGGCATGCGAAGCGAGTCACACGGGTGGTCGACGAGGCGATCGCGACCCACGCGAGCGCGTTGCGGAGGCGAACGCTTCCGCCATCGTGCCTCCTCCGCCTGGTGTGCGATGCGACGGCTGGTGGAGCCGGCGGCGCGTCCACCTCAACGTCCTCGACGCCCAAACCACCCCAGCTTGCAGACTTCGTCTTCCAGAAGAAGGGGCAGGCGTGGCAGGTGCGGTACGCCGGCGGTAACGACTTCATCCTGCTCCGATCGAAGGGAGCCGCCTACCTCCACATTCTCCTGGCGAATCAGGGCACGCCGATCTCGGCCACGAAGCTCGCATCTATGGTGGCGCTACGCCCGGTAGACCACCTGCTCGGCGACGCAGGCGAGGGCTCCGACGAGGACGCAATGACCGCGTATCGTGCTGCATACGCGGAGCTCCAGGAGGACCTCGAGGAGGCCAGGACGAACAACGACTCCGGGCGCGTGGACAAGATTCGAGAGGAGATGGAGCAGCTCGCGGCGCACATCAAGCGCGATCAGGGCCTCGGTGGCAGACTCCGCAAGGACGCCGACGACCGTGACCGTGTACGGAAGGCGGTCCGGGCCGCCATCCGAAGGGCCGTCAAGGAGATCAGCAAGTACGACACTCGACTCGGCGAGCACCTGAAGTCGCCCACGCTGAAGTGCGGCTGGAACCCGTGCTACTCGCCAAAGGAGTCGGTCGAATGGGAGACGTGATCGCAGCGAATCCCTGATGCTACGCACGAAGTAGCATCTGCTACGCCGGCTGTAGCGCTTTCCGGGCAGAGGGCGCAGCAGACCGGCAGACGCCAGTCGAAGCGCCCCCGCCAGCCGGGGGCGCTGTCATTGGGTCCGCTCTCCGTGGTCGTGGGACCTCGGGGCTGCGCCTCGCAAGAACTGACGCGAGGTAGAACCCAATGCACGACGAGCATGCCCCCGGTCCGGGGTACAAGGACCGCCCGACCCCTCCCGATCTCATCCAGTGCGCCCGCTGCGGCAGCACCGAGGTCTCCTTCCGTTGGCAGACCTTCGCGAATGGCACCCGCCACATCCGGGTGACCTGTCGGCGCTGCTGCCGCTTCATCAAGTACGCAGGGCAGACACGGGCCAGCGTCAAGCGCGCCAACGCCGAGGCGGGTGACGGCTCGCCGGAGGTGCGGTCATGAAGCGCACCCGCGACGTTCCCGGTGTCCGAGGCCCGAAGCACGACTGGCGGTGCAGCCGCTGCGGCAAGCTCCTGGCCGTCGTCCGAGGCGACCGACTCCACATCCAGTTCGCTCGCGGGCACGAGTACTTCGTCGGCTTCCCCGCGGCGACCCGATGCCGCAGCTGCAAGACGCTGAACGAGCTTCGCGACGAGAAGACCTTGACCGGCGCCGCCAACGTGGCGGCCCGGTGATCTCCAAGAACTGAACTCAAGAACCTGGAGGCGCGCGACGCCCTGATTGGCCAGTAGGAGGCGCCAGACGCCCGGCCGGAAGGCAGGGCGTCGATGGAGAGCACCTCCAGAGAGCGTGAGCGTGATTACCTTGAACGAGAACTGGAAACCGAGACGGGGCGGGCGCTGCTGCGCAAGCTCAAGCGGCGCGCGAAGCACGACGCGCCCTTCGGGTCGTGGGCCGAGGCCGCCGGCTTCATGCACGACGCGGCGAGCGGCACCGACCCGCGCAAGGACGCGATCCTCCGGGCGATCGCGGAGGCGAAGGACGAGGACCAGCACCCCCTCTGGAACAGCGTCCTCGTCTTCTTCTTCTGGCCCGGGCTGCTGACGATCTTCAGCAAGCGCCGGACCTGGGACCCGGACCCTGACGAGCTCTGGCAGACGATCGTCACCGAGTTCCTCGAGGCGGTCAGCCGCCTCGACGTGCGGCGCCGGCGGACGCGCATCGCCAGCAAGCTGATCAACGACACCTACAGCCGCACCTACCGCGCCTACGAGCCGAAGTGGCGCACGCTCGACCGGGAGCACGCCGTCGAGCCGGAGCACATCGAGCCGTTCATGGCCGCGGCTCCGGGCATCGACTTCGCCGCGATCGAGCTGCGCGAGCTCCAGGAGCAGCGCATCGCCTTCTTCCGCGAGGCCTTCGCGGCTGGCGTCGTCGGCGAGGACGACCTGTTCCTCCTCATCGGCACCGACGTCTACGGGCAGTCGATCGCCGACTACGCCCGGGCCTGCGGGGCGAGCTACCAGGCGCTGAAGAAGCGGCGGCAGCGGGCCCGCAAGGCCATCGACGCCTGGCGGAGGGGCGAGTGATGGCGCTGTCCCCGCTGCTCCCGGGCATCGCCCTTTCGGCTCTCGGCGGACGGGTGGCGGTCACCCGCCCCCGAGAGCCCGGAAGAGGAGGGACGAGCGATGGATCGGCAGGCGGTGAGAGACCTGGTCACCGAGCTCTTCGAGGAGGAGGCCATCCTGCTCGGCGGGATCGTGGCGGTCCACCCAGTCGAGGACGAGATCGTCTGGCGCCTCGTGCGCGGTCTCGACGGGCTCCGCCAGCGGTTCCTCCGGCGCATCGAGGCGGCGGAGCCGGCGCGGTCCGGGCGTGCGACGCGCGGCCACAGGACCGAGCCGCATCCGGCCATCGAGCGCTTCCTCCGGTCGATCCGCGAGGAGGCGGAGGTGGCTGGGCGATGAACCTCCCGAAGGACACCTGCCCGCGCTGCGGCGCGACTCGCTTCCGCTTCGGCTGGCAGGTGTTCAGCAACGGCACCCGACACATCCGCGTCGAGTGCGCCGACTGCGGCGCCTACGTCTGCTACGCGCCGCAGACCCCCGAGAACCTCCGCCGCGCGGGGCCGCCCCCACAGGACGGTCCCGCCGGCAACCAGCAAGAAGGCCTGTTCTGAAACCACGACCCCTGTTCGAAAGAAGGAGGCGAAAGCCATGAGAAAGCCCAGGTGGGACAACGTGAAGGAGCGGATCGAGAGCGCCGACGACGGGTCGAGCCTCTGGGTCAAGCTGCGCGACAACGGCGACAAGGTCGTCGGCGTCTTCCTCGGTGACCCGTACCCCCGCGAGGTGATCTGGACCGGCGAGCGCTACGTCGACGCCAGCACCCCCGAGGCGCAGCCGTTCATCAAGGAGGGCAAGAAGCCCTCGCTCCGGATCGTGATCAACCTCGCCGTCCGCGCCGAGCACGGCTGGGACGTCAAGGCGCTCGAGCAGACCGCGACCTTCTTCAAGGACGTGATGAAGGTCGACCAGAAGTACGGCCTCGACGCCTGGAGCTTCGAGATCGAGCGCCACGGCGCCGCCGGCGACACGAAGACGACCTACTCCATCCTCCCCGAGGAGAAGCTCTCCAAGGCCGACGTCAAGGCGCTGGAGGAGCTGGAGCTGCTCGACCTCGACGGGCTCTACAACGAGAGCCTGGCCGACGCGAAGGAGCGGGGGAAGGCCGGCAAGTTCGAGGACTACGACGACGACGAGAAGATCCCCGCCAAGGTGGCCGACGCGATCATCGTCGTCCTCAAGGAGCTGCCGCGCGAGTACACGAACCGCTTCCTGGAGCGCTTCGAGATCCGGCGGATCCGCGACCTCGCCCTCAAGGAGAAGAAGGCGGCGATCGAGTTCCTCGACGAGCTCGAGGCCGAGGCGAAGCAGGCGGCGACCGCCGCCGCGGCCGAGGACGACCCCTTCGCGTAGACATCCCGCTCCCCGCCGGTGGGTCAGGGCTTCCGGTGCAGCCGGAGTCCGTACCCGCCGGCGGGGATCTCCATTGAAGGAGCGACGCCATGTCCGACTACCTCGAGGACATCTTCGGCGCCGGCGGGCTCTTCGCACAGCGCTTCGCGGGCTACGAGACCCGCCCCGGCCAGGTCGCGCTCGCCCACGCCGTGGACGCAGCGTTCACCGACGGCGAGCACCTGCTGGCCGAGGGACCGTGCGGCACCGGCAAGTCCGTCGCGTACCTGACGCCGGCGATCCACCACGCGGTGGCGCGCGGCAAGAAGGTCGTGGTCGCCACGGCGAACATTGCGCTGCAGGAGCAGCTCGTCGGCAAGGACCTGCCCCTGCTGGCAGACATCCTGCCCGAGGACTTCACCTTCGCCCTCATGAAGGGCAAGAACAACTACCTGTGCGCCGACCGCTTCTACGA
>JAUIEM010000128.1 GCA_030428695.1 bacterium
ATGCGTAACATTCTGAAAAAGGCCCCTCTGCGTCCGCTGTTTCTCGACGGCGAACGCGCGCGGAGCAAGCTGCCCCGCCTCGCGCAGGGGATGTCCCTGACCGATCTGATGCAGGAGGCGCTCGGGTGAAGCTGGGAATCGTCGTCGGCACCGTCAAGGGGCTGCGTCCGGAACAGACCACCGTCCATCTCGCCATGCAGGCCGCCGCGCGGGGCCACGAGGTGTGGTTCATCGGCGTGACCACCTTCGCCCTGGCCTCGGATGGGCGGGTGCTCGCCCGGGCGCGCAGCGTGTCGCGCTCGAACTACCGGGCGGCGAAGGCCTTCGTCACCGACCTGCACGGCAGCAGCGCGAAGAAGGAGCAGGTCGACGCGGACAGCCTCGACGTGCTGCTCCTGCGCATCAACCCGACGAACACCGGGCAGGAGCCCTGGATGTCCCGCTCGGCGATGATGTTCGCGCAGGCGGCGGCGCGGCGCGGGACCCTGGTGCTCAACGACCCGACCGGCCTCGCCCAGGCGCTCGACAAGCTGTACTTCCACATGTTCCCCGAGGCGGTCGTGCCCGAGTCGCTGATCACCCGCAACGTCAAGGAGATCCGGGAGTTCGCGAAGCGCAAGGGGCGCTGCGTGCTCAAGCCGCTCGCCGGCTCCGGGGGCCAGGGCGTGTTCCTCGTCCGCGACCCGAGCTCGGACAACCTCAACCAGATGGTCGAGGCGATCAGCCGTGACGGCTTCGTCATCGTGCAGGAGTACCTGCCGGCCGCCGAGGTCGGCGACCTGCGCATGTTCCTGCTCAACGGCCGGCCGCTCAAGCACAAGGGGCGCTACGCCTCGGTGCGCCGGACGCGGCCGGCGGGCGACATCCGCAGCAACGTCCACTCCGGGGGCAAGCCGGCCCGCGGCGGCATCACCGAGGCCGAGCTGCGCATCGCCGAGATCGTGCGGCCGAAGCTCGTGCGCGATGGGATGTTCCTGGTCGGGCTCGACATCGTCGGCGACAAGCTGGTCGAGATCAACGTCTTCACCCCCGGCGGGCTGCTCGACGCCAAGCGCTTCGAGTCGCAGAACTTCTTCGAGCCGCTGATCGACTCCCTCGAGCGCAAGGTCGACTACGCGCGCTGGTACGGGCGGGACTTCAAGAACTCCGAGCTCGCGGTGCTGTGACGTGCTCGACGCTCTCCTGCCCTCCTGGATGCGTCGCTACCGGCCCGGCGACGAGCGCCGCGTCGAGCCGCCGGAGCCCGCCCGCCTGCGCGCGCTGATGCCCGCCTTCGGCCGGCTCGCCCGGCTGTTCCGCTACGAGATCGAGGGCCTGGAGCACATCCCTGCCGACGGGCCCGCGCTGGTCGTCAGCCACCACCCGCTGGTGCCGCTCGGGGCCTTCCTGCTGTCCTTCCGGGTGCTCGAGCGCGACGGCCGCACCTTCCGCGGCCTGACCCAGCACGAGGCCTTCCTGATCCCCGGCCTGCGCGACATCTTCACCAGCCTCGGCATCGTCGACGGCAACCAGGACAACGCCGAGCGCCTGCTCGCCAGCGGCCAGCTCGCCTTCGCGATGCCGGGCGGCGCCCTCGAGTGGTCCCGCTCCTCGCGACTGCGGCGCACCCTGCGCTGGGGCGAGCACCGCGGCTACGCGCGCCTGGCGGTGCGGACGGGCACGCCCGTGATCCCGATCGCCTGTCCGGCCTCCGACGACCTGTACCGGGTGCTCGTCGACGGCCACCGCATCGCGCGGGCCCTGGACCGCCTGGTGTCGACCCCGCGCCCGCTGACCCTGCCCGTCGCGGTCGGCCTCGGCCCGCTGCCCTTTCCCGTGCGCCTGACCCAGTACGTCACCCCGCCGATCGCCCCGCCGGCCGAGGGCAGCTTCGACGAGCGGGTGCGCGCCCTCGACGGCGCCGTGCGCGCGCGGATCCGGGCGCTGTTGCGGCGGCCGTAGGGGTTGCGGAAGGGATCCTGGCCCCTACGATGAGGGGACGCACGCGGCACGGAGAGGGCCGATGATCAGCGAGCTTCACGTTTCGAACTACCGCAGCCTCGGGCGGTCGGTGTCCTTGTCGTTGAAGCCGATGTCCGTGCTGATCGGTCCCAACGGCTCGGGCAAGTCGAACCTGCTCGACGTCCTCTCCTTCGTCCGCGACGCGGTGCTCCTCGGCCTCCCCGCGGCGGTCAACGAGCGCGAAGGCATCGACTCGGTCCGGCGCCGCAGCCACGGGGCGCCCTTCGACGTCTCGATCGACCTGAAGGCCCGGCTTCCTGGAGGAACCGCGGCCTACGGCTTCGTCATCACCGGGGACCGGCTGGAAGAGTACCGCGTCAAGTCCGAACAGGCGTCGATGTCTCTACATCATGAAGGCGTGGTCGAGCGCTCGTGGTTCGTGCGGACCTCCGACAGCTGGAAGGGACCGGACGGGCTCGCGCCACGGGTGGACGCGCAGTCCCTGGCGCTGACGTCGCTGGGCGGGGACGCGCGCTTCAAGCAGCTCGTCGACTACCTGTCACAGATCATGATCTACGCGATCTTCCCCGACACCCTGCGACGCCCGCAGCGCTTTGACCCGGTCCGCCCGATGAGACGCCACGGGGAGAACTGGGTGTCGATCCTCCGGGAGATGGTCAGGAAGCAGGGGGCGCAGGAGCTGGTCACGGGGCTCGCGAAGCTCACCGGCGACATAGAGGACATCAAGGTGACGCAGGCCGCTGGCTACCTCGTCGCTGAGTTCAAGCAAAAGACCCGCCCCAAGAAGGGCAAGAAGTGGTTCAACGCGGGCCAGCAGTCGGACGGCACCCTGCGGGTCGCGGGCCTCCTGACCGCCCTGCTGCAGGCCCCCGCCCTGCCGGTGGTCGGGATCGAGGAACCGGAGCTGACGGTGCATCCCGGGGCACTTCCGATGCTCTGCGACTTCCTCCGCCAGGCGAACGTGAGCTCGCAGATCCTGATCACGACCCACAGCCCCCATCTGCTCGACCTCTTCGACCTGGAAGAGACGGCGTTCTTCGCTGTGCAGCGCCTCGACGGCGCGACGCGCGTCGAAGCCGTGACGGAGTCGCTGCTCGAGCCGGTCAGAAACAACCTGATGACGATGGGGGAGCTCTACTTCAGCGACGACATCCACCAGACCCTGTTCGACTTCCCGGCGACCGCGTGACCGTCGGCCACATCCTCGTCGAGGGCCACGGGGAGGTCGGGGCGGCGCACAATCTGGTGGTGCGCCTCGCGGCGGAGCTTGGGATCTTCACGCCCTGGAGCGCACCGCGCCGTTGGAAGAACCTGCACTTGTGGGAAGCGCGGAGCGTGGGCGGGGTCAGGAAGGCGGCGGGCCTGTTCCGCCGGAAGGCCGGAACCGCCGCTCTCTTGATCCTCCGGGACGGGGATGAAGAATGTCCGCGAGAGGTGGCCCCGCGCATGGCTGCGCAGCTGCGCGCTCTCCGCCTGCCCTTCCCCGTCGCCTACGTACTGTTCCAGCCCGAATACGAAGTGCTCTTCCTGCCCTGTCTGTCCGCGATGCACGAGCTCGGGTTTCCCACCGGCCTGCATTACGACCGCACGGACTGGGAAGCGCGGCGTGGGATCAAGGAGTGGTTGAGCCTCCACTTGCCAGCGGGGACTTCCTACAAGCCGACCGTGTTGCAGAAACGCATGACCGAGAAGATCGATCTCACGGTTCTGCGCGGCGCGGGCGTTCCCTGTATGGGATCACTCGAGCGCGCCCTCCGCTTTCTCGCGGACCACCAGGGCCAGGCCGGAGAGGTCTATCCCCCGACCGCTTGAGACCCCGCATCTGCCCGCGTACACTGCACACTCCCCCACCACGGGAACCCCGATGACCGACTTCACCCTCTCCGACGAGGCCGAGGCGATCCGCGCCGAGGTGCGCCGCTTCGCCACGCGCGAGCTGCGGCCGCGGGCCCGGCAGGGCGGCGACCCGGCGGTGCTGGCGGAGCTGCGCGCGAGCTTCCGGGAGCTTGGCCTGGGCTCCGTCGACTGGCCGGAGGAAGCGGGCGGGCTCGGCCTCGGCCTGCTCGAGCGCGTGCTGGTCGCCGAAGAGCTCGCCGCGGGGGACGCCGGGCTCGCCCTCGCCCTCGACGACGGGGGCCTGGCGGCGCGGGCCCTGCTCGAGCTCGGCAGCCCGGCGCAGCGGGAGCGGCTCGCGGCGCTGGAAGACTCCGGCGCGGTCTTCGCCCTCGCCCTCGACGAGGCCGACCTCGCCTGGGAGCGCGGGGCGCTGTACACGATGGCGAGCCCGGACGGGGAGGGCTGGCGGCTGCAGGGCGGGAAGCACTTCGTGCTGCAGGCGCCGCGCGCGACCGCCTTCGTCGTGCTCGCGCGCACCGGCTTCGCGCCGGGCTGGGGGGAGGTCGACGCCTTCCTCGTCGAGGCCGGTGCCGAGGGCCTGCAGGTGCTCGAGGACCCGCCGCGCATCGGCCTCGACGCCCTCGGCAGCGGCCGCCTGCTCTGCGCGGGCTGCCCTGCCGCGCGCCTGGCGGGGGGGGCGCCCCGCCCCGCCGCGATCGCCCGCCTGCGCCGCTACCGGCGCATCCTGTTCGCGGCGCTGATGGTCGGCGTCGCCCGCGCGGCGACGGGCTACGCTTGCGGCTACGCGCAGGAGCGGCCCGCCTTCGGCAAGATGATCGGCCAGTTCCAGGGCATCGCCTTCCCCCTCGCCGAGCTCGCGACCGCCGTCGACGCGACCCGCTGGCTGGTGTGGCGGGCGGCCGAGGCCTTCGACCGGGGGGACGCGGACGAGCTGCCCTCGCTCGAGGCGCTGCTGACCGCGCAGGAGACGGTCCACCGCGCGGGCATCGACAGCGTGCAGGTGCTCGGCGGCGCGGGCTTCATGGAAGACTACCCGGTCGAGAAGTGGATGCGCGACGGCGCCGCCCTCGCCGGCCTGGCGGGCAGCCGCCTGGTCACCGAGCAGCTCGCCGCCGACGCCCTCTTCGGACCCGCCTGAGGAGGTTCCCCGTGGTCGCCTTCCAGCTCTCTCCCGGCCTGGCCGCCTTCCAGGGCATGGTCGAGAACCTCGCCCGCACGGTCGTGCGCCCCCTCGCCCTCGAGGCGGACCGCACCCACGTCTACCCGCAGGACTTCTACGAGCGGCTCGCCTCCCTCGGCTACAGCGGCGGTGAGGTGCCGGAGGAGTACGGCGGCGGACGGAAGGCCGGCGCCGAGGACGGCCGCCCATCCCGCAGCAACCGGCTGATGGTGATCGGCTCGGAGTGGCTGGCCTACGGCGACCCGTCGGTGATCCTGAACATCCCCGGCCCCGGCCTGGGCGGGCCGCCGCTGCAGATCGCCGGCACCCCGGAGCAGAAGGAACGCTTCTTCGCCCCGTTCCGTCCCGGCCAGCCGGTCGCCTGGGGCGCCTACGCCCTGACCGAGCCGCACTGCGGCAGCGACGCCAAGGCGATCCGCACCCGCTGCGTCAAGGACGGCGACGGCTACATCCTCAACGGCCGCAAGACCTACTGCAGCAACGGCGCGCGGGCGGTCTGGACGGTGGTCTTCGCCACCCTCGACCCCGAGGGGGGCCGCGCCGCTCAGCGCGCCTTCGTGGTCGAGAAGGGGACGCCGGGCTTCGCGGTCGGCAAGATCGAGGAGAAGCTCGGCCTGCGCGCCTGCGAGACCGCCGAGCTGGTCTTCGAGGACTGCCGGGTGCCGGCCTCCCACCTGCTCGGCGGGGAGGAGTACTACGCCCGGCGCAACAGCGGCAGCTTCAAGACCGCGATGAAGACCTTCGACAGGAGCCGGCCGATGGTCGCCGCGATGGCGGTCGGCATCGCCCAGGCCGCCTACGACGAGCTGGTCGCCTTCTGCCGCGAGGGGCACCTCGGCGGCCTGCCGATCCTCCGCGATACGAGTTTGCGCGCCCTGCTGGTCCACATGCGGCGGAAGATCGAGGCCGCCCGCCTGCTCTGCCACCGCGCGGCCTGGATGGCCGATCATCAGCAGCCGAACTCGAAGGAGGCGTCGATGGCCAAGGCCTGCGCCCCCGCGGTCGGCCAGTGGGTGACCCGCGAGGCCCTGCGGGTGATGGGCGGCCACGGCACCGAGCGGGCGCGCTTCGTCGAGAAGCTGTACCGGGACGTCAAGGTGTTCGACATCTTCGAGGGCACCGGCCAGATCCAGCGGCTGATCATCGCCCGCAAGCTGATGCCGGCGCTGAGGATCTCCTGAGGGGACCCGCGCGGCCCCGTTTCGTTCGAAGCACGAGGGCGGAGGGCGGCTCGGCCGTCACGGCGCGGCACGCTCGAGCGGGCGCCCCGCGCAAGCATCGGGCGGGAGACCCTGCGCCGGCCAGCGCGCCGGCCATTCGCAGCGCAGCTCGAGCTCCGCCGGTCCGGCGGGGAGCGCGATGCTGCCGCCGACCGAGGCGACGATGCCGCGCGCGATCATCAGGGGGTCGCCCTCGCCCGGCGCGGGCACGGCGGGCTCCACCGCCTGGACCGCGAAGCGGACGTGCTCACCCGCACGCAGCGTACGGACGCTGACAGAGCTGGAGCGCGCGAGCGCGGCGCGCAGGAGCTGCAGCAGGACGTAGCGCAACGGAGCCCGGGCCGTGCGCAGGCTCTCGACCTCGAGGCGGCGCTCGACCACGGCGTCAGCGTGCGCCCCGGCCCGCGCGCAGACCTCGTCGAGCAGCGGGCCGAGCGCGACGGCCTCGACCGGCGTGGGGGGCTCTTCGACCAGGGCGAGCACGGCTCGGCGGGCCTGCTCGAGCTCGGCGCGCGTGCGGCTGTGCGCGGCGATCTCGCGGCGGTGGCGCGCGAGCGCTGCCTCGCTGCGGCGCCTCTCCCGCGCCAGCTCGGCGCCCAGGCGGCGCTGGCAGAGCAGGCGCCGGAGGCCGGTCTGGAGCCTCAGGCCGTCGATCGGCCGGTCGAGGAACGCATCGGCGCCGCGCTCGAGCGCCTCCCGGCGCACCCTGTGCTCATCGATCGCGCTGACCATCACGACCGGGATCGACGCCCAGGCGGGCTCCGCCTTCATACGCTCGAGGACCCCGAGCCCGGACATCCCCGGCATCATCAGGTCGAGCACGACCACGTCGACGGAGGCGCGTTCGAGACTGGCCAGCGCCGCTTCCCCATCCGCCGCCTCGAGGATCTCGTACGCATCTGCGGCGAGATAGGCACGCGCGAGCTTGCGATTCAGCTCTTCGTCATCGACGAGCAGGACCGTGGGCGGGCGATCGGCTCCGATCGGTACGGATGCAGAATCTGTCATCGTTGCGCCCTCACGACCGGCGTTGCGAGTGGACGGCTACCAGTAGTATCTATAGTTCACCTGCAGGCTGATCACAAGCTGTCGGTCACGATGCGGCGGAAGATCGCCCGCCTGCTCTGCCGTCAAGGTGTTCGCCAACTTCGAGGGCACCGGCCAGATCCAGCCTCATCGCCCGCAAGCCGATGCCGGCGTTGCGGAGCTCCCGAGCGCCCGGGGGAGCGCGATCAGCGGAACCAGCCCTCGTCGACCGGGATGACCGCCGACGGGACGCGGGTCATGTCCGGCTGGCCCTGGGTCAGCACACAGATCGTCATCTGCTGCGGGGTGCGGGTGATGGGCGGCGGGTTCTGCCCGTTGCGCAGCGCGAAGTAGCCGCCGAAGTTGACCGAGGGCAGATCCGCGGCGGGCCCGACCTTGGGGTCTTGCGAGACGCCCGAGATCGGGTGCCTGATGCGCCACAGGCCGACCCGGATCTCGATCATGTAGGGCATGCCCTGGCCGGCGGGGAGGTACGTGGAGCCGTCGCCGCTGGGGTCGATGAAGGTGTTGGCGGGGATGGGGATGGTGCCGAAGCGGAACTGCGCCAGGCACCACACGAGCCGCTCCTCGCGGCGCAGTCTCTCCTTGCGCTTGGCGGTCGCGATCTCCGGGTCGAGTTTCTTGCGGTGGAACAGCCCCTCGGCGGCGACGACGTGCTGCGGTCCGAAGCCGAGGGTGTTGTTGCCGCCGACACCGTCGGGCGTCATGCTGGCGGTGATGCCGCCCATGCCGAGGCCGAGCGTGGCGATGCCGATGACCGGCCCGGCGACAAAGGCGGTGCGCTGGACCGCCTTCTGCATCTTCTGCTGCGACGAGCGCGGCGCAGAGGCCAGGCAGCGGTAGGTCACACACAGAACGCCGCTTTCCTTGCGGTAGCGGACGTGCTCGACGCGGCCCTCCCGCTTGAACTGCATCCCGCGCAGGAAGGTCTCCAGCGCTGTCGTCGCCGCGGCATCGAGATCCTGCCTCGTCGGCATGTCTTCCTCCAGAGGGGTGTAGTTACTCCCATCGTAGCGAGCGCGAGCTCCGGGCCCTACCGCCTGCATCCGGATCCCGCAGACGCTTGAGATCCGGACGCAGGCGGGACCGTGGGCCTGGCAGCGGAAGGTCCGCGGGCCCGCGCCAGGCGCAGGCCCGCGGGGCCGGTCCTACACCAGGCGCAGGATCAGCTCGGGCACCTTGCGGCGGTGCACGGCCGCGGCGACCTCGCCGCGCAGCCAGGGGAGGGCCGCGCGCAGGCGCTCCTCCACCGTTTCACGCGGCAGGCTGAGCACGTACTGCGGGGCGTAGAGCACCAGCAGCCGGCTCTGGTCGGGTCGGGGCTCGACGGCGACCACGCACAGGTCGTGGAGCGCATCGTCGGCGGGGCTGAGCTGCTCGAGGCAGCGGCGCACCTGCTGGCACAGCTGCCAGGTCTTGCGGGCGCGCCGGCGCCGCGGTGGACGGGGCAGGTCGCGCGGGTCGATCCCGTCTTCGGGACCGGGCTGGCCGCACAGCTCCTGCCAGGGGCTGGGTCTTCTCTTGCGAGGCATGGAATCTCCGGGTGGGGCGCCCGTGGGGGCGACCCGTGTTGGTGTCATGGTCTGCGAGGGGGCAGCCCCGGCCCGGCGGGCACGATGCCGTGGTGAACCGACGGACGGCCGCTCAGAACGGGCGGGGGCTGTGCGGGGCAAGGGGACGCAATGACTCTCCTCCGGCGGAGCTTCCACCGCCAAGGCTAGCCGGCGAGCGCGCGCGGATCAAGTCCCCGGCCCTGCGACAGCCTGGACCGACTTGCGTCGAGCAGCGCGGCGACGGATACTCCGGCACGCGCCACTCCGGAGGATTCCATGTCCGACCTCGTCGCCGACCTCAAGGCCCGCCACGCCGCCGCAGGCAGCACCCCGGCCGGAGCGCTCGCGCTCTGGTTCGAGGCCCTGCGCCTGTACCTCGAGCCCGCGAGCCGCGACGCCGGGCGCGCGCTGCTCGGCTACCTGACGATCCCCTTCAAGAAGGACGAGCGCTGGGACCGGAAGTCCTCGAACCTGACCTTCGCCGGGCGCCTCAAGGACGCCCGCCACCACCACATCTTCCGCAGCTATTACGAAGGCACCAGCCCCGAGAACGGCTACACCCTGCCCGCGAACCCGCAGCTCGCGATCGTCCGCGACGAGCCGGACGCCCACGGCCGCGGGCACGTGATCGCCCTGCGCAGCTCCGGAGCGGACAACCCGCGGCCGGTGTACCTGAAGAAGAGCACGAAGACCGGGCTCTACTTCGTCGACGGGCACGCGAACGTGTACGTCGGCATCCGGGCGCCGAAGGACCCGGACGACGAGGAGTTCGTGTAACCCGTCCCAATCCTCTCCGGCGCGGGCGCCTCGACCGTGACGAGGGGAGAACAGGCTGAACCCTGGAGGAAGCTGCGATCGCAGAACCCACCAAAGCCCCCCCGCCTCGTCAGACGGTCTCCGACATCGCGAAGTCGGTCAGCACCTGGATGGAACGTGGCCTCGCCGCGGCGCTGCTGGTCGGCGTGGTCGCGTTCGCCATCCAGAGCTGCATCGTGCTCGCGGGCATGGACTGGACCGACGACGAGACCATCTACAGGATGATCTACAAGACCCTGCTGCTGGTCATCGGCATCGAGCTGATCCGCACGCTGGTCACCCACGACCTCGGGGCGATCCTCGAGCTGCTCGCCTTCGTCATCGCCCGCAAGCTGCTCAAGCCCGACCTCGAGGCCCTCGACATCCTGCTCAGCGTCATCGCCTTCGTGTTGCTCCTCGGCGCGCGGCGCTACTTCCTCGGGCCGATCAAGCTCGGAGGGACGGACCCAGGCCCGGCGGAGGAGACCCGCTGAGCCCCTGCCGGCGCCGATTTCCGTTGCAGAGACCGCGCATTTCCGTAGAATCCGAAGCGACCCGGGAGTGGGACCGTCCCTGGTGGGCGGCGGGGTCTTCAAAACCCTTGCAGGCAGCGAACAACTGTCTGGGTAGGTTCGATTCCTATGCACTCCCGCCATTTCAAACGGGGCCCTGGACGCCAGGGCCCCGGTTCGTTTTCCTCCCTGACCACAGGACGATGCCGTGTCCACTGAGACCAGCGACGGTGTGATCGCCGCCGAGGTCGCCCGCCGGCGCACCTTCGCCATCATCTCCCATCCCGACGCGGGCAAGACGACCCTGACCGAGAAGCTGCTCCTGTACGGCAAGGCGATCGCCCTGGCCGGCTCGGTCAAGGCGCGGAAGGGTCAGCGGGCGCGGTCGGACTGGATGGAGATCGAGCAGCAACGCGGCATCTCGATCACCTCGACGGTCCTGAAGTTCCCCTACAACGGCTGCATCATCAACCTGCTCGACACGCCGGGCCACCAGGACTTCAGCGAAGACACCTACCGCACCCTGACCGCCGCCGACGCCGCCGTGATGTTGATCGACGCGGCGAAGGGCGTCGAGGCCCAGACGCGCAAGCTGTTCGACGTCTGCAAGCAGCGGAAGACGCCGATCTTCACCTTCGTCAACAAGATGGACCGGCCCGCCCGCGACCCCTTCGACCTGCTCGACGAGATCGAGAAGCTGCTCGGCATCGCCGCCGTGCCGATGAACTGGCCGGTCGGCAGCGGCCCGGAGTTCAAGGGCGTGCTCGAGTGCGCGACCCGCCAGGCCCATCTGTTCGAGCGCACCGAGCACGGCGCCTACGTCGCCCCGGTCGAGGTCGCCGACCGGGCCGCGGCCGCCGCGTTGCTCGGGGAGGACGCCGCCGAGCAGGTCTACGAAGAGCTCGACCTGATCACCGACGCCCTGCCTTCCATCGAGCGCGAGGAGGTGCTCGCCCAGCGCCTGACGCCGGTCTTCTTCGGCAGCGCCGCGAACAACTTCGGGGTCGAGCTGTTCCTGCAGCGCTTCCTCGAGCTCGCGCCCCCGCCGGGGGCCAAGACCCTCGACGACGGCAGCAGGCTCGAGCCGACCGACGAGGAGTTCTCCGGCTGCATCTTCAAGAGCCCGGCGAACATGTCGCGCAAGCACCGCGACCGGGTCGCCTTCCTGCGCATCTGCTCGGGCCGCTTCGAGCGCGGCATGAACGCCTACCACGCGCGCAGCAACAGCAAGATCCGGCTCAGCCACCCGCACTCCTTCTTCGCCTCCCAGCGCACGGTGCTCGACGACGCCTATCCCGGCGACATCATCGGCCTGGTCAACCCCGGCCAGTTCCGGGTCGGCGACACCCTGAGCAGCGGGCGGAAGATCTCCTTCGGCAGCTTCCCGCGCTTCAGCCCGGAGCTGTTCTGTCGCATCCGCCCGCGCAACCCGTCGGCGCGCAAGAGCTTCCTCAAGGGCATCACGCAGCTCGGCGAAGAGGGCACGATCCAGATCTTCTACCCCGAGAGCGGCGCGCGCCAGCCGATCCTGGCGGGCGTCGGCCAGCTCCAGTTCGAGGTCGTGCAGACCCGGCTGGCCAACGAGTACGACGTCGAGACCGTGCTCGAGCACCTCAACTTCGCCGTCGCGCGTTGGCTGAAGGAAGACCGCTCCGACCTCGGCATCCACGCCACCCTGGTCCGCGACGAGGCGCGCCGGCTCGTCGCGCTGTTCCGCAGCCAGTTCACCCTCGACTACGCCCTGCGCGAGCTCGAGGGCCTCGAGCTGCTCGAGGAACCGCCCGGCATCTGATCGCGGAGGAAACATGCGAGCGCTCGCCCTCCTCCTGCTCGCCGCGTGCGGCTGCCGCGCGCCGCTCGACCCCGGTCCCCTCGCCTGGCTGCTCGAGGCCGAGCCCGACAGCCTGCGCCTCGGCGCCCTCGCCGTCCACGCCGACAGCCTGCAGGCCAACCTCGGCCGCCATCATCAGTACAACGGCATCGTCTACAAGGCCCTGTGGCGGGACACGACGGCCGCTGCCCCGAGCCACTTCGGCGACGGGGGCGACAGCGCGCTGTTCACCGGCTTCCAGCTCGGCGCGGCCTGCTTCCGCTACGCCCTGCGCGGCCTCCCGGAAGACCGGGCGGAGGTCGCCGCGCTGGTGCGGGGCCTGCACATCCTGACCTCGATCTCCGGCACCCCCGGGGTGCTGGTGCGCTGCGCCTTCCCGCCCGAGGACGGCGCCCGGTGGAGCTGGCCGGACCACTGGACCTACCGCGCCCCCTACGTCTACGTCGGCCCCGACGACGTCCCCGACCCCCTCCGCGGGGGTTGCTACCCCGCGATGGTGTTCTACGCGCGGACGACCCGCGATCAGCTGACCGGCGTGCTGTTCGGGCTCAGCGTCGCCTGGTGCCTGCTCGAGGGCGACCCCGAGACGGCGAAGCTGCGCGCGCTGGTCGGCGACATCGCGACCGCGCTGCACGGGCGCATCGTGGCGGAGGGCGACGTGCTGCGCGACCACGAAGGCCGGGCGGGGACCAGCGCGGACGGCGTCCGAGGGCTGCTCCGGGCGCTGCTCTACGGCCTGCGCGCCCGGGTCGCCGCCGAGCGCGGCGAAGCGGGCTTCGCGGAAGCCTACGCCCGGGCCTTCGACGCGGCCTTCCCCCTCGGCAGCCGCGGCGGCTTCGGCGCGATGTTCTACGCCTTCACCAACCTCGACGACTACTACGCCTGGAACCTGCGCTTCAGCCGCACCTACGCCCTCGCCCTGCTCGACACCGAGCCCTCGCGGCGCGCGCTGTTGCTCGCCCATTGCCGCGAGGCCCTGTTCCCCTATGTCCGCAGCCACGGCAACAGCTATCTGCTGGCCGCCTACGCCGGCATCGCGCGCGAGGTGGACGGCCAGGGACCGGACGCGGCGCGCATCGCCGAGGCGCTGTCGGGCCTGAAGTCGCTCGCCCTGCGTCCGCTGCGCTCCTTCCCCTCGCCGCTGCACGGCCAGCTGCGCCAGCCCCCGCTGTTCAGCTTGATGGCAGGCGGCGGCGCGGACTACGTGCTGCCGGTGCACCTGCGCAAGCCGACCGCCCACTTCGTCTGGCAGAAGAGCCCCTTCGACCCGGGAGACGGCCCGCGCGACCTGGACGGCCTGGTCGAGGCGACCGGCGTCGACTTCCTCCTGCCCTACTGGATGGGGCGCTACTACGGCCTGTGGGAGGCGGAGTGAGCTACGCCGCCTGGACCCGCCTGAGCGGCGCGCGGGGAGCGCCGGCGGTGCGTGCGGGCAGCGCCCGTCGGTACACTGAGAAAAACCTCCTGGAAATCCGGCTCCGTCGCGCAAGGACGGATGAGACTCCACAGGCGGAGTGACGATGGCGGACGTGCAGGCCCACTTCCATCCCGGCTTCCTGGCCCGCGCGGGCGACCAGGCCGAGCTGCGGCTCAGCCGCTGCCCGGACGGCGCCTACGAGGTGCGCGTCGTCGAGCTCGACTGGTTCCTGAACGACACGGGCGACCGGGTCTTCGAGGGGGACGGGCGCAGCGACGAGCTCGCGCGTTTCGCCGTGACGGTCGCGCGTCGGCGCTTCTCCTCCCCGCGCCTCCTGTCCCGGACCGAGAACCCTGGCGGAACACGGGTCTCGCTCGGCTTCCAGGGCGCGAGCGAGCGCTTCGAGCTGCGCGTCAGCCCCGACCGGGACGACCGCTGGGAGGAGTGGAACCCGACCGCGCAGCTCTTGCGCCTGGCGCGGCACTACCGGCTGCTGCAACCGCCGATCGAGAGCTTCTCCGCGCTCGAGGGGCTCGCCCGCGAAGCCCGGAAGACCCCGCGAGAGCTGCTCGCCGAGCGCGTCCCGGCCGCTCAGCGCGAGCGCTACGAGAGCCTGGTGCGCGGCGTCGACGACCGCAAGGCCGCCCGCTACCTCGAGCTCGGGGCGGAGCTCCTGCGCGATGGGGAGACGCTATACACGACCGAGACGGCCTGCTCGGTGCCGATGCCCGCGGAAGTCCTGGCGGTGATGTTCTTCGCGCCGGTGCGCGAGGGCGAGCGGACGTTGCTCCCGCTACGGCGCGCCGCAGACCTCCGCATCGCCGCCTTCGGTGAGCGCGTCGAGCTGCTCTCCTGCGACGCGCAGGGGCACCTGCGCGGGGCCGACGGCCGGCGCTATCCCTGGAGCGCCGGGGAGACGCGCCGCCTCCTGCCCCTCGAGGCGGAGTACCCGGCGGACGCGCTCGCGGCGGCCTCCGCGCTCGCGGCCGAGGTCGCCCTGCGCGCCGAGCCCGCCGCCGACTTCCTGCGGGAACACGGGCAGCCCTGCGTCCCCGAGATCGACCGCGCCGCGGTCAGCGAACGCATGCGCGAGGTGTCTGCCGCGCTGCGCGAGCGCGCTCGGGCCTCCGCGGAGCTCGCGCAGAGCCGCGCGGCGCTCGAGCGGCTCGAGGGCTTCCAGCGCCAGTGCGCCCACGCCTACGAGGGGCGCGCCTGGTACACACGGCGCGGCGCGACCTTCGAGCAGCGCTTCGCCGAGCTCGTCCTGGTGCGGGACACACAGATCTACGTCGGCAGCGGGCTCCGCTACGAGCCGAGCCGCGGGGACTGGGTGGTCGATCGCGAGCTCTTCCGGGTCCGCGCCCACCAGCTGCACGGCTACCGCTTCGACCCGAAGGAGCCGCGCGTGCTCGAGGGCTTCCGCAGCCGTGACCGCCGCGCCCGGGAGATCCTGGCCCTGCGCGCGCAGATCACCCGCCAGGAGGAGGCGGTGCAGCGCGAGCAGGATCGGCGGGTGGCCCTCGAGGTCGAGCTGCGCGCCCTGCAGGAGCAGGACCTCCAGACCCACGGCGAGGCGCTCTACGCCTTCCTGCCCGCGCGCCTCCCCTGGCGCCTGGTCGCCCTCGCCGGCGTCGAGAAGCAGCCCGCGGCCGAGCTGCAACTCCTCCCGGCGGAGCTGGAGACGACGCCGCTCGCCGGGTCGCTCCAGCTCGAGGAGGAGAGCGGGCCGCGCGCCCTCGAGAGCGACGCGGAGGGCTGGTTGCTCGAGCCGGCGGGGGCCTCGCCGGGGAACCGGCACCGGGCGCTGCCGCGGGCGACGGCGCGCCTGCTCCTGCGCAGAGGCCCGCTCGCCTTCCGCGCGGACGCCGTGTACCTGCCGACCCCAGCGCACGAGGAGCTGCGGGGCCTGCGCTTCGGCTTCCCCGGCCAGGCCTACGGCGCGAGCCTCGCGGAGTGGGAAGGCCTCGCGCCGCGCCTCGCCGCGGTCGGGGCGCCGCGCGCCCTGGGCCTCGCAGACCTGTGCGCGCTGAGCGGTCCGCTGCCGGCGCTGCGCCAGAGCTGGCTCGACGCCTGCCTGGAGGATGCGGACCCGCGCGACCCCGACGAGCTCGTCGCCGCGCTGCACCAGGTCGTCGCCCTGGTCGGGTCGGACGACGCGCCCGCGGCGGTCGGCAAGGTCTTCGCCGCGCTCGTCGAGCGCGCGGTGCGGCGGGCGCGGCCCGAAGACGGCGCGGCGCTGGTGCCCCTCGCCCTGTTCCTGCGCGGCCTCGGCTCCCATCCGGTGCTGCCCGTGGTCGCGGAGGCGGTCGGCGACGTCGCCCTGCACGAGCGGCTCGGCAAGCCGAGCCTGCGGGCCTTCGCCCTCTACCTCGCCGACTGCTGCGCCCGGGACCAGGCCCTGGCGGTGATGCGGGCCTTCCTGCGCTGCATGCCGGCCTACCGCGACGACTTCTTCGTGCGCCGCGAGCTGTGCATCGCCCTGACCCGGGTGGTGCTGCGCTTCTGGGAGCACGGCTCGGGGCCGAGCTGGGTGGTGCTGGTCGAGACCTTCGTCCACCTGCAGAACACCGACGAGGACACCCTCGCCGTCCTCGAGATCTGCGACTGGCTGCTGCTCGGGGCGCGGCATCTCGAGGAAGACGAACGCGAGAGCCTGTTCGACCTGCTCCGCGACGCGACGACCAGCAGCAAGGGCCACAGCATCCCCGAGCTGCTCGCCGCGATGCTCGCCGCGCCCCTGACCGCCGAGGAAACGGCGGCGAAGCCGGAGTGGAGCACCTCTCCGGAGACCAACCGGCGCTTCGCCGGCATCGCCCTCGCCCTCGACGAGGCCTGCAACGGCCACTGGATGCAGCGTGGGGTCGAGGGCATGGACTTCTTCCTCGAGCACCACTGCGCCGGCTCCCGGCTCGCCGCGCACCTGCACCGCCACGGCGCGCGGCTCGGGCCGGTGCTGGTCGAAGCGTCGTGGGCCCTGGCCGGCGTCCGCCTTGCTCCCGGCGACCTCGCCTGCGCGGCCCTGCTGCACAGCGACACCCCGAGCGTCCTCCAGGCGGTCTTTGCCGCCGCCGACGACGCGGGGGGCGCCGGCGAGTGGAGCGTGTCCGACTACGACACGATCACCAGGCTGCGCAAGGAGGCGGTGACCACCGCCCGCCAGATCGTGTCGCTCGGCCCGCGCGGCGCCCCGCTCCTCGAGCCTGTGCGCGACCTCGCGAACCTCGAAGGCCCGGCCCTCGAACAGGCGGAGAGCGCGCTGATCCGGGCGCTCGACACGCTGCCCGAGGAGGACGCGGAGCTCTTGTCGAGCAGCGTCCGGCTCAAGGCGCTGCTGATCCACCGCCGCGTCGCCCGCGAGCACGACGGGAAGCTCTACGTGCTCAGCCCGCTGGCCGTCGCTGCGCCGGTCGTCGACCTGACCCTCGGCTTCGCGGTCCTGTGCGGGCGGGACCGCGTGACCCGGCAGGGGACGGGTGGCGCTGTCGTGCCGCGCCTGCGACCGCACGGCGACGGCAAGATCTTCGAGGCGCGCCACCTCGCCTCCGGCACCGTCGTCGCGGCGGACGCGGACCGGCTCGACCTCAAGCTGACCCGCGCCGGCGCCTGGACGGTGTGGGCGGGCGTGCAGTACGAGGTCGCGGGGAGCGTGTCCTGGCTGGAGGTGACGATCGACGTCGCCGCGCAGGCGCCCGCGCTGGAGAACACCGTCGAGGCGAAGGCGGCGCGCATCCAGCAGCTCGCCGACGGCTACACCGACGCCAACGCGGAAGGCGCGATCTACCGGATCATCCGCGGCTTCGGAGCCGACGCCGAGGGCCTGTCCAAGCTGCGCAGCCTGGTGTCGATGCGCAGCGTCTTCTCCGAGCTCGGGCAGTGGCGCTGCGCGGACCTGTTCCGCGAGGTCGAGGGCTTCCACGCCCCGACGCGCCGCTTCGCCGAGGAGCTGTTCTTCTCGCCCGCGGGCATGATGGCCGTCCCGGTGATGGCCGCCGAGCACGTCGGTGGGCTCAAGAGCGAGAGCCGGGCGCGCTACAAGGAGCAGCTCGCCGCGATCGTGGCCGGCCCCGGCGAGGGGCCGAAGGTCGAGTTCATCCCGGTGCTGTGGTTCTCCTACGAGGCGATGGCGCCGATCCCGATCGTCCTGCACGGGGGGAGGACCGGCACCGGCTACCGGATCATCGACCCCTTCCTGCCGAAGATGCGGACCTACGAGGGCCGCGACAAAGCCGCGGCCTTCCGCGACTACCTCGAGCACGCCCCCCTCCCGCCGGGCAAGCTCTTCTACGCCCGGGCGACCAGCGAGGGTCTGCCCGAGAGCCGCCGTGACAGCCTCGACCCGGACACGATCTACAGCCGCGACTTCTGGGAGAGCCCGTTCAGCCTGACGGACATCATCGCCGGCGGGATCGGCCTGGCGGCGCTCGTCCTGCTGGTCCTGCCCGAGCCGGCGGCGTCCAAGACCGCGGCCGTGGCGCTGTTCAGCGCCGCCTCGGGCCTCGCCGCCGGGACGATGGTCTACTTCGCCTGCCGCGGCGCCTACGGCTTCTACGAGAAGCTCAGCCACGGCCAGCCGCTCAGCGACCCGGAGGTCATCCTCGACCTGATCGACGTGCTGACCGCCTTCGCCGCCGGGGGCACCGCCTACTTCAGCCGCGCCGCCCGCATCGCCCGGACCGCAGAGAACATCGCCGGCGTGCGCCGCGCCGTCTACGCGAAGCTGTTCCTGACCGTGACGGGCGTCTCCCTCGACGCCGTCGAGCTCGCCACGATCGTCCGCAACCTCCCGGACAACCCGAGCGCCCTCCACCTCGGCCAGGCCGTGCTCAGCGCGGGGGTCATCCTGCTCTCCAACCGCTCGACGGCCCAGGAGCTGCGCGGGCTCTGGCAGGGCACCCGGCTCCAGGTCGTCGCCTTCGACCGCGCGCGCGCCGAGGCCTACACGCTCCACGCCAACGGCAGCCCCGAGGCCGCCCAACGCCGGGTGGCGGGGGTGATGGAGGAGCTGCTCGGGAGCGCGTTCGAGGTCGAGCTCGCAGTGCGTCCGGGCGCCCGCGAGCTCCACCCCAGCCGACTGCGCGGATCGACGAGCCGCGGCAGGAGCCCGGCCGGCGAGCTCACCTGGCTCTCGACCCGTCTCGACACCCAGGCGGGCAGGCAGGATGTCTCGAGCTTCGCGGTCGCGCGGACGGAGGCCGGCCTGGCGGTCGAGGCGTGCGGCTTCGGCAAGCCGGGACAGACGGACCGTCGCCGCGGACGGTCCGCGCTCGAGCTGCACCTGCTCGAATGGCAACAGGTCGCCAACCGCACCGGGCGGCCCGTCGAGTTCCGGACGAAGGGCCAGACGAACGAAGGGAGGACCCTCCTCGAGGCGCTCCGGTTCGAGGTCGCGGCCGACCCCCGGGTCCAGGACGGCTTCGTCGGAACCAAGCGGCTGTCCCCGCAGGTGGAGGGCGTGCGCAGCGCGCGGCCTCGGGCGCCCGACGGACCGATCCGGCCCGGCGAGCTCGCCGGCCTCCGTGCGGAGCTGACCGCCCGCGAGACCGACCTCGGCCGCCGAGGCACGGCCCTCGACCTCGGCGAGGACGAGCTGCGACCGTTCCTGCAGTGGCGTCAGCAACACCACGCGGACAGCCACATCCCGAGCTGGGAGCTGTACCACTACTATCGGTCGACGGACGCGGCCCTCGAGCGCGTGCCCGCGCGGCTGCGCCGCGAGCTCGGTCGGATCCGCGCGAGCGGGAACGCGACGGCCGCGCAGAGGCGCTCCGCGATCCTGCTCCAACTCGGCAGGATTCCGGGGGTGACGGATCCAGCCCAGGCCCTCGACGACATCCTCACCTGGCTGCGGCGGGACGCGGAGATCGTCCACTACTGGAAGCCGGACTTTCCGATCAGGAGGGGAACCGGCGAGGCGCAGCAGGTCGTCCACTACATCGTCGACAGCGTCACCGGCTCTCCCCGGCTGATGAACCGCTTCGAGACCGGCGTGACGCTGGCGGCAGGCGGGGCGGACGGCGTCAAGAACCGGCTCGAGACAGAGGAGCGTCTGTTCGGATTGCCCTCGAGGGAGACCCTTCCCTCGGAGCGGCCTGTCTACGCCCTGTTCCGCACGGGGGCGGAGGATCGCCTCAACTACGGGAGGTGCTTCTTCGTCCTTCGTCGCGACGTCGACCTGCGCGCGACCTTCACGAACAACGACAGCTTCCTTCTCCACGACCGGACCAAGGTCGGGACCATCGACGCCCTGGAGAACGTGCTCTACGAGATGGACCCGCGCCTGCTCGAGAACCTCCTCCGCGCCTCCAGAGGCGAGGCGCTGGCGCACTCCGCGGCGGCCTTGCGCGCCGGCGATGCGAGCGCCAGCTACCTCGAGGCCCAGGTCCACGGTCCGATCGAGTTCAACCGCGATATCGAGGCGATGGTCGCCGATATCGGGTACCGTGACGGCAGCGAGAGGACCTTCA
Source organism: bacterium (assembly GCA_030428695.1). Next base: position 19,839 of record JAUIEM010000128.1, read on the forward strand.
CCTCCGCTGTCGACAACACGACCGTCGACATCGCCGAGCGCATGCGGGCGATGTCCCGCGAACGCCGCATCCCTCTGTACTGGCTCGACCCGTCCACCCAGGCGCGGACCCTCGATCCGCAAGGCTTCCAACCCTAGAGGCACAACGATGGACCCCGTCGAGAAGAGGATCGCGACGACCGACCGCATCGAGCTGAGCACCGGACGCAGCTACCAGCTGGTCTGCCCGAACGAGTACCACATCTCGTTGGAGGTCTACGCGAGCCGGACCGAGCGGCTGCCCGACGCGCAGCTGGTGCTGCAGCTCAGCGACGGCCGCCGCCTGCCGGTGCGCAGCGACGGGCAGGGCCGCCTGCTGCGGCGGGGCGTCCCGGCCGGCGTGCACCGGCTCGAGCGTCCGGGCCACGGGACGGTCCTGGTGCCGGCGACTCCCGAGCAGGACGAGCACCTGCCGGTGCTGCTGCCCTGAGCGTGAGTTGTATGGCGGATCGGTGAGAGCCTCTGAATCAGGCCGATCTTGGCGGTGGCGGCCAGCATCACGTGGCGTCGATCTAGGCCAGTTTCTGCTTGTAGGGGAGGGGTTTACCCCCTCCCGCGGGCGGGGGTAAACCCCGCCCCTACATTGAGATACACACCGTAGTATCGAATGTTCGCGCAGCACTGCTGTGTAACTCACGCTGAGCCCGTCTGCTGCACCGGGCTGCGCGTGAGGGTGGCGGAGCAGCGGGATCCCGGTGCATAGACCGGGCGCGGCCTACTCGAGGTCGGGGATCTTCAGCTTCATGCCGATCTGGAGCCGGGAGGGGTCGTCGAGCTGGTGGCGGTTGGCGTCGAAGATCGCCTTCCAGTGCCGGTGGCTGCCGTACACCGTGTTCGAGATGCGCGCGAGGGTGTCGCCGGAGTCGACGGTGTAGGTGCGGGGCTCGGGGGGCGGATCGGGCGGAGCGACCTCGGCCGTCTCGACGGTCGCCGTCAGCTCCTCCGGGGCCTCTTCGGCGGCAGGCTCCGGTGCGCTGTCCGCGGGCCGGAAGCGATCTTCGAGCAATCGGTGGGAGAGCAGCAGGAGGAACATCAACACGACGAGGCCGACACGGGCGAGTCCGCTCATCAAACAACTCCTCGAGCGCCCTCGGCGGGCACCCGGGAGCTGCTCCGGGTCGCTGCAGGAGAGGACGCCTACTTCTTCTTGCTGTCCGCCTTCTTGGCCTCGGACTTCTTGCTGTCCGCCTTCTTGGCCGCAGACTTCTTACTCTCTTCGGCTTTTTTCTTCTCTTCGGCCTCTGCTTTTTTCTTCGCCTCTTCCTCGGCCTTCTTCTTCATCTCGGCTTCGTGCTCGGCCTTGGCCTTCGCGGCGGCGGCAGCAGCTTCGGCCTCGGCCTTCTTGGCGGCTTCGGCGGCGGCCGCGGCGCGGGCCTCATCCGCGGCCTTGCGCTTGGCGTCTTCGGCCTCGCGCTTCTTGGCTTCCTCGGCCGCGACCTTGGCGGCTTCCTCGTCGGCCTTCTTCTTCGCTTCGGCCTTGGCCTTGGCTTCCTTGACCATCTCTTCGGAAGCGGTGACGTTCCAGTCCTTGTTGCCGACGAATTCCTGCGCGACATCCGCAGGGATGAACGCGGTGGTGTACTTCTGGAACGTACCCCAGTTGGGGATACTGTGGGTTCCTTCACCGACGTATTGGACTCTCCAATGCTCTTCCGTCACGAATCTTCCTCCAAGCTATTGAGCGAATGGCCAGAGCGAGCTGCCCGCGCTACGCGTATAGTCTGCGCCAAGGCGGACCTATACGCGGGTCGGGGCTTCGTTGGTCCCCGTGCCCTGCAGCCTTGCGCGTCGGGTTTCCGTTCCCATCGATATGCCGCAGTCTATATGATCATCGGATCGAATTGCAATTCGAATTCACTGGAATTTGGGTGACCCTGGAGGGACCGATGCCCGACGCTGGACCCGCCTGGCCGATCGCTCTCACCGTCCCCGTCGCCTGGGGTGACATGGACGCCTTCGGCCACGTCAACAACACCGTTTTCCTGCGCTGGTTCGAGAGCGCGCGTATCGCCTTCCTCGAGCGCGTGGGGCTGCTCGAGCTGATGGCGGAGCAGCAGGTCGGCCCGATCCTCGCCCGCGCGACCGTCGACTTCCGCCGCCCGGTCAAGTACCCCGACACCGTGCGCGTCGAGGCCGGCGCGCGCCGGCTCGGCAGCTCCTCCTGGGTGCTCGCCTACCGCGCCTTCAGCGCATCCCAGGACGCCCTGGTCGGCGAGGGCGACTCGGTGCTGGTGCTGTACGACTACGCGCGGGAGACGAAGGTGCCGATCGCCGGAACGCTGCGCGCCGCGCTGGAGGCGCTGCTGCTGCCCTGAGGCTCAGGGCCGGCGGAAGCTCCCCCGCGGCGCCTGCGCCCCGGCGCGGATCACGAAGCCCTCGCCCTCGACCGCGCACTCCCACGGGGTCGCCCCCGCGAGCTCGAGCCGGAAGCTCTCCGCCCCGGTCGCCGCGACCGTCACCCGCGCCCACTCGACGTAGCGCTCCCGGCCGGGGTCGAAGCGGTCGAGCCAGAGCTCGCCCTGCGCGGCCCGGAAGCGCAGCCGCTCGCCGTCCCCCACCCACACCCCGCGCAGCCACAGCGCCCGCTGGCCGCTGGCCGACAGCCCGCTGGTCAGCGCGTCCCAGCGCTCCGCCGCGGCCCGTCGCAGCAGGGCGCGGTCGGCCCAGGCTCCCCAGCCCAGGCCGAGGGCGCAGAGCGGGAGCGCGATCGCCAGGGGCGCGGCGAGCCCCCGCAGCCGGCGGGCGAGCATCGCCAGGGGCAGGCCGAGGGCCCCCCAGCCCAGCCAGGCCGGTCCGCCGAGGCCGACGTAGGCGAGCAGCCCGAGCGCGACCGGCGTCCACAGCCCGACCAGCAGCCATGACGGCCGCGGCGGCGAGGGCGCCGTCCGCGGGGGCGCCAGGGACACGCCCGTCGGTGGCGGAGCGGAGGCGACGGTCAGCGTCGGCAGCTCGGCGCTGTCGAGCTCCGCGTCCGGCAGGATGGTCGTGCCCCCGACCCGCACCCCGGCGCCGAGCTCCTCCCGCTGCGGCGCGAGGGGCCGGGCGTAGGGATCCCGCGGATCGACCGGGGCCGCGGCGCCCTCGACCCGAAGCACCGCGGGAGGCGCCTCCTCGACGCAGGCCTCGAGCGCCTCCCGGAACGCCCGCGCGGTCGGGAAGCGGCCGGCGGGCTCCGGCGAGAGCG
>JAUIEM010000129.1 GCA_030428695.1 bacterium
CAGGAGTTGCGCCGAGTTCGGCAGGCGCGCCGCGGTCGCTTATTTGCCAGGCAGTTGCAGGGGAGTCAGGTGCCACAGGTCATCATTGTAGTCGTTGATTGTGCGGTCGGAGGAAAATCGCCCCGACATGGCCGTATTGCGAATGCTCATCTCGGTCCATTCGCTGCGGTTTGTATAGGCCGTCGCTGCTGCATGCTGGGCGTCAACGAAACTGCGAAAATCCGCGGCCGTCATCCAGGCATCTTGCGGGCTCATGATGCTGTTCACGATATTGCGGATAAAATCGCTCGACTCGCTGCCAAACTTGCCGCTTGTGAGCAACTCCATCACACGGCTGAAATCCGCATCGTCTGCCACAATCTGTGCCGGGTTGTAATTCGGCTTGGTTGCAGCGATTTGTTCCACCGTCAGGCCGAACAGGAAAAAGTTTTCCTCGCCGACGGCTTCGCGGATCTCAACGTTGGCGCCATCCAGCGTACCGATGGTAACCGCACCGTTCATCATGAACTTCATGTTGCCGGTGCCCGAGGCCTCCTTCCCGGCCATCGAGACCTGCTCGGAGACGTCGGCGGCGGGGATGATCCGCTCGGCCAGCGAGACCCCGTAGTTCTCGAGGAAGACCACGCGCAGCTTGTTGCCGATCGCCGGATCGATGTTGATCGTCGCCGCGACATCGTTGATCAGCTTGATGTGCAGCTTCGCCATCGCGTAGCCCGGGGCCGCCTTGCCGCCGAAGATGAACACCCGCGGCACGAAGTCGGCGTCCGGGTTGCGCTTGATGTAGCGGTACAGGGCGACGATGTGCAGGCAGTTCAGGAGCTGCCGCTTGTACTCGTGGATGCGCTTGATCTGGACGTCGAAGATCGCGTCGAGGTCGAGGTCGAGGTCGTGGCGCTCCTTGATGATCGCGGCGAGGAGCTCTTTGTTCCCGCGCTTGATCGCCCGGATCTCCTCCCCGAAGGCCGCGTCCTCTGCGAACTTGTTCAGGCCCTCGAGCGCGTCGAGGCCGGTCACCCAGCCGTGGCCGATGCGGTCGCTGATCGCATCGGCCAGGCGCGGATTGGCCATCAGGATCCAGCGCCGCGGCGTCACCCCGTTGGTCTTGTTCTGGAAGCGGTCGGGGAACATGTCGGCGAAGTCGGGCAGCAGGAACTCCTTGACCAGCTCGGAGTGCAGCGCCGCGACGCCGTTGACGGTGTGCGAGCCGACCACGGCGAGGTGGGCCATCCGCACCTGGCGCGGCGGCCCTTCGTTGATCAGCGACATGCGGGCGCGGCGCGAGCCGTCCCCGAAGTAGCGGATCTGGACCGCGCGCAGGAAGCGGTGGTTGATCTCGTAGATGATCTCGAGGTGGCGCGGCAGCATGCGCTCGAACATCGCCACCGGCCACTGTTCCAGCGCCTCGGGCAGGAGCGTGTGGTTGGTGTAGGCGATCGTCTGCTGGGTGATCGCCCAGGCGGGATCCCAGGCCATCCCTTCGAGGTCGACCAGCACGCGCATCAGCTCGGCGACGGCGATGGCCGGGTGGGTGTCGTTGAGCTGGATCGCGTTCTTCTCGGCGAACTGGTCGAAGCTGTCGTGGTTCTTCTTGTAGCGGCGGATGATGTCCGCGATCGAGCAGCACACGAAGAAGTACTGCTGCTTGAGGCGCAGCTCCTTGCCCTCCTCCGAGTCGTCGTTCGGGTACAAGACCTTCGAGATGCTCTCGCTGAGCGCCTTGGCCTCGACCGCGCGCCGGTAGTCGCCGTCGTTGAAGACCTGGAAGTCGAAGTCGCGCGTCGCCCGCGCCGACCACAGCCGCAGGGTGTTGACCGTGTTGTTGCCGAAGCCCGCGACCGGCGTGTCGTACGGCACCCCGAGCACGTCGTGGGTGTCGATCCAGCGCACGCGCTGGCGGCCGTCGGGCAGGACGGTGTGCTCGACGCGGCCGTAGAACTGCACGGGGATGGTGTACTCGTGGCGCGCGACCTCCCAGGGGTTGCCGTAGCGCAGCCAGGCGTCACCGCGCTCGACCTGCCAGCCGTCGATGATGCGCTGGTGGAAGATCCCGAACTCGTAGCGGATCCCGTAGCCGTATCCGGGCAGCCCGAGCGTCGCCATCGAGTCGAGGAAGCAGGCCGCGAGGCGCCCGAGGCCGCCGTTGCCGAGGCCGGCGTCGACTTCCTGCTCGAGGATGTCGGAGAGCTTGATCTCGTACGGCTCGAGGATCTCCTCGGCCATGCCGTACAGCCCCAGGTTGAGCAGGTTCGAGCCGAGGGCGCGCCCCATCAGGAACTCGGCGGACAGGTAGTAGACCCGCTTGACGTCCTGCTTGTAGTACTCGCGTTGGGTCTTGATCCAGCGGTGGACCAGCCGATCGCGCGTCGCGTGGGCGACGGCGTTGAACAGGTCGAGGAGGGTCGCCGAGGGCAGATCCTTCATCTGGGTGAACTGCAGGTGGTCGAGGACGGCACGCTCGAGGGTGATCGGGTGCATCCCCGTCCGGTCGTCTTCGACGAGGATGCGGCGGCTCGCCTTGGGCTCTTGCATCGGGGCACCAGGGAAAGAGGGTGTGCCGCGATTGTAGGAGGTCCGGGCCGGCTCCACAACTCGACGGATCGGGCGCACGGAGTCTGGGCAGGCGTGGCGTCACCCGGTGTGCAGTGCCCAGAAGATGGGCACGCAACCTGGGGGCGGAGATCATTTGTCGGGGGGGCTTCCCTGAAGCCTACCGGGCGGACAGCCAGAACCCAAAATAAAATTTCATTTTGGCCCCTGTCTTGCATTCCCTTCCTTCGCCACAGCAAGAAGGGATGGGAGGAGCCACCGATGGCTACGGTACTCGTATGGAATCAGTCCAAGGTCAGTCATGTGCTCAACAAGATGCGCAACGCTCTCGGTGGATACAACGACTCGATGCACGCGCATGCAGTGACCGGGCATGCCTGCATCAACATCACCGATACCTGGGTCGAGCCGATCCAGAACCTTCACAACGCCCGCAGCGCGATCAAGGAGTTCCACGAGGCGGTCGAGAAGGAGTATCTGAATACTGCCCGCGATGCGATGCACGACTTCTACCGTGCGCTGACCGACAACAGCAAGCACTACGCCAGCTGGTGGCCCTCCGAGGATGAGACCACGGACACCAAGGTGCTGCACTGGGACAGCAACCTGGACACCTGGAAGTTCTGGAAGAAGATCCAGATGGTCAACGCGAAGAAGGCCGCCCACCACGAGAACCTCTGGCGGGATCTGCTCGAGGAGAAGTACTCCCCCGACCACGTGATCCATATCCCCTCCAACAGCGCCCAGGAGAAGGCGATGCTGGAGAAGTGGGAGGCGCTCCGCACCAAGGAGGACGCGAGCTACCGGCTGCTGTACAAGAACTGCAGCCGGATCGTCGCCCGCATCCTCGAGGCCGGCTACAAGGACGACGCGCCCAAGGGTTGGTGGAAGCGCCACTTCAAGAAGATCTTCACCCCCCTCGACGTCAAGCGCATGTCTCTCGACCTCCACGGCGCCGAGACCCTGACCTGGGTGGACTTCGTCGACCAGCTCGCGAAGGCCGGGGCGATCGGCACGAGCAGCGCGACGGAGCTCAAGGCCTACCGCCGCCGCAGCTCGGCCCGGGGCAGCACCCAGGCGCCAGCGCGCTTCGACGTGCAGAGCCGCCGGCAGGTCGGCTACCTCGGCGTGCGCCGGGTCACGAACGCCGACGAGGCGAAGAAGCAGGAGCGCAAGAACACCCCCCTGTTCATGCAGGGCTTCCTCGGCAGCAAGAAGCTCGCCTTGATCGTCGGCGAGATGCACGACCTCAAATACGACGGGGTCGACGAGGAGCTGCTCGAGATCAAGGACCCCGAGCTGCACCCCTCGGAGGAGGTCTACATCGACGACGAAGAGGACAGCGAGAGCGTCCAGAGCGTGATGCCGTGGATGATCAACACCCAGCCGGTGCAGCAGACCGTCGTCATCGAAGATGACGAGGACGAGCTGCGCAACGACGAGGATGACGACGATGACGAGAGCGTCTACTACGAGGACTCATCGTCGAGCGACTACCACCACCACGACGACGAGGACGAGGACACCATCTACTCGAAGTCCTCCGACCACGGCGGCGGATTGTTCGGCATCGGGGGCGGATCCAGCAACCTGAGCAGCTTCGCGCCGCCGCCGCGGAAGAGCAACCTGAGCAGCTTCGCGCCGCCGCCGCGGCAGAGCAACCTGAGCAGCTTCGCGCCGCCGCCGCGGCAGAGCAACCTGAGCAGCTTCGCGCCGCCGCCGCGGAACAACCAGTTCTTCTAGAAGCGGCCCCCCTGGCCCCGCCACGCAGGTCGAGGGCTGGTTCTCGAGACCCACGCGGTCGATCTGGACTGATCCAGCTCAGGGCCGGACCGGCACCACCTCGCGGATGTCGTCGCTCCCGAGCAGCCGCAGGCGCCGCTCCGGCAGGTCCCACACCAGCAACCGCCCCTCGGCGCCCTGCAGCACCGCGACGATGCGGTCGCCCCCCGCGGTCGGCGCCGGCGAGCGCAGGCCGCGCGCGCCGAGGCGGAAGCTCGGGAAGCGCTCGAGCACCAGGCTCTGTTTCCTCGCCGGCTGGCTGATGCGCAGGGCCGGCCAGCCGCGGGCGTCCTCCTCGGCGTTGAGCAGGGTGCTGCTGTCGGCGGTCCAGGCGAGCCCCTCGGCGGGCGGCCCGGAACAGGGGAAGGCGACCTGCAGCGCGCGCTCGTCGGCGTCGTACAGCCGCAGGCTCGGCCCGGAGCGGCCGGCCCACCAGCGGCCGTCCGGGCTGGCGCACAGGTCGGAGAGCTCACCGAGGGCCGGCGCGTCGAGCTCCTGCACGCCGCGCGGAGCGATCGAGATGAAGACCGTCCGGGCCTGCTCGAGGCGGCGGGCGAAGATGTGGGTGGAGTCTTCCCAGCGCGGGTAGCCGTAGCCCTCGGCGCGGTCCGGCGAAGTCAGCTCGAGCACGCCGAGGTCGGTCTGCACCCCGACCGGCAGGTCCGGCTGGAAGTGCCCGACCAGCGAGCGCTCCCCGTCCTCGCGCAGGACCGTCACCCGCACCCGCAGCCGCGCCGCGCCGGCGGGGATGTCGCGCAGCTCGAAGCGGCCGTCGCCGTCGAGGCGGGCGCTCCGGGCGGTGCCGTCGAGCTCGACGAGGCCTCCGACCAGGTCGCGCCGCAGCTGCCCGCGCCGGTCGCGCCAGCGCACGCTGCCGCGCACCCAGGCCCGCGGCCGCACCTCGGCCGGCACCGCCAGGCTGTCCCCCCGGGCCCAGCCGGGCGTCAGCTGGGCGAGGCCGCCGTCTTCGAGGTCGAGCGCGAACAGGTTCCAGTCGGCGAGGGAGACCTCGTTGTTCAGGGTCGACGCGAAGGCGAGCCGGCGGCCGCTGGGATCGACCGCGAGCTGGCGCACCGCTACCCCGGGCGGGAAGACCGCGAGAGTGTGGAGGAAGCTCCCGTCCCGGTCGAGCAGCGCCAGCGATGCCCACTCCGCCCCCTGGCGCACGACCAGCAGCCCGTCGTCGGGCAGCGCGCGGGGGAAGGCGCGGAAGCCCTCGGCGGCGGACGGGGCGGGCCAGGCGGCCGGCGCGTGGACCTCCAGCGTCAGCAGCGAGCGCTGTGTCGACTGGTCGAAGAAGCCCTCGGCGCGGCGCTCCGTCCCGTCCGGGGCGGTGCGGCGGAGGCTGGCGCTGCCGCTCTCGGTGCGCGCGCGGATCAGCCCGCTGGAGGGGTCGACGAGCGCCTCGCCGACCAGCTCGAGCGCGGTGCGCGCGAGGGTCCCGTCCGCGTAGCGCGCCTCCCAGGTCAGCGTGCCGGTGTAGGTCAGGACCGCGAGGCCGTCTTCCCGCAGCTCCTCGAAGGTGACCGTGAGCGCGCCCTGCTGCGGCCGGGCCCAGTCCTCGAGCACCGCGTGGGGCGGGGCGAGGGCGGCGACCGGGACCTCCCAGGTCGCGCCCGGGCGCACGCTCTTGCCGGGCAGCAGCCGGCTGCCCTCCCAGTCCGCCGCGACCTCGGCCGCCAGGTCCGCTCCCTGGGCGGGCAGCAGCAGGGGAGCGCTCGCCGTGCAGGTCACGCTGTCGGCGACGGCGACCGCGAGCACCAGCCCGGGGCGCACGTCGTCGCGGAACAGGGAGCGCTCGCCGTCCCGGTCGAGGCGCTGCCCGCGCAGGCTCTCCCAGGCGACGACCAGGCGCGTCGGGCGGCCGTCCGCGAGCTCCTCCAGCCAGATGTGGCGGCGGCTCTCGAAGTCGTAGGAGGCGAGCTCCCCGGCTTCGCCGTCGAGCCAGTCGAGCACCAGGCTGGCGCGGACCTCGTCGGTCAGGCGCTGGCCGGCCTCGTAGCGCGGGCGCAGCTCGACGCTCTGGGCGCCGAGGGCGGCGGCGAGGAACAGCAGCAGCAGGGACTTCGCAGGCATCGGCTCAGTCGTCGACCGGCACGTCGAGCAGCGCGCGCTGGCTGCGCCGGCGCTCGTACAGCCCGAGGGCCCAGACCGGGAAGTAGCTCTTGTACAGGGTGTAGTCGAGCACCGCGGTGTTGAAGAAGATGCCCGCGCCCTCCTGCTTCGGCCAGCTGCCGTCGGCCTGCTGCATCGACAGCAGGAAGCGCGCCCCCTTCTGGATCGCGTCCCACTCCGGCGAGTGCGCCTCGAGCAAGGCGAGCAGCGCCCAGGAGGTGCAGACCACCGCGCTGTCGCGGGCCTCGACGTACTCCCCGGACAGGCAGCCGCGCGCGTCCTCGCCCCAGCCGCCGTCCTCGCGCTGGCGCTCGATCAGCCAGGTGCAGGCCTTGCGGATGGCGGGGTCGGTCGGCGCGAAGCCGGCGGCGAGCAGCCCCTTGATCCCGAACAGGGTGCCGTACACCGCATTGATCGCCCAGGCCGCGGGCCAGTCGCCCTCGGGCCGCTGGCGGACGCGGAGGAAGCTCGCCGCGCGCTCGATCGCCGGGTTGATCGTGCCGTCGAGCAGCCCGGGGTGCTTCTTGCGGAAGGCCGCGAGGGCGCCGAGGGAGGCGGCGGTGCACTCGGTGTAGGACTTCTCGGTCATCGAGTTGCCGAACATCTCGGCGGGGTTGAGCCACTCGAGGCCGACGCGGCTCTTCCGCCGCTCGTAGCTGCCGAAGCCGCCGTCGGGGTTCTGGCAGGAGAGGATGAAGCGGGCCGCGTCGATCATCCGCGCCCGCGGCGTCGCCGGATCGTCGAGCAGCGCGTGCAGTGCCTCGGCGGTGCAGTCGCTGACCGGCCAGCTGTGCCAGGCCGGGCTGAAGCCGAAGCCGCCGCGCGGGTCGACGCGGTGGTAGCGGTCGATGTCCGGCACCGACTCGCGCACCTGCTGCTCCGCGAGCCAGCTCCGCGCCGCCTGCAGGGGCGCTTCCGGCACCTCGGGCCCGGAGGCCAGGGCCTGGATCGCGAAGGCGGTGTCCCAGACGTCCGAGCGGGCGCCGGCGACGCGCAGGCCGGCGGCGTCTTCCCAGATCCACTCCTCCAGGCCCTCGAAGCACTGCTCGATGGCGGGATCCGAGGGGTCGTGCAGCCACAGGGAGATGATGTTGAGCAGCCCGTTGACCGGCGACAGGTTCCGGTACGAGGTGCTCTCGACGTCGTAGCGGATCTGCTCGAGCAGCCCCTCGAGGAGCTGCGCCCGGGTGCCCTTGCGGTGCAGCTTCTCGACCACCTGGCAGGCCGCGTAGCTCAGCTTGAGCAGGGCGCTCGGCGGCGCGTAGACTTCCTCCTCACGCAGCTCGGAGGCGGCGCGCCGGAAGTCGACCGCGTCGTAGCCCGCGGGGAAGAGCTCGCTCCGCAGCGCCCCGGTCAGGGCATCGGCGGGCCGGGCGGGCTTGTGGCCCCAGATGTAGGCCATCGCGCTGTAGATCAGGCGGGTGTGGCAGTAGAAGCGCGACGGATGCAGCGGGAACCAGCGCGGCAGCAGCCAGACCTCGGGCAAGAGCGGGTTGACGCCGCGCCACTCGAACAGGCCGAGCATCGCGAGCCAGAACTTGCCCCAGGTCGGCACCGAGCGGGCGCCGCCCTGGGCCGCGATCCACTGGCCGGCCCGGCGCAGGAGCGGCCCGTCGGCGGGCTCGCCGAGGAAGCGCGCGGCGCTGTAGACCAGCACGGTCGTGAACAGGTAGGGCTCCGAGGTCTCGTGGATGCCCCAGGCCCCGCTCCCGAGCTGGCTGCTGCGGAAGCCGCGCAACAGGCTCTCGCGCCGGTCGTCGGAGAGGGGCCGGCCGAGCAGCTCGTGGGTCAGGGCGTACTGGGCCGCGAGCATCGGGCACCAGACCACCTCGCCGTTCCAGGAGCCGTCCTCGTGCTGCTGGCGCACCAGCGCCTCGGCCCCGCGCTTCCAGGCGTCGGCGGCCTCGGGGGCCTGCTGCCGGCTCGGCCGACGGCCGCGGGAGCTCTTCGGCGAGCTCGGCCGGCGGCGGCGATGGAACTGGAAGCTGTCCCACAGCTCCCCGAACTTCCAGGGGCCCTGGGGCAGCGCGGGGATCACCTCCGGCAGCGCCTGCGAGGCGAGCCAGCCCAGGCGCTGGCCGAGGTGGCCGAGCACCCGCACGCCGTGCCGCCACTCGCGGCTGGCGACACCCTGGCCGACGATCTGCCGGGCAGCGCGGGCGAGCACCTTGCCGAAGGCCATGCTGAAGCTGGTCGGGTCGGCATCCCCGCTGGACAGGAGCCGCATCGTCCGCTGGCGCTCGTCGTCGGAGCCGCGCCACAGGGCGTAGACCGACTGGCGCACGGCGACGGTCTCGTCGTCGTAGAAGCTCAGCACCTCGTACAGGGCGTTGGCGAGCAGCTCGGGGACGCGCCCCTGGGCGAGGCGCTCGCGCTGGTAGTCCGCGACGTTGTCGTTGCGCGCGAGGCACTCGCCGTCGAGGAAGCCGAGGGTCATGCCGACCGCGGTCAGCGGGTGGTAGTGGCCGACCGCGTCGCCGACCAGGGCGAGCGGATCCCTGCCGAAGTGGCGGCGCGGCGTGACCTGGTTGGCGGCCCAGGCGATCGGCCGCTCGCTGAGGGCCTTGTGGAAGGCGGGCCGCAGGGCCTCGGGCAGGACCGGGCTGTAGGCGTCCCACAGGTACGAGGCGCGCTGGCGCACCTTGAGGTGGTAGACCGGCACGTCGAGGCAGACCCGCGCGCGGCGCTCGTCGATGCGGTAGACCAGGGCCGGGCCGGGGCCGCCGAGCAGCACGTGGCCGAAGCCCTCGAAGGGCAGCTCGACGTCCTCGAGGTGGACGCCGGCCATGTAGCTGAGCAGCTGCCGGTCGGTCTCGAGGCCGAGCTTCTTGCGGGTGACCGAGGAGCGTCCGTCCGCGCCGACGATGCGCCCGCTGAGGATCCGCTCGGTGCCCGGGCGGCCGGGGATCTCGACGCCGAGCGCCTGGTCTTCGAGGAAGGTGACCCGCGCCGAGGGCACGAAGGTCACGCGCTCGCGCGCCTTCGCCGAGTCCCACAGGGCGGTGACGATCGAGGCGTGCTCGGCGGAGAAGCCGCGCTGGGCGTCCGGGTAGTCGAGCACGATCGGGTAGCTGCCGTCGTCGGGGAAGACGACGAAGCCGCGGCCCTGCGGGATGTCCGCGGTCGTCGCGGGGCGCTCGACGCCGAGCCGGTCGAGCACGTCGACCCCCGGCGGGTGCAGCCACTCCCCCGCGAAGCGCGTCGGTACGGCGCTGCGCGCTTCGAGCAGGAGCACGTTCGCCCCCTGCTCGGCGTGGGCGATGGCGGTCACGCAGCCGACCGGGCCGCCGCCGATCACGGTGACGTCGTGGCTGCGGGAGAGCTGCTCGCGCGTGGTTCCCATGATGTGTCCTCGATATGCCCCGGCCGTGGTTCCAGACGTCCCAAACCTACCATCGACGATGCGCGGGGGCGACCTTTGTCCTTGCGGGGGCATCCTCAGGGGCTGGGCAGGCCCGCCCAGCTCGACTCGGCGCCGAGCACCGGGTCGTCCGGCGGCCGCACCTCCTCCCAGCGCCGCCGCAGCTCCGCCTGCCGCGCGTTCGGTTCCCAGCCGTCGAGCCCGCGCCCGAGCAGCCCCTCGATGGACAGGGGCGTCGCGTCGGCGCGCAGCCTCGCGGCGAGCGCGCGGCAGCGGGCGTGCAGCGCGTCCCCCTCTGCCCTGCCGCCGTAGCACAGCGCCCGGGCGAAGGCGGCGTAGGCGGTCGCCTGCAGCAGCGCCGGGTTCTCGGCCAGCTCGGCGCGGAAGCTGTCGAGCACCCGGGCCTGGAGGCGCGCGAGCAGGAAGTCCTCGAGCGCCCCGAGGTCGGCGAAGCGGTCGCGGACCGTCAGCGCGAAGTGCCCGTCGGCGAGCGCGTCGCGCACCGCGTCCTCGAGCCGCGCGGCCAGGTCGGGATCCTCGCGCAGGCCGGCGACCGTCAGCCTGCCGAGCTGGTGGCCGTGGTCCCAGGGCGGGAGCTCCTCCCAGCGGGCGGGCTCTGCCCGCCGCCCGGCGGGGACCAGGCGCCGCCCGTGCAGGACCTCGAGGCACAGGCGGAAGCCGTCGCGGAGCTCCTCCCCCGGCTTCCAGGGCCGGAGCTCGAGGCCGACCGCGGTCGCGAGCCCCTCCTCGAGCCAGGCCGGGATGCCCTGCACGTCGAGCCGGTATCGCAGGCCGTGGAAGAGCTCGTGGGCGAAGGTGCGCAGGAAGGCGTCGCGCTCGTCGACGCCGACCCCCCAGGCCACCGGGCGGCCAGCGGCGCGTTGCCGCCAGGCGATCGGGTGGTGGAGGGCGATGCGCTCGCCCTGGATGAAGCCGGCCGGATGCAGGTCGTCGGCGGCGCTGTCGCGGTAGAAGGCGAGGAAGTCCTCGCGCTCCTGGAAGACGATGACCGCGAACGGGGCGAGGGGCGGCCTGTCCGCCGGCAACAGGCGCGCGTAGACCGCCCGGCTGGCCGCTTCCAGGCGGACGAGCACGGTCTCCGGCGGGGGCTCCTGCAGGTCGGTGCGCAGGCGCAGCGAGGAGCTGGACAGCACGCGCTCGGGATAGCGGAACTCCGGCTCGACGAGCGAGGCGGGGCAGCCGACGAGGGCGAGCAGGGCGAGACAGAGGGCGCGCGGCACCGGGCTAGCCGAACAGCGCCGCGTGGTCGACCTTGAGGCAGCGGTCCATCACCACGGCGATGCCCGTCTCCTCCAGCGCCTTCGCGACGTCCGGCACGACGATGCCGAGCTGCATCCAGACGACCTTCGGCGGCGGCGTCAGCGCGAGGATCTCCGGCAGGTGGGCCGGGACGTGCTCGGGCCTGCGGAAGATCAACACCATGTCGACCGGAGCCGGGACGTCCTCGAGGCGCGGGAAGACGCCCGCTTCGTCGAGGACCGGGTTGACCGGCAGCACGGTGAAGCCGCGGGCGGTGAGGTACTCGGGCACGTAGCGCCCGGCGCGGGCGGGGTTCGAGCTGTAGCCGAGCACGGCGATGCGCCGCGTGGCGGAGATCAGGGCGCGCAGATCCACGAGGAGGCCTCCGGGTGGGTTCCCGCGGAGTCTACGCGCTACCGGTGTCGGATGCGAACGGAGGGGAGGGATGGGCGGGCACGATTTCCTCGCAGCGCTTTGTCTGTCGTGTCCAGCCGTGTGCGGGCGTGTGACGCGTTGGAATTTGCAACGCGCCTCAGAAAGCTGCAACAGGGAGGGGCAACTCCCCCTGTTGCATACCGACGTAGATGTACATGCGGTATCGAAGGAGTCGGTAGCCGTAGCTCAAGAGGGCCCGGTTCAGTCTGGTGTGGCTCGACATGTTGCCTCCGCGATGTGTGTCGCCGGTCACAAAGCAAGTCGTGTGCCAGGCATCCGCTTGCGTCGATCGGGAGCCGATGGCACAGTCACCGCACCTGATAGAGAGGGGATCGCCATGGATGTCCGGGAGCAATTTCGCCTGTGCGCGCTGATGGCGAGCATCGATGGCCGGCTGACCGCGAAAGAGCGCGTCGCGCTCCGCCGCAGCGCCCTGCGCCTCGGTCTGGGGGGTGAGGAGGCGGAGGCGATCCTGGATCAGGTTGGGACCCGCCCGGTTCCCGATCTGAGACAGCTGGAGGATGAGGAGGAGCGCGCGGCGTTGCTGCGCTGTCTCGCCGACGTGATCGTCGCCGACGGCATCCTCGACCCCGAGGAGATGGATCTCCTGCACCGGCTCGCCGGCCGCGTCGGCCTCGAGGAGACCGCGATCAACCGCATCGTCAGCCGCGCCGTCGACCGGGCGCGCGACGCGTGAGGCTCGCCTGCATCGGCTGGGGCTCGCTGCTCTGGCGGCCGGAGAGCCTGCCCCTCGGCGGGGCCTGGCGCGCGGACGGGCCGGTGCTGCCGATCGAGTTCGCGCGGATCTCGCCGGACGGCCGCCTGACCCTGATCATCCACCCCGGCGCCGCGCCGGTGACGACCTACTGGGCCGCGCTCGCCGTCCCCGACCTCGCGTCGGCCGTGCGGGTCTTCGCCGCCCGGGAGCGCTGCGAGCCGCGCTACATCGGCCGCTGGAGCGCCGCGGAGGCGGTGTCGGAGGTCGCTCCCCTGGCCCTGGACGTCGTCCCGGGCTGGGCCCGCGCCCAGGAGCTCGACGGCGTGGTCTGGACCGACCTGCCGGCCACCTTCGCCGCCCGCACCGGCCGCCCCCTGAGCCCCGAGGCCGCCGTCGCCTACCTGTCCGGCCTCGAGGGGGAGCTGCGCGCCCGCAGCGAGACCTACCTGCGGCGGGCTCCGGCGCAGACCCGGACGGCCCTGCGCGCGCACGTCGAGCGGGTGCTGGGCTGGACGCCGCTCCCGGGGTAGGGCGGGAGTCGTGAGGCTGTCTCACGGAACCCGTTGACGCACGTCCCTACGCCTGCGGCGGGCGGGGGTAAACCCCGCCCCTACATTGGATTCCGACGCAGTCTACGGGTGATCTCGGACGGGCGGCATGCGAGCCTTGCCTTGCTTGGGCTGATGGTCCTATCCGAATGTAGGGAAGGGGTTTACCCCTTCCCGCGAAGCGGGAGAACGCGTACGTGACTGGACTTGTGAGACGCCCTCGTCGCCATGTCCCCGAACTTCCCCGAAGCTTCACATCCTCCCGCCCGCGCTTGACAGGGGGACGCCGTAGACTGCCCTGCGGGAGGATCCGATGGACTGGAGCGCCGGCAGCCACCACGACGAGCAGACCTTCGAGGACCTGCGCCTCGAAGACCACCGCTTCGCGGACCTCGAGCTCAGCGAGTGCACCTTCCGCAAGCTCGTCGCCCCGCGCAGCTCCTGGACCGGGTGCGGCCTCTCCGCCTGCGTGTTCGAAGACTGCGACCTCGCGATGGCGCGCCTCGAGCGGGCGCGGCTGCACGACGTCGTGTTCCGCCGCTGCAAGCTGATCGGCGTCGACTGGACCCAGGCCTCGACCCTGATCATGCAGGTGCGCTTCGAAGACTGCGCGCTCGACTACGGTAACTTCGCCGGCCTCGAGCTGCCGGGCCTGCACCTGCTCGACTGCTCGGCGCGCGAGGTCGACTTCCGCGACGCCCGCCTCGACCGCGCGTGCTTCCGCGGCAGCCGGCTGCACGACAGCCTGTTCGAGAAGACCTCCCTGCGGGGGGCCGACCTGTCCGAGGCGCTCGACTACCGCATCGATCCGCGCAAGAACAAGCTCGGCAAGACCCGCTTCTCCCTCGACGCGGCGCTCGAGCTGCTGCGCGGCCAGGGCATCCTGGTCGGACCGAAGGAGGAGCGGAAGTGAGCGCGGCGCGCGCCGCGATTCCGCTGTTCCCTGCGCAATCTCCAGCCGATGGATGGGAGAGAGCCTGATGCGGAGAGACGCCGTGCCCACCCTCCTCGCCCGCCCGATCCGCCACCTCTGTACGCCCGGCCCGGAGCCCTTCTGCGCCTGCGGGCGCTCCCGGCTCGACCGCGAGCTGATCCCCTGCGGCTCCCGGCCGCGCGCCGCCGGAGGCCCCGCCGCGGGCGGGCTGCAGCTCGCCTTCGTCGACCGGCCCGGGGGGCTGCTGCGGCTGCGCGGCACCCTCGGCTGGGGCACCCTCGACGGCTTCGCCGACGCCCTCACCGAAGCGGCCGCCCTCGGCCTGCCCGCGCCCGCGCTCGACCTGAGCGGCCTGCGCGCCGCGAGCTCGGCCGGCCTGCACCTGCTCGTCGCCCACCGGCTGCGGGTGGTCGCGGTCGGGGCGAAGGTGCGCACGGTCATCCTGCGGCTCGGGCTGGAACGCGCCCTCGGGCTCGGGGTATCCTGACGGCGAGCTCCTGACCCGTGGAGGCGCCGTGACCGGGCCCGTCGGCGACGTCCTCTTCCGCGAATCCCAATCCTTCCGCCAGTTCTGGCTGTGGTTCGTCATCGTGGCGATCACCGGCGTGCTGTGCGCGGTCCTCCTGTGGGGCTCGTACGTGCAGTTCGTCGAGGGCCGGCCCTGGGGCGACAAGCCGATGCCGGACATCGGCCTGGCCGTGATCACCAGCCTGTCGGTGCTCGGCTCGGTGCTGCTGATCGTCTGGTTCCTGTACATGCGGATGACCACCGAGGTGTACGAGAACGGCGTGCGCCTGCGATTCCGCGGGCTGCTCGTCGACCGCTTCCTGCCCTGGGAGCGGCTCGACCGCTACAGCGCCTGCACCTACCGCCCGCTGATCGAGTTCGGCGGCTGGGGCGTGCGGGGGATCGGCAAGAAGCGCGCCCTCAACGTCTCCGGCGACCGCGGCGTCCGGCTGATCCACGGCGGCGACCACGAGCTGATGGTCGGCTCCCGGCGCCCGGACGAGCTCGCGGCCGCGATCGAGAAGGCGTCCGGCAAGGCGCCCGAGCCGGAGGCCGAGGCAGGGGCAGAGGAACCGGACGCGCCCGCGGGCGATGCCTGAGCGCACCGTCTTCACCTTCTGGGAGCCGCCGGGGGCGATGCCGGCCTATCTGCGGCTGTGTCTGCGCACCTGGGAGCGGCACCTGCGCGGCACCCGCGTCGTCGTCCTGACCTACGCGAACCGCGGCGCCTGGTTCGACCCTTCCCCCTTCCCCCGCGAAGCCCTGGAGCGGCTGCCCCTCAAGGTGCAGAAGGAGGCGATGATGGTCGGCGCGCTGCGCGAGCACGGCGGCGTCTTCCTCGACGCCGACACCCTCGCCTTCGGCGACCTCGCCCCCCTGCTCGAGGGCCTGCGCCGCTCCGAGGCGCTGTGCTTCGAGAACCACCTCGCCTTCCTCGCCGCCCGTCCCCGCGCCCGGCTGCTCGAGGCCTGGGCGCCGCGCATCGCCGCGCGGCTGCGGAACATCCCCGCGGAGCCCGGCTGGGGCTACCTCGGCAACGAGATCCTCGCCGAGCTGCTCGAGGAGGAGATCGAGGGGCTCGGCCTGCTCGGGGGGCTGCAGACCCGCGCCCTGGAGGCGGGCTTCCGGCTCGCCTCGCGGCTCGCGGCGCGCGCTCCGGTGCGCTTCCAGAAGGCGCTGGCCGCGCGGCGCCAGGCGCTGCGCTACCGGCGCTGGGCCTTCTTCCGCCGCACGCTGCTGAAGGGCTGGCTCGGCTGGCTGCCGCGCACCGAGGGCTACATCGCGGAGGCGCGGCACTTCGCGGGCAGCGGTATCGACCCGATGGAGCAGTACCGGCGCTTCTGGTTCGACCCCGCGCTGCCGCTGTCGGCGGTCACCGCGCCCGGGCCGGTGCTGGTCGGCCTGCACCACAGCCAGACGCCGGCGGGCTACTGCGCCCTCGACGAGGCGCAGGTGCTCGCCCATCCGTCGCTCTTGTCGCGCTGTCTGCGGATGCTGCTCAGGACTTGATGCGGTACTTCTTCATCTTCTGCCGCAGGCTCTCGCGGCTGATCTTGAGGATGTCCGCCGCGCGGGACTTCTGGCCGTCGGTCTGGTCGAGGGCCTGGCGGATCAGGTACTCCTCGACGATGCGCATCGCCGCCGGGATCGAGCGCACCCCGCCGAGATGCGGGCCGCCCGCGCCGCCGCTGCCCGGGATCGGCGTGATGCCGCTGCCGGGGATGATCAGCTTGGGGCTGAGCCAGCCGGTGCCGAGGGGGCGGCCCCGCGGGGACAGGGCGACCATGCGCAGGATCTCGTTCTCGAGCTCGCGCACGTTGCCGGGCCAGTTGTAGGCGCGGAAGGCGGCCATCACCTCCGGCTCCATGCCGGGGATCGACTTGTTGTGGTCCTCGCAGGCGCGCCGCAGGATCACCTTGATCAGGGGCGGCAGGTCGTCGAGGCGCTCGCGCAGGGGCGGGATCTGGATGTTGAGGACGTTGAGCCGGTAGTACAGGTCCTGGCGGAAGGTGCCCTTCTTGATCTCGCCTTCGAGGTCCTTGTTGGTCGCCGACAGGATGCGCACGTCGACCTTGACCGGGGTGCGGCCGCCGACGCGGAAGAAGGTGCGCTCCTGGATCGCCTGCAGGATCTTGGCCTGGGCGGTCAGGCTGAGGTCGCCGATCTCGTCGAGGAACAGACAGCCCTCGTGGGCGAGCTCGATCTTGCCCTTCTTCTTCTGGACGCCGGTCGCGACCCCGCTCTCGATGCCGAACAGCTCGCTCTCGACCAGCGAGTCGGGGATCGCGGCGCAGTTCAGGGAGATGAACGGCTTGCGGCAACGGCTCGAGCTGTAGTGCAGGTGCTTGGCGATGTGGCTCTTGCCGGTGCCGGACTCGCCGGTGATCAGGATGTTGATCGGGCTCTCGTCGAGCCGCTGGGCGAGCTCGCGGAACTCGTGGGTCCAGGCGCTCGCGCCGACCACGTCGCCCTTCAGGCTGCGGGTCAGCGTCTGGCTCTCCTGCTCGATCTCGCGCCGCGCCGACTCGGTCTGGGCGTGGCTGATCACGATCGCGGCCTGGACGCCGAGCATCTCCATCGCGAGCTGGTCACGGTAGTCGAAGCTGCCGCCCTTCTTGTTGAGGAACTGCAGCACGCCGATGACGCGTTCCTTCTGACCGCGCAGCGGGACCGCGAGGATGTTGCGGGTCTTGAAGCCGGTGCGCGCGTCGACCTCGGGGGCGAAGCGCGGGTCCTCGTAGGGGTTGTCGCAACGGATCGCCTCGCCCTTGGCGAAGACGCGCCCCGCGATGCCCTGGCCCGGGGCGAGGTCGAGCAGGTCGGGGTCGACGTGGCCGGTGTAGCCCTGCTGGCGCAGGCGGCGGCGGTCGCTCTCGTAGACGAACAGGGTGCCGCGCTCGGCGCCGACGATGTTGGTGCCCTTGTCGACCAGCTGGGTCAGGATCTTGTTCATCTCGAGGGATTGCGACAGCGAGGCCGTGACCTCGAAGATCCGGCGCAGGGTGGTCGGGTCGAGTTCCTTGCTCATGCTTCCCCCAGGAACTGACGGGCTTCGGCCTTCAGCTCGTACAGCACGTCGAGCGCCTGCCGCGGCGCGATCCCATCGGCGTCCAGCGAGCACAGCCGGCGCAGGAAGAGCTCCCGCTCGTCGGCGAAGAGCATCAGCTGCCGCGGCTGCTTCTTGCGGCTCGGCGGCGGCTGCGGGGTCGACTGCCCCTCGAGGCTGGCCATGACCTCCAGCGCCCTTCGTGAGACATTGTCCGGCATCCCCGCCAGCTTGGCCACGTTTATGCCATAACTCTTGTCGGTCCCGCCAGCCACGATTTCGCGCAGGAAGATGATCTCTTCCTTCCACTCCTTGACGGAGATGTGGTAGTTGCGCACCCCCGGACACGAGTCGGCGAGCCCGATCAGCTCGTGGTAGTGGGTCGCGAACAGGGTGCGCGCCTCGACCGTGTCGTGGATGTGCTCGGCGATCGCCCAGGCGAGCGACAGGCCGTCGACCGTGCTGGTGCCGCGGCCGATCTCGTCGAGCACGATCAGGCTCTTCTCGGTCGCGTTGCGCAGGATCGCGGCGGTCTCGCTCATCTCGACCATGAACGTGCTCATCCCGCGGTGCAGCTCGTCGCTCGCCCCGATGCGGGTGAAGATCTTGTCGACGATGCCGATGGTCGCCGCCTCGGCCGGCACGAAGCTTCCCATCTGCGCCATCAGGCAGAGCAGGGCGACCTGCCGGATGTAGGTCGACTTGCCGGCCATGTTCGGGCCGGTGATCAGGGCGAGGGAACCGTGGGAGGCGCCGAGCCGCGTGTCGTTCGGGACGAAGGGGTCCTTGCCCGCCAGCGCCTCGAGCACGGGGTGGCGCCCGCCCTCGATCTCGAGCAGCGGCTCGTCGACCAGCCGCGGCCGCACGTAGTTGCGGGCGCGGGCCTGGCGGGCGAGGCCGGCGAGCACGTCGAGCTGGGCGACGACCCGGCCGGCGGCGATCACCTCGGTGGTGTGATCGGCGACGCGGTCGCGCAGGGCGGCGAACAGCTCGGCCTCGAGCTGCTCGGTGCGCTCCTTGGCGCTGAGCACCTTGTCCTCGAACTCCTTGAGCTCCGGGGTGATGTAGCGCTCGGCGTTCTTCAAGGTCTGTTTGCGCACCCAGTGCTCCGGCACCTTCTCGCGGTGGGCGTGGGTGACCTCGAGGTAGTAGCCGAACACCTTGTTGAAGCCGATCTTGAGGCTCGGGATGCCGGTCTTCTCCTGCTCTTCGGCCTGGAACCCGGCGAGGGCGGTCGTGCCCTCCGAGGAGATCGCGCGCAGCTCGTCGAGCTCGGGGGATACGCCCTTGCCGATCACGCCCCCGTCCTTGAGGTTGGTCGGCGGCTCTTCGACCAGGGTGCCGAGGATGTCCGCGACCAGGGCGTCGAAGTCGGGGATCGCGGCGCCGAGCTCTTCGAGCAGCTCGGCCCGCGCCTTGCCGAGCCCCTCGCGCAGGGGGGCGAGCTGGGCGAGGGAGTCGGCGAGGGCCTTGAGCTCGCGCGGGTTGACCCGGTTCGCCCCGATCTTGGTCGCGAGCCGCTCGAAGTCGGCGACGCCTTCGAGGGAGCCGGTCAGGCGGCCGAGGAAGCCGAGGTCGTCGACCATCTCCTCGACCGCGTCCTGGCGGGCGACGATCGCCGCACGCTCGGTCAGCGGGCTGAGGATCCAGGAGCGCATCAGGCGCGCCCCCATCGCCGTCGAGGTGCGGTCGAGCACCGACAGCAGCGAGCCCTTGCGCTTCCTCTCGACCTCGGTCTCGAGCAGCTCGAGCCGCCGCCGGGTGGTCGGGCCGACGCTCGCGATGCCCTGGCGGCGGGCGGGGACGAGGTTGCGCAGGGAGAGCAGGGCGTCGCCGAACTTGACCTCGAGGTAGGCGAGGATCGCCCCGGCCGCGAGCAGCGAGGCCGCCCCGTCGTCGAAGCCGAAGCCGGCCATGCTCTTGACCTTGAAGTGGCGCTGCAGGCACTTGTGGCGCAGGCTGCGCGTCGCCTTCGGGATCGTCGTCAGGGTCGTGCCCTTCGGCGCCGCGTCGAGGGGCTCCTCGCTGAGCAGCTCGCGCGGATCGATCCAGGCCAGCCGCTCCTCGAGCTCTTCGGGGGCGCAGGTCTCGGCGAAGAAGGCGGCGGTGCTGACGTCGACCCAGGCCAGGCCGTAGCTGCCCGCGTCCTTGATCGCGCAGGCGAGGAAGCAGTGGGCGCGGGCGTCGAGCAGCTCGTCCTCGATGACCGTGCCCGGCGTCAGCACCCGGGTGACCTCGCGCCGCACCAGCCCCTTGGCCTGCTTCGGGTCCTCGACCTGCTCGCAGACCGCGACCTTGTAGCCTTCCTTGAGCATCGTCGCGATGTGCTGGTGCACGCGGTGGACCGGCACGCCCGCCATCGGGTAGTGGCCGGTCTTCGAGCGCGAGGTCAGGGTGACCTGCAACACCTTCGAGGCGACCTCGGCGTCGTCGAAGAACATCTCGTAGAAGTCGCCCATACGGAAGAACAGGACCGCGTCCGGATGCGCTTCCTTCGCCTCGACGTACTGCTTCAACATCGGCGTCATGCTGATGTTCCACTCCGCGAGGCGCTCGCGCAGCGGGGTCTCACACAGGCTGGCGGTCGTCATTCCCCCTCCTCCACGTCGATCACCCGGGCGGCCGCGTCGGCGAGCTCGTCCTGGGGCGTGCGCACCGACACCCGCGCGCCGTCGACGTACAGGGCGAGCACTCGCGCGCTGACCTCGAAGATCGCGTCGCTGCTGACGACCAGGTCGGCGGGCAGGCCGACCGCCAGCCGGCCCTTGTCCTC
Source organism: bacterium (assembly GCA_030428695.1). The sequence continues at coordinate 20,027 of JAUIEM010000129.1, forward strand.
GAGGCCGAAGATCTTCGCGGCGTCGAGGGTCAGCGCCCGGATCGCGGCCGCTTCGGGCAGGCCGTAGGCGATGCAGTAGCCGGCGTGATAGGGCAGGTTGCGGGCGTTGCCGTCCCAGTTCGAGCCGGTGCGGAAGCAGAAGGGCACGCCGGCCTCGTAGAGCTGGCTCGCGACCCGGTAGGGCATGTCGTAGGGCGTGTAGCGGTCGGCGGGCAGGACCTCGACCGGGCCGAGGATCACCGCCGCCCCCGCGACCGCCAGGCTGTCCGCGATCTTCCAGCTCGAGGCGCCGCCGGAGATGATCGGCCGCACGCCGAGCTCTGCGGCCAGCTCGAGGCCGGCGAGGATCTGCCGGGCGCCGTCGCCGTGCATCACCAGCGCGACCTCGCCGTCGAGCACCGCGGCGAGCGCCGCCTCACGCTGGTCGAGCGCCGCGCCGAGGGCGCGCTTGCGGGTGACGGCGTGGAAGCGCTCGGCGATGCGCTCGAGGGCCTCGTTCCCGCGCTCTACGCCACCCTTGTCGGTCACGTCGTCGGGGAAGCGCGGGAGCTGGACGTGCTGGGCGAAGCGCTCGACGAGCACGAGGTCCTCACGGCGGTCGCCGCGCAGCCGGATCAGCGCGCTCTGGCCGGCGAGCTCCTTCGACCCCGGCTCGACCAGGGCCGTGGTGATGCCGCCCGCGCGGGTGACCGGGATGTGCCGGCTCGGCGCCCACAGCGCGGTCGCGATCGTCAGGTCGGGCTGGAAGTCGCCGCCCTCCTCGTGGTCGACGGTGCCGGCCACCGAGCCGACCTCGCGCACGCCGACGTAGCTCCCGCCGGAGATCAGCCCCGGGTAGATGTGGCAGCCCTCGACGTCGTGCACCGTCGTCTCCGGCGGCAGCGTGAGGTCTTCCCCGAGGCCGGCGATCCTGCCGGCGACGACCAGCAGCGTCGCCCCGGGCAGGGGCTCGCTCTCGACCGGATGGACCGTCGCGCCGACGAAGGCGGTCGGTCCGTCGCCGAGGGGCAGGGGGTCGCGCGGCGCGGGCTGGAACGGCGCCGCCGGCGCGCGCGGGCCGTCGCGGCCGTCGAAGCGCACGACGCCGTCGACCACGGTCAGCACACAGCGCGAGCGGCTGCTCAGCGGGTGGTTCCAGAACACCGCGAGGTCCGCATCCGCGCCGACGGAGAGCTGGCCGACGCGCCTCTCGACGCCGAGCTGCTGGGCGGGGTACAGGGTGACCATCGCGAGCGCCTCGGCCGCGGACAGGTCGCCGTAGCGCAGCGACTTGCCTGCCTCGAGGTTGAGGTGGCGGACCTCCTCGGCGCTGTCGGAGTTGATCGAGACCGACACCCCGGCCCGCAGCATCAGCACGGCGTTGTGGGGCACCGCGTCGTAGGCCTCCTGCTTGTAGGACCACCAGTCCGAGAAGGTCGAGGCCGCGGCGCCGTGCGCCGCGAGCTTGTCGGCGACCTGGTAGCCCTCGAGCACGTGCTGGAAGACCGCGACCGTGAAGCCGTAGTCATCGGCGACCCGCATCAGCATCTCGATCTCGTCGGCGCGGTAGGAGTGGCAGTGGACGCGGATCTCGCCGCGCAGCACCGCGACGAGCGTCTCGAGCCGCAGGTCGCGGCGCGGCATCGGCAGGTCGTCGCCGCGCACCCGCCGCGCGAGGTAGGAGCTCCAGGTCTGCTCGTAGTCCAGGGCCTCGTCGAAGGCCCGCCGCAACAGCGCCTCCACCCCGGGCCGCGACGAGGGGAAGCGCCGCCCGCGGCGCCCGTTGGCGCGAGTGACGTTCTCGCCGAGGGCGAACTTGATCTGGCGGGGCGCCCCCTCGAAGAGCAGCGCGCGCCCGATCTGCCCGTAGCGGAGCTTGAGGATGCTCGACTGGCCGCCGATCGTGTTCGCGCTGCCGTGCAGCTGGTGGATGGTCGTCACGCCGCCGGCCAGCGCCCGGTAGAGGTTGACGTCGTCGCTGCGCAGCGCGTCGCCGATGCGCACCTCGGCGGTGATCGAGTGGGTGCCCTCGTTGACGCCGGAGATCGCCATGTGGCTGTGGGCGTCGATGATCCCGGGCAACACGTAGCAGCCGTCGAGCGCGAGCACCTCGGCGTCCGCGGGCGCCTCGAGCCCCTCGCCGACGGCGGCGATGCGGCCGTCGCGCACGAGCACGTCGAGCCGCTGCGCGGCGGGCAGCGTCCCGTCTTCGTCCGCGATCATCGTGAACACCCGCGCCCCGCGCAGCAGCAGCGCCGGGGCCTCGCGCACGGCGGTGCGCAGGCTGTCGGTTTCGACCTCCTGGGCGAGGCAGCAGGCGGCGAGGAGCAGGATCGTGGTCAAGACGGCTTTGCCCCGACTCGGCGGGCGGGGGTAAACCCCGCCCCTACCCCCGAAAAAGTGCACAAGACCCAGGCCCCGAGAAGAGCGCACATGACCGAGGTTGGGGAGGGGTTCACCCCCTCTTGAGGTATCCAGGTCCCGAGAAGAGCGCCCAAGACCGAGGTAGGGGAGGGGTTCACCCCCTCCCGTCGTTCGTCCGCGGACCGGCGCATCCGTGTTGGTCAAGCGTCGCATCACTTCCCCCCGAAGTCTTGGGAGCGGCTGCCGAACACGACCATCCGCACGCGGTTCTTGTCGGCGCCGAGCGGGCGCTCACAGACGGTGAAGGCGGCGAGGCTGCCCGGGGCGAAGGGCTCGTCCGGCAGGAAGTCGAGGCCCAGCCAGTGGGCCGGCGTCGTCGTCAGGGCGCGCACGAGGTCTTCCTCCGCCAGCCCGTGCTCGACCAGCCGCGTCAGGCGGTCGACCAGCTGCCCGGGCTTCAGGCCGCGGGTGCTGAGCGCGAAGGGCACGCCGGCTTCGGCCAGGCGGGCCGCGCAGGCGACCTCGGCCTGCCACGCGGCGTGGGCTTCCTCGTAGGCTTCCGCCGGCCGGCTCCACGGCGGCGGATCCTTCGGACGCTG
>JAUIEM010000130.1 GCA_030428695.1 bacterium
TCCCGTACATCATATCCCACTCGGTCAGGCCGGTGGGAGTGAAGGTCCCCGTGAACGGGGCGGTACCCGAAGCGATCGCGCCGTCTGCGGGCGTGAAGAAGGCGTCCGCAGTGCTGGTGAACTTGGTGTCGGTGAAGTTGTCCGCCGACCCGCCGACGTCCTGGGCGAGGATCACCGCAGGTCCTGACGGGGGGGTCAGGGTGATCAGGACGTCCGAGTCCCAGGTGTGCGTGACGTTGACGGTCACACGAATCTGGGTGATGTTTGTCGGCCCGCCGCTGACCACGATCGTGTCGGACGGTCCGACAGCCGGGAAGTCGGGAATCGCCGCGCCCGGGCTGCTACTGAAAGACTGGCCAAAGGCCGGGCCACCGATCAACACGGCGAGAGCCACGACCAACAGGCGAGACGCAGGGTGTGACTGCGAAGTCTGCATACATTCTCTCCATCAAACCATGGCCAGCCGAGGCGACTCGGAAGACCGGAACATGTTGGGTGCAGAACAGATTCCGCGATCATAGCGCAACCGGCAGACCCGCGTACAGAAATTTCTCTTCACTTGGCCGTTTCCTGCGTTGATTCTTCACGCGGGATGCCAGGTGGGTTGAGCCTGCACTACACGCTCAGCGAGGCCACACCCGGGCGCCGGGCTCGAAAGGCTCGGCAGGACCCCCCTGACGCACCCGGAAGAAGCCAGGCCCCAGCTCGCCGAGCGGCTGAAGCTCCCCACCCGGCCAGCGAACTTCGATCGCCGCCTTTTGTTGAGCCCCCAGGCCAATATGTACACGCAGGTCCGAGACGGACAGGTAGCTGGAAGCACCGCGCACCTCGCGGAGGAGCACCCGATCCCCGACCGTGGCGCGCACCCGCGAGCCGATCGCGCTGCGATTGGAGCCGACACCTTCGAGCCAGAGCACGACCGCGTCCCCCGCGAGTGTGCTGCGATTCAGGCCGACCTCCAGCGGACCTCCATTGTTGGAGAAAACCAGGTCGAGGGCGCCGTCACCGTCGAGATCCGCGCTGACCAGACCACGGCTGACGTGACGCTGTGCGAACAGGCTGCCCGCGCCATCGGACACGTCGACGAAGTGGCCCGCGCCGTCATTGACGAACACGGTGTTCTGCTGCTCGAAGCTGTCGCCGGGGGTGTACTCGGCGACGCTGCTCTCGACGTGTCCGTTGGCGGTGGCGAGGTCTTCGTCGCCGTCGTTGTCGGCGTCGAAGAACTCGATCCCGAACCCCAACCGTCGACGTGACGACGCGCCGACTCCGACCGCGTCTGCGACCTCGCGAAAGATGCCGGCGTTCTCCTGCTGGTAGATGCTCGTCACCTGGCGCTGGAAGTTCGTGCACGCGAGGTCGAGATCACCGTCGCCGTCGATGTCCGAGAGGTCCGAGCCCATGCCGGCCTCCTCCTCCCCGAGCAGACTGTAGGCGACCCCCGTCCGCTGCCCCTGGTCGTCGAAGCCCCCCCGCCCGTCGTTGAGCCAGAGGAGGTTGCGGGAGAGGTCGTTGGCGACGTACATGTCGACATCGCCGTCGCTGTCGATGTCGCCGCTGACCAGCGCGAGCCCGCGACCGTCCACGCCTCCTCGCAGGCGCTCGCTGGCCTCGACGAAGCGGCCGTCTCCCGCGTTGAGGAACAGCCGGTCGGGGAGGGGCGGGAAGTTGATCGGATGGCAGTAGATGCGCACGCCCATCGCGTAGCAGGGATCGACACGGGCCGGGTCGTAGACCACGTACTGTGCCACGTAGAGGTCGAGATCGCCGTCGAGGTCGACATCGAGGAAGGAGGCGCTCGAGCTCCACGGCAGATCCGCCTGCGCGAGCCCGGAGCCGGCGGTGATGTCGGCGAAGCGGTCGCCCTGGTTCCGGTACAGGCGCACCCCCCCGCCGTAGCTGGTCAGGAGCAGGTCGTTCCAGCCATCGTTGTCGACATCGCCGACAGCGACCCCCATCCCATAGCCGTGCCCGACGACCCCCCAGGCCTCCGACACGTCGCGGAAGCTCCCCTTCCCATCGTTGAGGAACAGCCGGTCACGGGCTTCCGCAGAGCGCCCTTGCGCGCCGATCGCCCCCGAGCTCACGACGTACACATCCGGGGCGCCGTCGCGGTTGAAGTCGCACACGGCGAGCCCCGACCCCATCGTCTCCGGCAGGTGCTTGTCGTCCGTCCTGCCCGCGACGTGCTCGAAGCGAAGCCCGCAGGCCGCCGCTGCCTCGTCGAAGCGAAGGTGGGTCGCGAGCGCTGGCGGAGCTGGCTCCGCGGGGGTCCCGGGCGGCGCCTCCCGGAGCAGCCACCAAGCTCCGGCTCCGATGGCGAGCAGCGCGAGCCCGACTCCGATCCTTCGCATCATCGCTGTCCTCCCCCGGACGCCCGCAGCGCCTCGATCTGCTCGCGTACCCGCTGCGCCGACGGCTCCCGACCCGTGCGGACGAGCACCTCGACGAGATACTCGAGGAGCACGATCCTGTCCCGGCCCCGCGCGACGTCGAGGCCGCGCTGGATCGCCTCCTCACAGCCTCGCATGTCTCCGGCGGACCAGGTCCGCTGCACGTCGCGCTGGGCCGAGGCCAGGGTCGCGGCGCGTCGCCGCTCGGCCTCCCCCGCGTCCTGGATCTGCTGCATGCGCGCGAACTCCGCCTCGGCCGCCGCCTCCTCCCCCCTGGCGGTCAGCACGCTGCCGAGCGCGTGGGATGCGACGAGCTGGGTCGGCTGCGCGGCGACCGCCTCGCGCGCCCGCTCCAGCGCCTCGTCCAGCTCGCCCGCGTAGAGGTGCAGGAGGGCACGGAGCGCGAGGACGTCGGCGTAGCCGCGCTGCAGGATCCCTTCCCACGCCTCGTCGAAGTGCCCCGCGGCCTCTGGATGCCGCCCGAGGTGGAAGGCGTTGTAGCCCGCCAACCACGACAGCTCGGGGTCTCGGGGGCGCGCCGCGAGCAGGGCGATCGCGCGCTCGTACGCCGCGGCGAAGCGCTTCGCGGACGTCAGCGCCTGGACGAGCAGGACGCGCTCCTGGGGCTCGAGCGCCGCCTCCCGCGCCAGCAGGAGCTCGCTGAAGAGCTGATAGTTCTCGCGGCGCAGGTACTCCTGCTCGAGCCGTGTGCGCACCCGCCGGGAGTCGGGGAAGCGCTCCTGCAGACCCCGCAACCCGGCCAGCTCGGCGGCGGTCAACTCCCGACGGCTGGACTCGATCTCCGTGAACATCGCGAAGTCCCGATCGTCCTCGAGCCGCGCGGGGGCCTCCGCCTCGCCGCAGCCCAGCACGACGAGCACGGTGAGCGCGCCCGCGATCCCCGCTCTCATGCTCCCTCCTTCCGCGCCTTCGGCGCCGGGGTGAAACGACCGAACACGTCGCGGAAGCGGGCGACCACCGCGGCCTTTCCCGCCTCCAGCCAGGGCCCCGCGCCTCGCAGCGCGCGCAGCGAGGTCATGTCCGCCGCGGTCAGCCCACAGGGCCGGATGCAGGCGAACTCCGCGGGGTCGTTGTCGAGGTTGAGGGCGAAGCCGTGCCAGCTGACCCAGCGGCGGACCGCGATGCCGATCGAGGCGATCTTGCCCCGGTCGGTCCACACCCCGGTCAGGCCCTCGCGGCGGAAGCTCGCGACGCCGAGGTCCTCGAGCGCGGCGATCAGCACCCCCTCGAGCTCGCGCAGGTAGCGGCGCAGGTCACGGCCGCGCTCGTCGAGGTGCACGATCGGATAGCCGACGAGCTGCCCGGGGGCGTGGTAGGTCGCCTGGCCCCCGCGCTCGATCTCGACGACCGGGACCGTCGGATCGAGCACCGCGTCCGCCTTGCTGCTGCGCCCGAGGGTGATCACCCGCGGATGCTCGCACAACAGCAGGGTGTCGGGGATCCCGCCCGCGCGCCGCGCCGACAGCAGCTCCTGCTGGAGGATGTGGGCCGCGCGGTAGTCGAGCAGCCCCTCGTCGCGGACCGCGAGCGGACGGCTCATCGCTTCCGCGGGATGTGCACCGCCATGCCGTGGGCGGCCTCGGCGGCCTCCATCAGCGACTCGGAGATCGTCGGGTGGGGATGGACCGTCAGCCCGAGGTCCTGGACCTGTCCGCCCATCTCGAGGCACAGGCTGGCCTCCGCGATCAGCTCGGCGGCGTGCGGACCGACGATGCCCGCGCCGACCAGGGTGTCGTCATCGGCCCGCGAGACCAGCTTGACCAGCCCGTCCGCCGCGCCCTGCGTCAGCGCCCGGCCCGAGGCGGCCAGCGGGAAGCGCCCGATGCGCACCTCGATGCCCTGCTCCTTCGCCTCGGCCTCGCTCAAGCCGACAGTCGCGATCTCGGGGACGGTGTAGACCGCCGCCGGCATCGCCCGCACGTCGTACAGCCCGTCCTTCCCGGCGATGCTGTTGGCGACCAGCAGCGCGTGCTTGGTCGCGCGGTGGGCGAGCAGCGGCCCGGCGACGACATCCCCGATCGCGTACACCCCATCCCCTGCGCGCAGGTGCTCGTCGACGTCGATGAAGCCGCGCCGGTCGGGGCTGATGCCGACGGTGTCGAGGCCGAGCTCTTCGGTATTCGGCCGCCGGCCGACCGCGATCAGGATCGCCTCGGCGGCCAGCGTCAGCTCGCCCTTCGGTCCGGAGACCTGGAGGAACAGCTCGCCCTCGGCCCGTTCGAGCGCGCTCGCCCGGGTGTCGAGGAGGAACTTCACGCCCTCTTTCTCGAGCTTCTTCTGCAACACCTTCGCCAGCTCGGGGTCGGTGCCGACCAGGATGCTGTCGAGGGCCTCGACCACCGTGACCTGGCTGCCGAGCCGCGCGTAGACCTGGCCGAGCTCGAGGCCGATCACCCCCCCACCGATCACGATCAGCCGGGGCGGCAGGCTGTGCAGCTCGAGGGCCTCGGTCGAGCTCCACACCCCCTCCTCGCCGAAGGGCAGGAAGGGCAGCTGGATCGGCCGCGAGCCGGTCGCGACCACGATGTTGCGGGTCTCGAGGGTGCGGTCGCCGACCTGGACCCGACCGGGTCCGACGATGCGCCCGCGGCCCTTGACCACGTCGACCGTCTGGCTCTTCAGCAGGCCGCCGACCCCGCGGGTCAGGCGCTTGACGATCTTGTCCTTCCAGCCCGCCAGCTTCTTCAGGTCGACCTCGACGTTCTGGAAGGTGATGCCCATCTCCGCCGCCTCGCGGGCGTTGGTCAGCACCTCCGCGGCGTGGATCAGGGCCTTCGAGGGGATGCAGCCGATGTTCAGACAGACGCCGCCGAGGTCCTTCTCCTCGACCACCGCCACCTTCTGCCCGAGCTGCCCGAGCCGCACGCCACAGGCGTAGCCGCCGGGGCCCGAGCCGATCACCACCGCGTCGTACATCCTTCATCCTCCCCTGTGTGAGGCGCGCATGGTACCTCAAACGGGCTACAACAGGAAGACCGGGTCGACATCGACGATCACCCGCAGGCTCCCGCGCTCGAGGATCCCGCCGCGGTCGATGCAGGCGAGGGCGGCACGCAGGGGCTGATGCCCGACGGCCTTGACCAGGAACTGCCAGCGGTAGCGCTCCTGGATGCGGCTGATCGGGCTCGGCACCGGCCCGAGCACCCGCGCCCCCGGGGGCTCCTTGGCGAGGATGCGCGAGGCGAGCTCGAAGGCCCACTTGCGCACCGCGTCCTCGTCGCGGCCCTCGACCAGCACCTTGGCCAGGCGGCCGAAGGGCGGGTAGCCGAGCGCCTCCCGGGAGGGGAGCTCGGCCTCGTAGAAGGCGGCGTAGTCCTGGCGCACCGCCGTCTCGACCGCGTAGTGCGACGGCTGGAAGGACTGGATGACGACCCGCCCCGGCTTCTCTGCCCGGCCCGCCCGGCCGGCGACCTGGGTCAGCAGCTGGAAGGTGCGCTCCGCCGCCCGGAAGTCGGGGAAGTTCAGCGCGGTGTCGGCGGCGACGACGCCGACCAGCGTGACGTGGGGGAAGTCGTGCCCCTTGGCGAGCATCTGCGTGCCGACCAGGATGTCGAGCTCACGCCGACGGAAGTCGGCGAGCCGCCGGGCGACCTCGCCGCGGCTCGCCGCGACGTCCCCGTCGACCCGGGCGACGCGGGCCTTCGGGAAGGTCGCGGCGACGATCTCAGTCACCTTCTCGGTGCCGAGGCCGAAGAAGTTCAGGCGCGGGTGGTGGCACTCGGGGCACTCCTCCGACGGATTCTCCGCCAGGCCGCAGTAGTGGCAGCTCTGCTTGCGCACGCCCTTGTGGTAGGTCAGGGCGATGTCGCAGCTCCGGCACTTGACGACGAAGCCGCAGGACGGGCAGTGGATGAAGGTCGAGTAGCCGCGGCGGTTGAGGAACAGGATCGCCTGCTCGCCCGCCTTCAGCGTGTGGTCGAGCCAGCGCACGAGCAGCCGGGAGAGCACCGGGAAGCGCTTGATCTCGCGGCCCTCGCGGGACAGGTCGACGGTGTGCACCTCGGGCAGCGCCGCCTCGGTCGCCCGCTCGGGCAGGCGCAACAGCCCGTACTTCCCCGAGCGCGCGTTGGCGAAGCTCTCGAGCGCGGGGGTCGCCGAGCCGAGCACGCACACCGCTCCGGCGCTGCGCGCGCGCAGGATCGCGACGTCCCGGGCGTGGTAGCGCGGCGCGCTGTCCTGCTTGAAGGTCGTCTCGTGCTCCTCGTCGACGACGACCAGCCCGAGCCGTGGCAGCGGCGCGAACACCGCCGAGCGCGCCCCGAGCGCGACCTTGATCTCGCCGGCCTTGAGCGCCTTCCAGGCCTGCTCCCGGCGCGCCCCGCTCAGGTCGCTGTGCAGCACCGCCACCGGCCCGAGCCGCGCCGCGAGCCGCTCGGTCAGCTGCGGCGTCAGGGCGATCTCGGGGACGAGGAACAGCACCGTGCGGCCGGCGGCAAGGCAATGCTCGGCCGCCCGGGCGTAGACCTCGGTCTTGCCGCTGCCGGTGATGCCCCACAACAGGAAGGTCGCGAAGGCCCCTGCGTCGAGGCCCGCGCGCAGGGCGGCGAGGGCTTCGGCCTGGGCGGGCCGCAGGGCGACCTCGAGGGGCGGACCCGCCGCCCGCACCGCTGGCAGCTCCGGGGCGAGGTCGACACGCCGCAGGTGGCCGCGCTTCGTCAGGGTGCTCAGCACGCTGCGGCTCGCGTCGGCGAGGTCGAGGGCGGTCTTCGCGTCGAAGCTCGCGAGCGGCTCGAGCAGCGACAGCACCTCGTGCCAGCGGCGCGCGTGGCGGTGGTCGAGGGCGGCGACGACCTCGACCTGCCCGGGCACGACCTGGTAGCGCACCTGTTTGCGGGGGCTGCGGCCGCCGGAGAGCAGGCTCGGCGGCAGCATCGAGGAGACGACCCGGCCGAGCCCGCAGCGGTAGTAGCGCGCGATCCAGCGCGCGAGCTCGAGCAGGTCGGCCTCGAGCAGCGGCGCGGCGTCGGGCAGCGCGCGGATGTCCTTCAACTTCCGGGGATCGACCGCCGGCGCCGCGACCCGCTCGACGATGAAGCCGGTCAGCGTGCGCGGCCCGAGCGGGACCAGCACCCGCATCCCCGGCACCGCCCGCGCCCGCAGCGCCTCCGGCAAGCGGTAGGTCAGGCTGCGCAAGCGTCCGACCGGCAGGGCCACCCGCACGAAGCCGGGCTCGGCGCCCTCCGTCCCGACGGCGCAGGAGGGGGCCGCCTCTCCTGCTGGAGGCCCGCCGGTCCCGCTCGCGGCGGCCTCCGACGCCTCCGGCGCGCCGCCCTCTGCGCTCTCCCCATCCGTCGCGACGCGGGCCTCCCGCCCCGCGGCAGAGGCCTCCGCGCCGGGCTCCCCGGCTTCCTCCGGACCCACCGGCTCGCCCGCCACCGGCTCGCCCGCCACCGGCTCGCCCGTCGCTGCCTTGCCCGCGCCCGTCAATCCTCCGCTTCCCAGCTTTGGCGGAGCAGCGCGGCCTCTTCGCGCAGCGCGTCGCGCTCCTCCGCGTCGAGCTCGACGCCGAAGCCCTGCTCGAGCGCGTCGAGCGCCTGCTCCTTGTCCCCGAGCGCGATCCAGGTCTGCGCGAGCAGCGTCCGCAGCGCTACGCTGTCGCCGGTCTTGCGCGCCTGCTCGAGGTACTCGAGGGCGGCGTCGGGGGCACCGCGCCGCAGGGCATTGTTCGCCCCGCTGAGCAGGACCTCCCCGTCGCTCCTGCCCGTCTCGTCGCCGAGCACGTAGCCGAAGCCGAGGCAGCACAGCACCGCGATCCCGACGATGCCGAAGCGCAGGCGCCGGAAGTGGCGCACCCAGCCCTGGCGGAAGCCGTCATCGGTCGCCGCGCGCTGCACGAAGTCGCGGCGGCGGTTGATCGAGAAGTGCCGCCAGGAGTTCTTGTCGTTCGAGCCTCCGGACACGTCGCCGACCGCGAGCAGCGTCTTCTGGTAGAGGTCCGGGTCGTCGACCAGGCTCAGCCCGACCAGGTCGGCCTCGAGCTCGAAGCGCCGGGAGAGGTAGCTGAACGTCACCAGCCAGACGAGCACGAAGGCGAGGAGGATGCCGAGCTCGATAAAGATGCTCGGGGGCACCTCGGCCCACTCGAGCAGATGGTCCAGCGGCAGCACGAGGAACAGGAAGGACATCACGTACAGGAGATAGAACAGCGCGTGCTTGCGCAGCACGTGCCCGAGCTCGTGGGCGAAGACTGCGACGACCTGGTCGGTGCGCAGCGAGGTCAGCAGCCCGTCGGAGATGAACACCCAGCGCGACCAGCCGGTCGTCCCGGTGACGAAGGCGGTCGACAGGCGCGCGCCCTGCGTGTCCCAGAGCAGCACGCCGCGCAGGCGCACCCGCAGGCCCTTCGCCATCGCGAGCAGCTCGGAGCGCAGCGGCCCCTCGGGCAGGGCCCGGCTCGGGAAGACGTAGCGCAGCACCAGCGGGAAAAGGAGGTACATAGCGACGATCAGCACCGCGGCGGCGAGCACGTGCAGGCTCTCGAAGCAGTCGAGCAGCATGCGCAGACCCGGCTGCTCGAACAGCGACTCCCCGACGTACAGGGCCACGGCCAGGGCGGCGGTGGTGCCGACCACCCGCAGACGCAGGCCGGTGTACTGCACCATCGACGGCTTCGGCTGCCAGAAGAAGGTCGCGAGGCGGAAGGAGCCCGCCGCCGCCCCGATCGAGCCCGAGACGAAGGGCGTCAGCCACAGCGCCTCGCGCAGGCCGCTGATCCCGAAGCTGCTCTCGTTGACCGCCGAGATCCAGCCGAACACGCCGACCAGCAGCCCGAACAGCAGCAGGTCGAGGGAGCGGCACAGGCGCAGGAGGAAGACCCGCCGCCGCTCGAAGGCCTGGACCTTCTGCCCGGGCCGATGCAGCACGGCGCGGGTCGCCAGCCGCCCGCACAGGAAGCCGAACAGCAGCACGACCAGCGGCGCGAGGACGAGCCAGCCGCCGATGTCGACCAGCGGTGCCTGCGGCAGCACCGCGATCAGCACGACCGCGAGGATCAGGCGGATGACATCGCCGAACATGCAGTCCCGTCCTTCCGCCTGTTTCCGCCCCGGGCCTCGTTCAGGGGCGTCCGTGCAGCGCGCGCTGGTGCAGCGCGAGCAGCACGTGTTCGAACTTCGTGAACAGGACCTGCCCCGCGAGCGGCAGCCGGTCTTTGCGGATGGAGTAACGCTCGCCCGGCAGCTCGACCTCGACCGAGCGGGGAATCTCCAGGTCCGGATCGCCCGCCGTCAGCTCTCCCTCGAAGCTCCGCAGGTTGTCCTCGACGTACTGCACGAGCTCGCCCATCGTCTCGGGGCTGATCAGCCGCGACTGCGAGGTCGGCCGGTTCGTCCGTTCGCGCTGGCCGACGATCAGCTCCGAGCTGGTCGAGGTCTCGACCTGGTACACGCCTTCGGGCAGCATGCTCGCGTCGCAGGCGAAGTTGATCGTGAACCGGAACTTGCTCCCGGTCTCATCCTCACTGACCGTGTGATAGACGATACGGCTCTGTTCGAGGGCGCGCGGGCTCGCGGTCGACGCGCATCCGATCAGCAGCGCCGCGCCGCACAGGGCGATCCACCTCATGCTCCGACCTCCGACGGTTCCGCCCGCCGCTCCGGCGGACTCTCCGACCGCGCGCGCTGGCAGGCGAGGAAACCCTCGCGCAGCGCGGTCATCGGCAGGTCACGGCCGATCAGCACCAGGCGGGAGACCCGCTCGGCGCCCGCTTCCCAGACATCGCCCAGGCCGAGGTCGACCAGCTCGTGCACGCCCTGGACGAGCAGCCGGCGCTCCTGCCCGGCGAGCTCGAGGAAGCCCTTGTAGCGGTACAGCTCATCCCGGAAGGCCTTGATCATGCCCTTCAGCCAGCCGTTGAGCGCGACCGGGTCGAGGGGCAGCCGCGACTCGAGCACGAAGCTCTGCAGCATCTCGTCCTGCTTGTGATGATGGTGGTGGGCGACGGGCGGCGGCGGCTGGTCGAGCTCGTAGGCGTTGAGCTCGAGCAGCTCTTCGGCCGGCACCCGCGCCTCGCGGCAGGGCAGCACAGGGGCCTGGGGGTTGATGCTCGCCAGCCGCGCGGTCAGCCGCGCCAGGGCCGCCTCGCCGACCAGGTCGCGCTTGTTGAGCAGCAGCCTGTCGCCGAAGGCGATCTGCTCGACCAGCTCGAGCTCGCTGTCGAGGTGCTTCTCGAGGTGGAAGGCGTCGACGACCGTCACCACACCGTCGAGGCGGAAACGCTCGCTGACCGAGGGCTCGCCGAGGAAGGTGCGGACCAACGGCCCGGGCTCGGCGATGCCCGTCGTCTCGACCAGCACCCGGTCGAAGCGCTCGGCCTGCAGGGCCAGCCGGGCGAGGGCCTCGACCAGGTCGGAGCGCACCGTGCAGCACAGGCAGCCATTGCTCAGCTCGACGATGCCGTCGTCGTTGGTCACCAGCAGCTCGTTGTCGACCCCGACCGCCCCGAACTCGTTGACGATCACCGCGAAGCGCACGCCGAGGGCGGCGCTGCTCGCGAGCAGGTGGTTGACCAGCGTGGTCTTGCCGGCGCCGAGGTAGCCGCTGACCAGCGTGACGGGAATCACGGACGTCCCTCTCCTTCGAGGTTCGGGGCCAGCTTAGCCGCGGCCGGGGTGGATGTAAACCCGTCGGATGGCGCGCGACCGACGCCTTGACCCGCGCCGCGATGCCCGCCAACCTGCACCGCGGAGGACGAAGCATGCTCCAGACCAACGCCCGGACACCGACCCGCGCCCACGACCACGACGACGTGATCATCCTCGAGGGCGCGACCTGGCAGGACTTCGAGCGCCTGCTCGCGGTGCGCGGCGAGCGCAGCGCCCCGCGCATGGCCTACCTCGACGGCAGGATCGAGCTGATGTGTCCGTGCTACCGCCACGAGGCGATCAAGTCGCTCCTGGGCCGCCTCGTCGAAGCCTGGTGCCTGCACGCGGGCGTGCGCTTCCACACCGTCGGCGCCTGGCTGCTGAAGAACCCGGGGGCGGAGAAGGGCCTCGAGCCCGACGAGTGCTACTTCTTCGGCGTCCCGGACCCCGAGCCGCAGAGGCCGCACCTCGCGATCGAGGTGGTCTGGTCGCAGCGCATGAACAAGCTCGAGATCTACCGCGGCCTCGGCATCCCCGAGGTCTGGGTGTGGAAGGACGGGATGCTGACCGTGCACGTGCTGCGCGACGGCAGCTACGCGCCGACCGACGCCTCGACCGTGCTGCCGGACCTCGACCTGCCGCAGCTGCTCTCCTTCCTCGACCGCCCGACCACCTTCGACGCGATCCGCGACTACCGCGCCGCCCTCGAACAAGGCTGACCTCAGCCGTCCTTCACCGCCGTCAGCGCGTACACCAGCGGGATCTTCGCCGGGATCTTGCCGACGCGGAAGCGCCCGGGCGCGAACTCGACCGCGGAGGAGAAGCAGTCGTACGGCGACCAGTCGTGCTCGCGCAGGCCGGTCAGCCGCAGGCCGGCGCCGAGCACCCGGCTGACGACCTCGCCGAGGCCGTGGTTCCAGCCGATCGTGCGCAGCGGCTCGCTCTTCACGCCGGGCGCGCCGTAGGTCCCGTCGGACTCCTCGACGATCGGCTCCGGGCTCGAGTAGTCGTACTTCAGGGTCTCGAAGTCGTCGTCGAAGGTCCACAGGAACGGGTGGAACTCGACGAGGATCAGCTCGCCTCCGGGCTTCAGGAAATCCGCGACCAGCCGCGCCCAGCGCTCGAGGTCCGGCAGCCAGCCGATCGCCCCGTAGCTGACGAACACCCGGTCGAAGCGCTCGTCGAGATGCTCGCGCAGGGCGTAGACGTCGCAGCGCACGAAGCGCGCGTCGAGCCCGAGCGCGGCCGTCAGCCGGCGCGCCTCTTCGATCGCCCGGTCGGAGATGTCGACCCCGACCACCCGGGCGCCCATCCGGGCCAGGGACAGCGTGTCCTGGCCGAAGTGGCACTGCAGGTGGAGGATCTACTGGCCCGCGACCTCTCCGAGCAGCGCGAGCTCGATCGGCTTGAGCGAGCACTCTCCCGCCGCGAAGGCCTCGTGCCGGTACCAGTCCGCGGCGAGGTGCAGCTCGGTCGAGCGGTTCCAGCTCTTGCGGTTGACCTCGGCGTAGTCATCGGTCATCGCGTCATCCTCTCGGTCTGTGGATCCGCCCAGCATACCCGAAGCTTGCGGTGATGGCCCGTCCGTGCTACCCGTAGCGCCGCGACTCTGGAGGACGACGTGCAGCCGACGGCCCAGGCTCCCCTGACCGGTGCCCCCGCCCGCCCGGGCCTGCTCCCGGTCTGCCTGCTCTACGCCGCCGCCTGGATGCTGCTCTTCGTGCCGAGCTTCCTGGTCAACGGCCCGGGCTTCGACCCCTCCCTGCGCCAGTGGCTGCTCGTCGCCCGCGACCTCTGCGCGGGGAGCGCCTTCCTCTTCGTCTGGGCCCGCCTGCGCGGCGGCCTGCCCGCCTTCCGCCCGCCCCACGGCCGGCTCGAGCGCAGCCTGCTCGGGCTGGCGGGCGCCGCGACGGTCCTCTTCCTCTGGATGCGCCTCGCCTGGGGCCCGCGCTTCGTGCAGGACCTCGCGGTCTTCCTCCAGCGCAGCTGGATCGTGCCGTTGCGCTCGGCGACCTTCGCCGGCTTCCAGCAGCTCGGCGCCACCGTGCTGCTCGTCGACATCCTGCGCCGCTACGAGCAGTCCGAGGGGCGCGTGGTGCTGCTGACGGCGACGATCTTCTCGGCGCTGCACCTCGCCCTGGTCTTCCTCGGCCTGCCGCTGTGGTGGGTGCTCACCCTGACCGCGGCGACCTTCGGCGCGATGCTGCTGTGGGCCTGGGCGCGGGTGCGCTGGCGGCAGCCCTGGGTCGGCTTCGCGCTCCACTACGGGTTCTACATCGGCCTGGCGTGTGTGTTCGCGGCGGTGGAGGTGTAGCTCCTCACACCCCCGCCAGGTGCCGGTACAGCTGCACGTACTTCGGCCCCTGCCGGTCCCAGGAGTAGTCCTGCGCCATCCCGTTCTGCACCAGCCGGTGCCACAGCTCCGGGGAACGGAAGGTCAACAGGGCGCGCTTGAAGGCCCAGGTGAAGCCCGCCGAGGTGAAGTGGTCGAACAGGAAGCCGGTGCCCTCGCCGGTCGCGGCGTCGAACTGCTGGACGGTGTCGGCCAGGCCGCCGGTCTTGCGCACGACGGGGACGGTCCCGTAGCGCAGGCTGTACATCTGGTTGAGACCGCAGGGCTCGTACAGGCTCGGCATCAGGAAGATGTCCGCCCCCGCCTCGATCCAGTGCGCGAGCTTGTTGCTGTAGCCCTCGTAGTAGCAGACCCGGCCGGGGAACATCCGCTGCAGGTCGCGGAAGTCCTTCTCGAGCGAGGGCTCGCCGCTGCCGAGCACGCACAGCCGCATGTCGACCTGGCGCAGGAAGCGCGGCAGCGGATCGAACAGCAGGCGGAAGCCCTTCTGCGCGGTCATGCGCGAGACCATGCCGACGACCGGCACGCGGCCGGCGACCGGCTGCAGGCCCATGTTCTTGAGCAGCGCGTCGCGGCAGCTGCGCTTGCCGGCCAGGTCGTCGGGGCCGTAGCGCGCCGGCAGGTAGGCGTCGTGGCGCGGGTCCCAGTCGCCGTAGTCGACGCCGTTGACGATGCCGTACAGGTCATGCTGCCGCGCCCGCAGGTAGCCCTCGAGGCCGACGCCGAAGTCGGCGGTCTGGATCTCCCGGGCGTAGGTGCGCGACACCGTGCTCAGGCCGCTCGCGTAGAGGATGCCGGTCTTGAGGAAGTTCAGCCGGCCCTTCTTGAGGTCGCCTTGATGCAGCAGCTTGCGCGCCTTCTCGAGGCCGAGCACCGGCACGCGCTCGGCGGGGGTGGTGCCCTGGTAGCCGATGTTGTGGATGCTGAGCAGGCTTTTCGTGCCGCGGAACAGCTGGTCCCAGGCGTAGTCGTGCTTCAGCAGCAGCGGCATCAGCGCCGTGTGCCAGTCGTTGCAGTGCACGACGTGGGGAGCGAAGCGCAGCCGCTGGCAGCACTCGAGCACTGCCCGGGTGAAGAAGGTAAAGCGCAGGTCGTCACGGCCCCCGGGCAGGTAGATGCCGTCGTGGTCGAACAGGTCGTGGTGCTCGATGAAGTAGACGTCGCAGTCGCTGTTCGGCAGCTTCCCGACCAGCCCCGCGCAGCCCCAGGCCCGCCCGCCGAAGGAGAACTGCACCGAGCGCAGGGCCTCGTGGCGACGCAGCTCGATCTGCCCCTTGACCCGGCGGTACAATGGGAGAAAAATCCGGACGTCGTGGCCCGCACGGTGCAGGTAGCGTCCGAGGGCCGCAGCCACGTCGGCGAGCCCGCCGGTCTTGGCGAAAGGAGCGAGCTCCGATGCGAGCAGGCAGATGCGCAACGGCTCGGACGTCTGCGAAGTCTCCGTCATGACCGTCCCCGCGGTGTTCGTCGCCCCGTTCCTGTTGCCGAGCACGCTGCGCTTCGTGCGCGCGGCGGCGGCGGTCGAGGGCGTGCGGATCGGCCTGGTCAGCCAGGACAGCGCCCGCTCCATCCCCCCGGATCTCAAGGCAGCTCTGGCGGCACATTACCAGATCCCCGACGGGCTGAACACCGCGCACATCGTGTCCGCGGTGCGCAAGCTCTCCGGCCAGCTCGGAGGCTGCGCGCGGCTGATCGGCATGCTCGAGCAGCTGATGGTCCCGCTCGCCCGGGCCCGGGCCGAGCTCGGCCTGGCCGGGCTCAGCGTCGAGGCCGCATTGAACTTCCGCGACAAGTCGCGCATGAAGCGGGTGCTCGCCGCCGCCGGCCTGCCCTGCGCCCGCCACCGGCTGGTGCGCTCCGAGGAGGAGCTGCGGGCCTTCGTCGCCGAGGTCGGCTTCCCGATGATCGTCAAGCCGCCGGCCGGCGCCGCCGCGAAGGACACCTTCCGGCTCGACTCGGCCGAAGAGCTGGCCGGCTACCTCCGCCACTTCCGGCCCTCGGCACAACGTCCGGCCCTGTTCGAGGAGTTCATCTCCGGCGAGGAGCACTCCTTCGACGCGGTCTGCATCGGCGGGAAGTGCGTCTGGGCCTCGCAGTCGCGCTACCACCCGAGCCCGCTCGAGGTGATCCAGACGCCCTGGATCCAGTGGTGCGTGCTGCTGCCTCGCGAGCTCGACGCGCCGCGCTTCCGCAGGATCGCCGAGGTCGGCCCCGCGGCCCTCGCGGCCCTCGGCATGCGCGAGGGCTTCAGCCACATGGAGTGGTTCCACCGGCCCGACGGCTCGGTCGCGGTCTCCGAGGTCGGCGCGCGGCCGCCCGGCGCGCAGTTCATGAGCCTGATCTCCTACGCCTACGACCGCGACTTCTACAGGGCCTGGGCGCGCCTCGAGCTGCTCGGTGCCTTCGACCCGCCGACCCGCGACTATGCCGTCGGCGCGGCCTTCCTGCGCGGCCAGGGCCGCGGGCGCGTCAAGGCGGTGCACGGCCTCGACCTCGCCCAGAAGGAGCTCGGGCCGCTGGTCGTCGAGGCGTCGCTGCCGCGGCCCGGCCAGCCCGCCGGCACCGGCTACGAGGGCCAGGGCTACGTGATCCTGCGCGACCGCGACACCGCCCGGGTCGAGGCGGCCCTGTCCCGCCTGATCCGGCTGGTGCGGGTCGAGCTCCACTGAGTTGAGGACGTGATGAACATCGTCTTCCTGTCCCCCGGCTACCCCGCCGAGATGCCCCACTTCGTGCGCGGCCTGGCCGCCGTCGGCGCCAAGGTCCTCGGGGTCGGCGACCAGCCCCCCGCGGCCCTGCCGCAGCTCGCCCGCGACCACCTGCACGACTACCTGCAGGTCGAGTCGCTGTGGGCGGCGCCGCAGCTCGAGAAGGCGTTGCGGGCCTGGCTGCGCGGCCGCTCCATCGACCGCCTGGAGTGTCTGTGGGAAGCGGGGATGACGGTCGCCGGGCAGCTCCGCGAGGCCTTCGGGCTGCCGGGTCTGGGCGTCGAGGCGACGCGCCGGGTGCGCGACAAGGGCGTGATGAAGGAGGTGCTGACCGCGGCCGGCGTGCGCACCCCGAAGAACGCCCGGGCGGCGACGGTCAAGGAGATCGAGGCAGCCGCCGAGCGCATCGGCTACCCGCTGATCGTCAAGCCGATCTCCGGCGCCGGCTCGATGCACACCTTCCGGGTCGACGACGAGGCCCGGCTCGCGCAGGTGCTGCCCGAGCTGCGGAACGTCGCCGAGGTCAGCGTCGAGGAGTGCATCGAGGGCCGGGAGCTCACCTACGACACCGTCATCGCGGGCGGCGCGATCGCCTACTACAACATCGCCTGGTACCGCCCCCAGGTGCTGATCGCCCGCAGCGAGGAGTGGATCAGCCCGCAGACCGTCACCCTGCGCCACCCCGAGCAGCCCGAGCTCGCGCCGGGGCGGAAGCTCGGCGAGCAGGTGATCGCGGCGCTCGGGCTGACGAGCGGCTTCACCCACATGGAGTGGTTCCTGACCGCGGCCGGCGAGGCGGTCTTCGGGGAGATCGGCGCGCGGCCTCCCGGCGGGCGCTCGGTCGACATCATGAACTACGGATGTGACATCGACCTGTTCCAGGGTTGGGCGGAGGCGGTCTGCAAGGGCAGCTTCTCGCAGCCGGTCGAGCGCCGCTACAACGCCGCGGTGGTCTTCAAGCGCGCCCGGGGGCAGGGGCGCATCCGCCGGGTGGAGGGGCTGCGGGGAATCCTGTCGCGCTACCGGGAGCACATCGTCTGCGTCGACCTGCTGCCCATCGGGGCCCCGCGCCGCAACTGGAAGGCGACCCTGGTCTCGGACGGCTACCTGATCGTGCGCCATCCGCATCTCCCGGCGACCCTGGAGATGGCCGACCGCATCGGGACCGACCTGGCCCTGTACGCCGGCTGAGCGGATCGTCTCTTGCTCCGGTCGCTGGCACGACGCTTGCATGGTTGTGATCGAACAACGACTGGAGATCGACCGATGCCCATCATGCGAAGCCTCGACGGCGCCCTGCACGACCTCTTCCGCGGCAGAAAGCTGCGTTCCTTCCGCCGCCACTTCAACAGCGACCTCGAGGACGTCGAGGTCGTCGCGCGGCTGCTCGACGACGACGACGCGCCGCTGTCCCGCAAGAACTTCGGCAAAGTCAACATGGCCCGGAACCACGCGGTGCGCCTCGTCGCCCGGCTCGAAGAGCTGATGGCCCGCTGGCAGGCCTACGGGAGCCAGGAGCAGCAGTCCGGCGCCCGGCGGGGCGGGCAGGGTCCGGTGCGCGCGTCGAACCAGCGCCGCCAGGGCGTCGGGCCCGCCAGGTCGAACGACCGGCCCGGACCTCGGCGCGCGGCAGGTTCCCGCTGAGCGCTCCCCGGGGTCGTCGCCTGCACAAGCTGCACACCTCGCACACCGCACGCTGCCGCCGCCGTGCGGGGCGGGTCCAGCCTCTCCCGCGGGCTTCGATCCCCTGCTGTTTGAACGCGCGCGGAGGGGTCTCTCCGCGCCGGGTGGATCCCCCGGCCGCCGGCACTTCGCGCGGCGGCGTCGACAGCCTGCCAGGGATGCCGCACAATGGGTGCGGAAGCCCGGAGGCAGCATGTCCGCCCCCTCCTACGACGAAGTCTGCGAGTGGCTGCGCGCCCGCAAGGACGCGCGCCCGTCCTCGCTGGTCGGCTCGAGCGAGCGCATCGCCCGCAGCCTGCTGACCCCGTCCCGGGAGGGCAGCTCCGCGCAGCTCGCCTCGCTGATCGGCGCGCTGCGCTCGACGCCCCGGGCCGGGGAGAAGGCCTTCGAGCCGCCGGCCTCGGGCGCGGTCGAGGCCTCGCTCTTCCCCGGCCGGGCCGCTTCGCGCGGCGCCGCCCGGGACGCGACCCCGGGCTGGCTCGAGGACGGCTACGAGCTGCTCGGGGTGCTCACCGGCGGCATGGGCGAGCTGTTCGTATGCTTCGACCAACACAACGGCCTGCCCTTCGTGCTCAAGACCTTCCGCGACGACGTCTTCGCCGGCAACGCCCGGCTGCTGCCCGCCTTCGTCAAGGAGCTGACCTTCTGGTGCGGCCTGCGCCCCCACCCGAACATCGTCCGCGCCTACGGCAGCCGCATGCTCGACGACAAGCCCCACCTGTTCCTCGAGCTGGTCTGTGGGCCGACGCTGGCCGAGGTGCTGCGCGAGGGCACGCTCGGGCCGCCGGACGCGGTCGAGCTCGGCCTGCAGGTGTGCGCGGCGCTGCAGCACGCCTGCAGCCACTCGGTGCACTTCGTCCACGGCGACCTCAAACCCTCCAACCTGCTGCTCGCGGGGGAGCAGGCCAAGCTGACCGACTTCGGCCTGGCCCGCACGGCCGGGGTCGGCGGCCCGGACCGGGCGAGCGGCACGCCGCCGTACATGGCGCCCGAGCTGTGGCGCGGCGAGGAGGTCACCGAGAAAGCCGACGTCTACGCCCTCGGGGTGCTGTTGTGGGAAGCGCTCGCCGGCCGGCGTCCCTTCCCCGGCAAGGACCTCCGCGCCCTGCGCGCGGCCCACCTCGAGCAGGCGCCGCCGCCGGTGCGGCTGCCGCGGGAGTGGAGCCCGCTCGGCTTCACGCTGCTGAGCTGCCTGGCGAAGAACCCCGCCGAGCGGCCGCCGGTCGAAGAGCTCGCGAAGGCCCTCGGCAGCCTGCGGAAGACCTCCGACACGCGGCGCTTCCGGACCTCCAGCGGCACCTTTCAGCGGCTGCGCAAGGCCGTGCAGCGCTGGCTGCCGGAGCGCCAGGTCGTGCTGCCCGAGCTCGGCAGCCAGCCGAGCAGCGGCGTCGAGGCGACGATCCGCGCCCGCCTCGTGCGCGTCCTCTCGCAGCCCCTCGACGCCCGAGGTCTCGACGCCCTGTGCGCGCTGTCCCGGCTGCGGGGCCGGCACGCGCGGGCCTTCGGTGAGCTTCCGCCGCTGGCCTCCAAGGTCCCGGCCGCCCTGGAGGAGCGCGCGGACCTGCGCGAGCTCTACCTGCCCCGCGGAGACTTCTCCGGCCGCCGCCTGCGCGGCTCCAACCTGCTCGGGGCCGACCTGCGCGAGAGCCGCTGGCGGGAGGCGCAGCTCCTGCGCGTGTCGTTGCGAGATGCGGACCTGCGCGGCGCCGATCTGCGCGAGGCGGCCCTGGTCGAGGTCGACCTGCAGGGCGCCGACCTGCGGAAGGCGCGCCTGGCGGGCCTCGACCTGCGCCGTTGCTCCCTGCCCCGCGCCCTCGAGGGAGCCGACCTGCGCGGCACCCGCCTCGACGGCTGCGACCTGCAGGGCGCCCGCTTGACCGACGCCGACGTGCGGGAGGCGCGCCTGGCGGGGGCCGACCTGCGCCGCGCCGACCTGCGCGGCGCCCGCCTCGAAGGGGTCGACCTCGCGACGGCCCGGCTCACCGGTGCGAACCTGCGCGGGGCGCTGATCGACCCGGCGACGACGCTGCCCGCCGACGTCGCCGCCGACCGCCTCGGTCCCGACCCCCTGCTCGGCACGCTGCTGGCCGGGCGCTTCTTCGTCAAGCGGCGCCTCGCCCGCAACGAGGTCGGGGCGCTCTACCGGGTCGTCGACGAGCAGGGGGCGGAGCACGCCCTGCGCTGGGTCCCGACCGGCCGTTACCTGCGCAGCTACCCGACCCG
This sequence comes from bacterium, assembly GCA_030428695.1. The sequence goes on from JAUIEM010000130.1 coordinate 19,964, forward strand.
GCGCACCCTGACCCACAAGGACGCGGTGCGCCGCCCCCTCGGGGCGCTGCTGTCCCTGCGCCATCCGCGCCTGGTGCCGCTGCACGAGGCGGGGATGTGCGCGGAGGGCAGCTTCCTGACGATGGAGCACGTCCACGGGAGCAGCTTCGCGACCCGGATCGCCTCCGGTCCGGTCGAGGTCGACCGCGCCCTGGCCTGGACCCGCCGCCTGCTCGAGGGGCTGGCGGTGCTGCACGGCAACAGCATCGCCCACCTCTGCCTCAGCCCGCGCACGGTGCTGCTCGGCGAGGGCGGAGTGCGGCTGGCCGGCCTCGGCTGCGGGCCGCTCTTCCAGTGGGCCGACCGGCCGCCGTACTACCTCGCCCCCGAGCAGCTGATCGGCCAGGGCACCGGGCCGCGCAGCGACGTCTTCAGCGTCGGGGTGATCCTCTGGGAGCTGCTCGCCGGGCGCGTCTTCGAGAGCCGCAAGCGGCGCTTCGCGCCGAGCCTGTTCGACCCCGTCCCCGACCTCTCCCTGCCCGCGCTCGACAGCCGCGACCGCCTGCGCGGCCTGCTCGCCCGGATGCTCGAGGTCGATCCGACCCGGCGGCCGGCCTCGGCCCGCCACGCCCTCGAAGGGCTCGCGCGGATCTGAGGCCTGTCAGGGCCCGCGCAGGGCCGGCCCGTGATGGTGGATCCAGCCGTCCTCGTCGGCGATGACCGCCCGCAGCAGCTCCGGCCGCGCCTCGACGACCTCGAGGGCCTCGGCGTGCGAGAGATGCGCGGGCAGCCAGGCCTCGATCACCGCCCGCCGTGCCCGCCAGCTCCCGTCGTCCCGCGCCGGGCGCATCAGGTTGCAGGGCACCTCCTGGCCGAGCAGGACGCAGTCGAAGCCACCGAGCCCGTAGATCGGGATGTTCCCGCCGATGAAGCCGAGGGCGTCGAGGAAGGGCCGGCCCCGCAGGCTGAGCGGCGCCCGCTCCCGGTACAGGGCGAGCAGCAGCTCGACCCCCGACACGTCGGTGTCCGCGCGGGCCTGCCTCCAGAAGGCGGTGTCGCGCTGGCGGTTGAACTTGAAGTGCACGGCGAGGAACCAGCGCAGGGCGTCCCACTGGTTCGCCATCACGCGGTTGAGGAGCCGCCGCGCGGTGCCGTCGCGGCGGTCGCCGGGGAAGCACGCGGTCAGGAGCCGCAGGGCCTGCTCGATCATCACCAGGCCGGACGACTCGAGGGGCTCGACGAAGGCGTAGGCGTTGCCGATCGCGACCACGTTGCCGCGCCAGCACTCGGCGTGGCGGCCGGAGCGGAAGGGGATCGCGCGGAAGTCCCGGGCCTGCGGGAAGACCGCGTGGATCTCCGCCTCGGCCTGCCGGTCGTCGCAGCAGGCAGAGCGGAAGACGTAGCCGTTGTGATCCCGATCGCGCTGGGGGATCACCCAGCACCAGCCGTGGTCCATCGTCTTCGCGGTCGTGAAGGGCTTGATCGCGCCGCCGTGGGGCGCGGTGAAACACAGCGCCCGGTCGGTGGACAGGCTGCTCGCGAAGCTGTGGTACGGGACCTTCAGCGTCTTCTCCAGCAGGAAGGAGACGAACCCCGAGCAGTCGATGTAGAGGTCGAAGGCGAAGCGGCGCCCGTCTTCGGCGATCAGGCAGGCGACCTCCCCCCGCTCGTCGAGCTGCGCCTCCGCGATCCTGCACTCGACCCGACGCACCCCCCGCGCACGGGCGAGGTCGCTGAGAAAGCGCACCAGGCGAACGTTGTCGAGGTGGTACGCGAAGGAGGTCTGCGGCAGGAAGGAGTGGAAGTCGTCGTCGGCGAAGACCAGCGGCGTCTTCTCGTGCTCCATCAGCAGCGACTGGATCGTCATCGCGTTGATCGAGCCCTCGTGGCGCAGCGACCCGAGGATGCCGAGGCCGGGCTCCGCCCAGTCGAAGGGCGCGTGGAAGTACCCGCCCGGGCGCCCCCACTCGAACTTGATGCCCTGCTTCCAGGTCGGCTCGACCGCGCGGTGGAAGTCGACGATGTCGATGCCGAGCTGGACGTGCAGATCGTACAGGAACGCGGGCACGGTCGCCTCGCCGACGCCGATCGTCGGGATCGCCGCGGACTCGAGCAGGGTCACCTCGAGATGGGGCAGCCGGGCCTGCAGGAACAGCGCGCTCAGGTAGCCGGCGGTGCCGCCGCCGAGGATGCCGACGGAGCGGTAGCTGTCCCGGAAGGTCTCCGGGTCGAGCCCGCTCCGGGCGTTGGACTCCGCCTCGAGCCGCCGCGGCGGAAGGTCGGGCAGGGCTGGCACGGCTACCAGTTCGGGCCGGGGAACCAGTTCGGGCCGGGGAACTTGCGTCCGCCCGACGCCGCCTGGTAGACGTTCTGCAGCGCCGAGAGCGTCGCCGCCGTCTTCTCCATCGCCGCGGCGATGTCCTTGAGGTCCCGCGGCCCCAGCGCTCTGTTCTTGTCCCGCAGGCGCTGCTTCAGGCGCTCGAGGCTGCGCACGCAGCCGCCCTCGATGCCCTCGAACTTCCGCAGGTTGGCGGGTCCGCCGAGCTGCCCTTCGACGTCGGTCTGTCGATTCTCCATCGTTCTCCTCCAGTCCGCTCCTGGTCGTACCCCTGCAATCCCCGGGTTCTGCGGCGGGAGGGTGATTTTTGGGAAAAGTCTGCCGCAGACGCCGACGGCGGCCTACCGGATCTGCGCCCGGATCGTGGTGGTGGCGAGGCGAAGCGACCAGCTCCACCAGCGCGAGCCTCTCCATCGTGCGCGGTGAAGTGCGCGAGCCGCCCCGCACAGGATCCCCAACCCCCGCCGCGACGGAGTATTGCGACGAGGCCATCTGGATGGCGGGGCCCGTACGAGCTACAATGGCCGGGGAGTTTCCCCCTCTAGATGGAAGCGCTGGCGAGCCTATGGCGAGCATCCAGATTCTCAGCGGCTGCCGTGAAGGACAGGTCCTCGAGCTGCGTCCGAAACGGCAGATCCTCGGCAACAGCGAAAAGGCCGATGTGCCGATCGGCGAAGGCATCCGGAT
>JAUIEM010000599.1 GCA_030428695.1 bacterium
CTCGGCGCCGCGGCGGGCGTCGGCGCGGCTCCCTGGACCACGAAGGTCGTCGGCGCGAGCTGCACCGTGGTGCGCTGGTCGCAGATCATCTCGGTGCAGAGCTGCCAGGCGAGCTCGAAGGGCAGCTCCTGGTTGCCTTCGAGCCCCGCCGCCAGCTCGACCATCACCTGGAAGCGCGCCTTGCCGACGTGCTTGCTGACGCCGAAGTCGGGATCCTCCTTCGGCACGCTCTCGGTGATGCTGAGCACCCGGCCGTGGGTGGCCGGCAGCGTGAACTCCGTCGGCACCGAGAACTCGGCGGGCACCACGGAGTAGATGTGGTAGCCCTCCTCGATGTCGACGTCGAACACGAAGGCCGCCGGCTCGCCGGTGGTCGCCTGGGCCGGCGGGCGCACCTTCCAGCGCAGCCCCTTGACCTCGACCTCGGCGTGGCCCTGCGCGGCGACGCTGTCGGTCGCCGCCGGACCGATGCGGACCTCCGCGGAGACCATCGCGGTGCCGCTTCCGGAGGCGGTCTTGAAGCCGACGTCGAGGGCGACGCCGGACAGCCCCGGGCCGATCTCCGGGCGCAGCTGGACCGTGAGCTCGTAGCCGCCGTCGGGCAGGGGCAGCGGGGCGGAGAAGTCCTCGACGACGAACAGCCGGCCCCGGGCCTCGACGCCGCTGATCGCGACGCGCAGCGCGGGCGGCGGCGCGAAGCGCACCGCCACGGAGAAGCTCGAGCCCTCCGGCACGGCGGCCGGCGGCCCGACGGCGGTCCAGCCCCAGCCCGAGCCGTCGACGGTCTGGGTGTCGGCGAGCGAGGCCGCGCTGAGGAGGGCGATGATCGTCAGCCAGGTGTGTGTGCGCATCCTTGTCTCCGGGTGCGGAGGTTCCCGCCTGCAACGCTGGCCGCGCCCGGCGGAGTTCCAGCGCGGGGGCGGGCGACGGCGGACGGACCTGCGACGGCCGCGCCGTTCCCGCGCCGCACCAGCGCCATTATCGGCCGCCGTCCGGCCGCTGGCAAGGAGCAATCTCCCGCGTCCATCCGGCGGATTCCCGCCCGCCACCGTTCCGTGCGCGCCGCTCCTTTCCCGCCTGCCGGGGACCTGCCCAGGCTTGTGCGGCGACCTCCGAGCCCGTAGAATGCGCCCGATCGCGAACGAGAGCCGCCGATGCAGACGACCGCCACCGTCACCCGCCGCGCGCACTTCTGCGCCGCCTGCCAGTACCGCGTCGCGGGCTGGAGCGAGGCGCGCAACGCGGAGCACTTCGGGCTCAAGGCGCGGCCGCACGGCCACAACTACCTGCTCGACGTCAGCGTCGAGGGGCCGATCGATGCCCGCACGGGCATGGTGATCAACCTGACCGATCTCAAGGCGCTGATCGAAGAGGTCGTCGTCCAGGTCGACCACAAGAACCTCAACGTCGACCTGCCCGCCTTCGCCGAGCGGGTCCCGACCACCGAGAACCTCGCCCGCTGGCTGTGGCAAGAGCTGCGGCTGCGCGTCCCCGAGCCCTGCCGGCTGCGCGCGATCCGCCTGTACGAGGACGGCGACACCTGGGTCGACTGCGAGGAGGAAGCGTGAAGCTCTCGCTGACCCGGCGCTACCGCTTCATGGCGGCGCACTGCCTCGCGTCGGAGGCGCTGAGCCCGGAAGAGAACGCGGCGCTCTACGGCAAGTGCAACCACGCGGCGGGCCACGGGCACAACTACCAGCTCCAGGTGACGCTGGCCGGCGAGCCCGACGCGGTGACCGGCGAGCTGGCCGGAGCGCGCGGGCTCGATCGCCTCGTCGCGGAGCACGTCCTCGGTCCCTTCGCCGGCACCCGCCTCGATCGGGAGGTCGCCGACTTCCGCGCGCAGCCGGCGACGGCCGAGAACATCGCGCGCGCCTGCTGGCGCCGCCTCGCTCCGCACTTCCCCGCGGGAGTCCTCGACGACGTCGCCCTGTGGGAGACCCGCAAGAACCTGTTTGGGTACCGGGAAGTCCCCGGCCGATCGGAGAGCTCTGATGACCGGAAGTCCTGACTCCAGCGAGGGCGAGGCCCGGTGCGAGCGCATCGCGGCGCTGACGCGCGAGCTGTTGAGCCTGCTCGGCGAGGATCCCGAGCGCGACGGCCTGCTCCGCACCCCGATGCGCGTCGCGAAGTCGATGCAGTTCCTGACCCGCGGCTACGGAAGCGAGATCGATGACGTCCTCAACGGCGCGCTCTTCGAGGTCGATTACGAGGAGATGGTCATCGTCAAGGACATCAACTTCTTCAGCCTGTGCGAGCACCACATGCTGCCCTTCTACGGCATGTGCCACGTCGCCTACCTGCCGAAGGGCAAAGTGCTCGGGCTGTCGAAGATGCCGCGCATCGTCGACCTGTTCAGCCGTCGGCTCCAGGTCCAGGAGCGCCTGACGAACCAGGTCGCCCACGCCGTCGCCGAGGCGATCGAGCCCCACGGGGTCGCGGTCGCGATCGAGGCCGAGCACCTGTGCATGAAGATGCGCGGCGTCGAGAAGCAGAACACCGTCGCGATCACGAGCTGTCTGCTCGGCGCGTTCCAGGAGCCGGCCACGCGGGCCGAGTTTCTTTCCCTGGTGCACAAGTAACAAGGAGGAGGAAGCGATGCAGACCGTCGATCCCGCCGGCGCCCGCGCGCTGCTCGATGGCGAAGGCTACACCTACCTCGACGTCCGCTCGGTCCCCGAGTTCTCCCAGGGGCAGGTGCCCGGCGCGTACAACATCCCGCTCCTGCACCACACGCCAGGGGGGATGGTCCCGAACGCCGACTTCCTCGCCGTCGTCGAGAAGACCTTCCCCCGCGACGCCTCGCTGGTCGTCGGCTGCGCCGCCGGTGGACGCAGCGCCCGGGCCTGCCAGCAGCTCGCCCGGGCCGGGTACACGACCCTCGTCAACATGGACGGCGGCTTCAGCGGCCGCCGCGATCCGATGACGCGCACGCTGGCCGTCCCCGGCTGGTCACAGCGCGACTTCCCCGTCAGCAGCGAGCCGGAGACGGGTCGCAGCTACGCCGAGCTGGCCGGCGGACGGGAACACTGAGCCCAGGGAGCGGAAACGTGGAAATCATCGATCCTGAGGAGCTGCGCTCCTACCAGTACTTCAAGAGCCTCGAGGACAACGACCTCGCGGAGATCGCGGCCGTGCTGAGCGTGCAGCGCTACGAGGACGGCCAGACCCTGTTCGAACAGGGCGTGCCCGCCGAGGGTATGTACGTCGTGCGCAACGGGAAGGTCGCGATCGTGATCGGCGACGCGACGGTCGCGACCCTCGAGCAGGGTGCGGTCTTCGGGGAGATGGGCCTGTTGACCGATCACCCGCGCAACGCCACGGTCAAGGCCGACGGCGAGGTCGAGGTCTTCTACCTCGACCGGCCCGATTTCGACGGGCTGTTGTGGACCGATCGCATCGCGGCCTACAAGATCGTGTACAAGATCGCGCTGACGCTGGTCGATCGCCTCGAGAAGGCGAACAAGCGGGACTGAATGGCCAGCCCGGGCCTCAGCTCAGGTCAGCCCGTCTGATTCACCGGGATCCCTGCTGCGGACCCGGATGCCGCAGATCTCGGGCACTTCGAGCCTTCTGCGCTGC
>JAUIEM010000600.1 GCA_030428695.1 bacterium
CTCTCGGCTGCCGCAACCGCGGGTCCAGAGCTGCGTCCCTTCCGCGAACCCGGCGGATCTGGCTGACGAAAGCCGTTCGGTTGCAAGCAGTAAGCCTCCACAGTTCCACGCAACGCCCTTTCGCTGCTAAGCCCTCCGCTCTGGCCAGCCGCTTGTTCTTTCTTCGGGTACCACAAGACGTTGCGGCGCCGGTTCACTTCCGGGCGGCGGCAACCGGCTGGCCAGAGCTCCGGGTCACCTCCGGCGGTCTTCACCCGCCGGGTGCCTGCTCTCGAACCGATGCTTGTCGTCGACCTGCGCCTGCTCCGCTCCGTGCCTCCGGTGCCAGCAAGACGGTTCGTTGCGTGATGATTGGGGTCATGTGTGGGCGGTTGTGGCGAGACTTGAAGGGGGTTGAGGCTGTCGGGTTGAAGAAGTGCGCGGGGTCGGGTGCTGGTCCAGGTCATGCGGCCTCGGTGGGTCGTCTTCGATCGCGATCGTGATCGCGATGACCGATGCGCGATGGTGATCGGGACAGCGACTCGCGAAGGGCAGCCGGTCGACGCGGAACGAGGGGGCCGTGTAGGGCTGTCGGTCGACGCGGAGCGACGGGGCCGTGTAGGTACTCCCGCGGAGGGCTGTCGGTCGACGCCGTGACCGCGCGCGGAGGCCTGTCGACTCCGGGTTCTGCTTGGTGACGCTGAACACCTCGGGGCGGCCTGGTTTTATGCCAGCGGTCCCGCCCGCCCGACTGACGTGGCTCAAGGCCGAGGGAGGCCTTCGTGATCTGCCTGTGCGGATTCGTGTAAACGTTCATGGTGTACCCCTCCGGTCGCCGGCTCGCGGTCTCCGGCGCCTGGATGGGATCGACCGGGGGGAGCAGTCACCGTGTTCGACGCCGCGACCGGGACGGTGGTGCTCTCCCTCCCGCCACCCGCGGGCCATTACCCCCGGGACAGCTCGCCTTCACTCCGGACGGCAGGAGGCTCGCCGTGCTGTTCGGCGAGGACCGCTACGGCCCGCGGGTGCGGATCCGGGAAGCCGGCCCGCCCCCGCTGGACTGATCCGACGGCCGTCCGGAATCCGAACGCCCCCACGCACCGTTCGCGCCGGCCGCCCGCCTTCCACCGCGCCTTCGCCTCCGGCGCGGCATTTGCTCCCCAGCCCACAAAACACAGGAGCACAGCCATGGATCTCGTCACCGGTGGCGGCGGCTACCTCGGTTCCCACGTCGCCCGGGCCCTGGCCGCGGAGGGGCGGGCGGTCCGCATCCTCGACCTGCGCGCCCCCGACCGCCTCCCGCCCGGCGCGGACTTCCTCGAGGGCGACATGCGCGACGAAGACACCGTGCGCGAGGCTCTCGAAGGCGTCGAGCGCGTCTTCCACATCGCCTTCGTCCAGTCCTTGTCCCAGCGCCCGGAGGAGGAGCGACGGGCGGTCAACATCGGCGGCATGCGAAACCTGCTCGAGGCGTCCCTCGCGGCCGGCGTCGCGCGCTTCGTCTTCGCCTCGACCATCGAGCTCTACGGGACGCAGCCGCCGCTGCCGTGCCCGGAGGACGGACCCACCGACGCCCCGGTCGGCTGGTATGGCGAGCACAAGCTGCGCTGCGAGGAGATGTTGTGGGAAGCGGTCGCGCGCGGGCTGCCCGGCACGGCCCTGCGCATGCCGACCATCTGCGGGCGGGGCTTCTACAACCACCGGCCGCTGCTCGCGCTGATGGACCGCCTGCTCGCCCACCGCGCGGTGGCGGTGGTCGGCGACGGCAGCATCCCGGGAGACTTCGTCGCGGTCGAGGATGTCGTCGCCGCCTTCCTGCTCGCGGGCACGGTCCCCGCGGCGGTCGGCGAGGCCTTCAACGTCAGCGCCCGCGGGCGTTGCGGGCAGCGGCAGATCATCGAGGCGATGCGGGAGGCGGCGGAGTCGCGCTCGCGGATCCTCCGCGTCCCCCGCTGGTGCGCCTGGCTGGCGGTCAAGCTCGGGCGCTGGCTCGGGCTGCACGACCTGCCGGCCTACCAGGACGGCTACGTCTTCCACCCGAACTGCTACGCGATCGGGAAGGCCCGCCGGCTGCTCGGCTACGCGCCGGGCTCCGACACGGCCGAGGCCGCGGCGGCGCTGGTGCGCGGCTACCGCGTCGATCGGGTGCGGGTGCGGGCGCGGGCGGCGAGCTACTGAGCGGCGCTCAGTCGCTGCGCTTGAGGGCCTCGGCGACGCGGGTGTCGACGTCTTCGGCGCTCAGGCCGCACTTCTCGCCGACCTGGCGCAGCAGCTTGCCCTCGGCCTCGTCGAGCTCGCGGTCGGCGGTGACGACGTCGAGCAGGTCGAGGAAGACATCGTAGGGGTCGGCGCCTGCGGGCAGCTCGATGCCGTCCATGCCGCGGGCTTCGTCGATCAGGCCCTCGACGGCCCCCGCGTCGATCTTCAGCCAGCCCGCGAAGTTGTCGAGCTGGGCGCGCTCGGACTCGGCGAGCGTGCCGTCGACCAGCGAGGCGTAGGCGAGCAGCTTGAACATGGCCTGTGTCGGGAAAGGTATCAGGAGCGGGGGGCCCGACGCCACTGCTTTTGCCGGTGTGCCAGGGCTCTGGCAGGAACAGGTCCGGCCGCGCGCTCGGCGCTCGACCTGTTCCCTCCCAGGATCTATGCTGGAGGAGAGCCCGCAGGAGGTGCACCGTGCGACCGTCTCCCTTCCCCGGCATGAACCCCTGGCTCGAGGACCCGCGCCTGTGGCCGGGACTTCACGACAGCCTCTTGACCTACTTTCGCGACGAGCTGCAGCTCCACCTGCCGGACGCCTACTTCGCCGACCTGCAGGACCGGGTCTACCTCGAGCTCGCCGGCACCTGGATCGTCCCGGACGTCCGCATCAGCCAGCGCGATGGCGCTGCCCCGGGAGCGCTCCGGGCCGCGGCCTCCGGGGCATCGCCGGCGCTGATGGTCGCGGTCCCCGATGTCGAGGTCCGGGAGCCCTACGTCGTGATCCGCGACGCTCGCAAGGACGAACGGGTCGTCGCCGTCGTCGAGCTGCTCTCGCCGGCGAACAAGCGGGGCGGGGAGGGGGCGCGCCGCTACCTGGAGAAACAGCAGGAGCTGCTGGCGAGCGAGGTCCACCTGATCGAGATCGACCTCCTGCGCGGGGGGGAGCACGTCGTCGCCGTGCCCGCCGCGTCGGTGCCGGAGGGGACGCGCTACCTGGTCTGCGTGCGGCGCGGGGACCGGCCGCGGCACCGGGAGCTCTACCCCTGCACCCTCGCCGATCCCCTGCCGCGGATCGCGGTGCCGCTGCGGGCGCCTGATCCCGACCTGGTCGTCGACCTGCAGGCGCTGCTCGCCAAGGCCTGGGAGGGCGGCGCCTACTGGAAGCGCATCGACTACGGGCAGCCGCCCGTGCCGCCGTTGGAGCCCGCGGATGCGGACCAGGCGGCGCGGGTGCTGGCCGGCTGAGCTACTACTCTGCTTCCTCGGCCTTCTCGGCCTTGTGCGCGTCGAGGGCCTCGCTCAGCGCGGCGGGGTCGTAGCCCCGCGGCCCGGGGCCGGAGCGGAAGGCGATGCGGCCGTCCTCATCGACGAGGAACAGGCGGTCCGGCCAGGCG
>JAUIEM010000131.1 GCA_030428695.1 bacterium
CAAATCCGCGACGCTTGGCCTGGGAATCTCGGCCCCTACATTGAAGGGATGGCGGGAAAGCTCACAAGGAAACCACGATGCAACATTTTCTCTGTGGTCGATAAGCGTGGACTACGAAACGATGATGATGGAAAGGACACGCACGTCGCGGACAGGCAACTCTGCGCACAGCTGCTGATGATCTACTTAGAGAGGCTCACAGATCCGAGTAACATCCCAAGTGTTACAGCAAGAAACCTAGACAACCTCTACCACCAAAACACAGGGCTGGACCCAGCCTCTGACTCGATTAAACGCTTCGAGTCTATACTGGATGAGGCAACGAGGTTTCTGCGGCGGGCGACCGCAATGAGGAGTTATAAGGGGAAGGGGGCTCGGAGAAAATTCAGAAGGTTGGAGATATTTGCCCTGGTTATGTTTCTTCATGACGTGCGTAGGGCACAGCGGCTTGTCCTAAGCAGCGAGAAGGAACAGTCGCTCGTCAACAAGATTGCAGGCAATGAGCACAAGGATGCTCCGTCTGGAAAGGGCTCCTCTGGGAAGACGATCGAGGAGTACTACTCGTGGTGGCGGGATTCGATAGCCGGAGAAGTCGTATCGGTTTTGGATTCGCAGCGGCTCTTTTCTGCCGATCAAAAAAGGGCGATCTTTGACCGGGATGGTGGGGTCTGCGCAGTCTGCGGACTCGAGGTGGAGGAGGGAGAGGCAGAGTACGACCACCACCCACTCCCCTATCGGAATGGGGGGCCAACTACGGTCGACAACGGACGCCTTGTGCACAGCAAGTGTCATCCTCGAGGTCGGCCCTCGTCGGCGTAGCGCGGCTTGGACTGGGCTGAACTCGAGCCGCCAATGAACCGTTTCGCCGTCGCCGCAGGCGACCCGGAAGCGCGGCCTGGCGGTTGCCAGATGGTCTTGAACGGATCTGGCGACGCAACTTGTTGGGGCGCAGAGAGGTGGAGCAAGCGCCAGGCCGCGCTGGAGGGCTTAGCGGGGTGCCAGGAAAGCCCGAATCGATAGGAAAGGAGTCCGCCATGCCACCTTGAAAGTCGATTTTGGGGCCCAAGGGGTGCAAGTCCCCTCCGGGAAGGTCTGGCCGGACCACCCGGTAGCGAGTCTTGCGTGGAACCGGGGGTGCGATAGCGAACCCGCCCTGCGAAGCGTAGACAGCGAGATGGCAGGCCGTAGGGGTAAGCCCCGAAATCCTCCTACTCGAGGAGGCCGACGGCGACGCTAAGTGCGGAAGGCAACAGAGTGCACCCGGTAGTGGTCGAGGGGCGCTCCTCCTCCGGGGTCGTAGCCTGGGGCATGTCATCAAGGGTCCCTCGGGAACCTGGGAAGCCTAGCCATCCTACTTCTGGATGTGAGCGGAGTGGGCCACCGATGTAGACGGTCCTGGCCGTGGAGCGGCAATCCGACTGGGCCGCTTCGCGGAGCGATGAACACGAACATTCCAGTCGCCGGAAGGGAACCCGAGGCCGAGGTCGAACCGAAGGCCGAGGGGGATGGCGAGGTGTCGGAGCGCGCATAGTACCGCAGAAGCGGGGGAACCGGACCCGCCCGGGACCCTGTGGAGGGAAGGACAATGCGCCATGGATCGTGGGACCGCGGGAGGGAAAGATGGCCGGAGCATCGGATCCGATACCTGTCTCAACGAGACTCCTGCGGATAGCGGAGTTGGCCAGGAACGCGCCGAGCATGGCGCTCCTGAGTCTGAACCATCACATCGACGACCGCTTCTTGCTGGAGGCGTACCGTCTGACGCGCAAGGACGGCGCGGTGGGCATCGACGGGGTGACAGCGAAGGAGTATGAGGCCGACCTCTGGAAGAACCTCAGCTCCCTGCGTGAACGCTTCAAGTCGGGAAGCTACCGGGCTCCACCCGTGCGGCGGGTCCACATTCCGAAGGGGAAGGGAAAGACGAGACCGATCGGCATCCCGACCCTCGAGGACAAGGTCCTGCAGCGTGCGGTGGCGATGATCCTGAACGCGGTCTACGAGCAGGACTTCTACGACTGCTCGTACGGCTTTCGTCCAGGACGTTCTGCCCATCAGGCGATCGACGCGCTCTTCGAGGGGATCATGGGTCTGCGGCGTGGTGGCTGGGTTCTGGAGGTGGACATCAAGAGTTTCTTCGACACGCTTGATCATGGCCACCTCAGGCGATTCTTGGACACGCGGGTCCGCGATGGGGTGATCCGTCGCGCGATCGACAAGTGGTTGAAGGCAGGGGTCATGGAGGACGGAGCCTGGAGGCGGACGCAGAGGGGCACACCTCAGGGCGGCGTGGTATCGCCGATCCTGGCGAATGTGTATCTGCACGAGGTCTTGGACAAGTGGTTCTTCCACGCTGTGCAGCCACGTCTCCGGGGGAAGTCGTTCCTGATCCGCTATGCAGACGACGCAACGCTGGTGTTCGCGGACGAACGTGATGCCAGGCGGGTGTTGAACGTGATGAGGCAGAGGTTCGGGAAATTCGGTCTGGAGCTCCATCCGGAGAAGACGAAGCTCGTTCGTTTCCTGAAGCCCCGAGGGCGGAAGGACCCGGAGAGTGATTCGTTCGACCTGCTGGGGTTCACGCACTACTGGGGCCGGTCACGGCGTGGCTATTGGGTGGTGCAGCGCAAGACGGCGAAGAGCCGTTTTGCGCGCAGCTTCTCGGCCACGTGGGACTGGCTGAGTCGTGTGCGGCATTGGAAGGTCCACCGCCAGTGGAAGGCCCTGTGCCGCAAGCTCCTGGGCCACTACGCCTACTACGGGATCACCCAGAATCTGAAGGCGCTGGTTCGCTTTCGCGAGGCAGTCCGACGAGCTTGGAAGTTCTGGCTCGGACGACGGTCACAGAGAGGGACCATCACCTGGGATCGTTACGCCGCCTTGCTGAAGCGTTTCCCGCTGCCGCGAGCCCGGATCGTGCACTCGGTCTTCCGTCGCGGTGCGAAGCCACGGCCATGAGGAGCCGGATGCGGTAGTTCCGCACGTCCGGATCTGTGGGGGGTCCTGGGCTCGGCTTCGGCCGGCCCAGGCCTACCCGACGCGAAAGGGCGTTGCGTGGCTCGATTGCTAGAGGGCTTCGGGGCCGAGGCGCGCTAGTTGCTTGGCCTTTCGGCCTGTGCCTTAGAGTATGACTCTATGAGGCGTTTCCACTTCTTCCGCTCTGGCATTTCTAGTACGCGACTCCACTCTGGGTCTTCTTTCCTTTGGCATTCGCAAATGTAGCCAGCAAGTGTAATTTTCTCAACAGAACCTGTTGCGCCAACTTTCAAGGTGGAGTCAATATGTCGCTGCAGGTTCGTTTCGTTCGAGAAAATCGCCTCGCGATGGGCCGCGTTAGCATGCCTAAATAGGGTCTGCCCGTCCGTTGCTACGGTATTAGGTAAGACACCGGCACCAAGATCGATAGTTGCGAAAGTCTTTGGACCGTCGAGGAAGCTGGAGGTGTGTTCCGCGACCGTCCGAACCACCTCTGAGGGGGTGATTTCATAACACGAAATCGACAGATCGACGACTCCGCGTTGCCTGAGCTCGACGTTAATAAACTCATCGGCCGGCAGAGCTGCGGAAGTTCGTCGCCTAAGGACCCTAAGAAGCATCTTCTAGGGCTTCGTGCGCGACTTCTCGTATCGTAGCGTCTTGATCTGATTTCGCTATCTTTCGGAGTGCTTTTCTAACCTCTTTTCTTCCTAGATGGTGAGACAGCCCGTAGATCGCCCCCTCGCGCACGAAGGTTGCTTCATGTTGTAGGAGTGCAAGGAGCGTCTCTCGTGCTCGCTTGCTGTCAACCGTTCCAGCATACTCTGCTGCATATGTCAGTTGAGGAGGCGTGAGCGTACCTGAGTCTATCACGTCGAGGATTTCTTGCGGAGAAATCTCCGCGAGCTCCCGAAACATCTCTTCGCACGGTTCCGGCCATGTGCGTAGCGACAGCTCTACAACCGTTTGGCGTGGATCCACGGTCAGATCACTCGAGTTGGAGTTGAAGTCCGAAACAGCCACTGCGCTCAAGCTCGCAGCGAACGCTCCAAGCGCTAGAGAACGAAGTTGCTTCTTGAGCGCTTGCCAACGTCTTGGCGCTGGCGGGCCACCAAGCCAAGGCGCTCGGAGTACGCTCTCCGCCCCAATCATCGTTGTCGCCATGAGTTATTGCTCCCATGCCTTCGAAAGGTGCATCCAGGAATCGAGCATGCCAACCATTACCGGAAGGGGCATTGTGACCTCCAAGAGAGAATGGAGGCGGGTTCGATTCAGGTGCCCTTTCAATGCAAGGTGTTTCTCGATGCAGTCCATCTTCGCGAAGATCGCTGACGCGGTTTCTCCATTGTTCACCAGGAAATCAAAGTCGACATCAAAGAGGATGGCCTGAGTCCCTTGTGGTGACACCTTCGCTGCCTTGGCCTGCTTCACAAGGTCTTCCGAATCTGCGTGGGACACCTTCTCCAGGCGCTCTCGCAATGACTCGAGGAACCTCCTGTTCTTCCGCGATCTCTCAACGAAGACGGGCCATTCATATCGAACCGAGACTACCCTTTGAGCGTGAGCGCTTCCCGGCAGAACCTGGATGAACTTGATGGTCGGACTCGAGATTCGTTTTTCGGCGATCGCCAAGTCGGCGGAAAAGGTGTTCGCTGGTGGACCTACGGCATCCCAGTTGACGTTGAGAGCCACGGAGCCGTCGGGTTGCGTATGAACGAACACATTGCTCGTTCGCCGTGAGTCGTTTGACGGCAGACGCTCGACTGACTTCTTGCTGCCCTTGCTTTTTCCCATCAGGTCGTAGCCCTCTGACGCAACCGCTCATGATACGCAACTACGCGCGAGGTGGCAACTGAGAAGTGGGGGGGGCGCCGGCTCTGGTGGGTTGATCACGCAATGAACCATTACCGGCCCCCATGTCGCGAAATCCCCCCGCACCCCCGCATTACGCGACACCCGCCCCCTCCGCCAAGCCCATGCGCCCGAAGCTCACGCCCGGACCACCTCCAACGACCCCTCGCTACCGCGCCCCCAGCGCGATCCCGCGCGCGTCGGAATGTGGTCCGCTCTGCGCCTCCGCGCCTCCGCGCCTCTGCGTTGAACTCCGTCTTCCCCCCGACGCCGATCCCACCCCCTCACCACCCCCAGAAATCCACCGGCTTCCCGACCGCGCGCAGAAACTCGTCGGTCGCCTCCCGCAGCTGCGCCGCGACGTACGCGCGGCTTCCCTCCCGCCAACGCGGGCGCGGAATCCGCCCATACCGCAACGCGACGGGGAGACGCCCCACCACCGCCTCCGGCAGCCGCAGGCCACGCTGCAATCGCCGGAACCAGGGACGCGGTCGCGCCCGCCGGTCGCTCAGGTTCCACGCCCGCACACCGAGCGGGGGAAAGGCCCCGATGCCGAGGAAGGCCGCGACCTCGGCGAGAGCCCGCAGGATCCCGGCGCAGCCGGTCGTGGAACACGACGAGCACCTTCTCCGGCCCGAAGGCCTCCTGGTAGACGCGCAGGGGCCGCAGATAGACGCTGAAGGACAACAGCTCCGGCACCTCGTGCAGCGCCGCCTCGAAATCCGGACCGAGGGCGCCGGCGACCTGGCCGTGCCGCCAGTGCGAGACGATGCGCTCCAGGGGATGGCGGACGGAGAAGATGATGCGGGGCTCTTCGAGGTGCGTAAGGATGCGCTCGACGGTGTGCGGCCAGCGCCGCGTGTCGCAGTCGTTGGTCGAGGCCTCCCCGCACAGCTGGCCGGGCCGGGCGTGCGCGAACAGCTCCCGGTACCAGCCCAGGCCGCGGGCGTAGAAGCGCGGCTCCTACTCCCGCGCCCCGCACACCTGCGGATGCCGGCGCAGCCGCTCGAACAGGGTCGTCGTCCCCGTCTTCGGGGCGCCGATGAGCAGGAAGCCGGGGAGCGCGTGCACCAGCACCTCGCGAGCCTGGAAGGAGGGGCACCGGCGGCATCGACGCCGGGCGTGTGATGCTCCGTGATAGCGCGCGCTGCGCCGGAAGTCCCCGCTCCTCGGTGTGGACGCTCGCTCGCCGGTCTGGTACATCGGGCGCCTGCTTTGCGTCAACGGCGACCGATGCATCCCACCTTCTCCGTGGTCATCCCCACCCACCGCCGACCGGGTCCGCTGCGCGCGTGCCTGGAGGCGCTGGCGCGCCACGATCCGGACGTCGACTTCGAGCTGATCGTCGTCGCGGACGGACCGGCGGACGGGGTGCCCGAGGTGGTCGCGGGCTTCCCCCGGCCGGCGCGGCTGCTCGCCCAGCCCCACGGCGGCTCGGGCGCGGCCCGTAACACCGGGGCGCGGCTCGCCCAGGGGCGCTTCCTCGCCTTCACCGCCGACGACTGCCTGCCCGCTCCGGACTGGCTGTGCGGCTACGCCCGGGCGCTGGAGGCGGAGCCCGAGGCGATGTGCGGGGGAGCCGTCGAGAACGGTCTGGAGGAGGACGCCTTCGCCCGCGCCAACGACCACATCATCCGCTACCTCCAGACCTACGCCCGCGCCGATCGCGGCGACGACGGCTTCTACACGCCGAACAACCTCGCCCTGTCGCGGGAGCTCTTCCTGCGGGTCGGCGGCTTCGACGCGAGCCTCGGCACCACCGGCGAGGACCGCGAGCTGTGTGACCGCTGGCTGCGCCGGGGATTCCCCCTGCGGGCGACCCCGGAGGCGCGGGTGCGCCACGTCGACGCCCGGGACCTGCTCCGCTTCGTGCACCAGCATCTCGCCTACGGGCGCGGCTCCTGCCGCTTCCACCAGCGCCGTCGGGCGCGCGAGCGCAGGCGGCTGCTCGGTCACCCCCTGCCCCACCCGCTGCCCTTCTACCTCGGCCTGGTCACCAGCGCGGCCGCCGGCCCGCCCCCCGATCTTCCGCGCACGGCGGCGGTGCTGCTCGCCCAGGCGGCGAACACGGTCGGCTTCCTGCGAGAGTCCCTGCGCCCCGCCGTGGCGGGGATCTCCGCGCCGTCGACCTACAGCGAGATGCCGCTGCCGGAGGCCCTGTGAGCCCCCGGATCTCGCTCGTCTGCGCGACCTACCAGCGCGCCCCCCGGCTCGCCGCGACCCTCGACGCCTTGCGGGCGCTCGACGGATGGGACGAGGCGGAGCTGATCGTCGTCGACAACGGCAGCTGCGACGAGACCCCCGCGGTCCTCGAACGAGCCGCCCGCGACCTGCCGCTGCGGACGTTGGTGGAACCGGCCTCCGGCAAAAACCGGGCGCTGAACACGGCCTTGCGGAAGCTCTCCCTCGCCCCCCTGGTGGTGTTCTGCGACGACGACTTCCGCCCGGAGCCCGGCTGGCTGCGCGAGATCGCCGCCGTCGCCGCCCGCTGGCCGCGGCAGATGGTGTTCGCCGGCCGGGTCGGGCTCGACTGGCCGCGGGAGCCCGTCCCGGACTGGGCGCGCCGCAGCGCGCTCCTGCGCCAGACCCTGCTCGGCGAGCTCGACCACGGGGAGCGCGAGGGCTTCCTGCCCCCCGGCGCCTACCCCGCCGGGGTCAGCTTCTGGATGCGCCGCGAGCTGCTCGACGAGGGCCTGCGCTTCGCGCCCGGGATCGGCCCGCAGCACCGCCCGGGCTTCCCCCTCGGCAGCGAGGCGGAGCTGTTCGACCGCCTGGCGCGGCGCGGCTTCCGCTTCGTCTACGCGCCGCGCGCCCGGATCTGGCACGAGGTGTCGGCAGCGAAGCTGACGGTCGCCGCCGCCCTCGACCGCTTCGAGCGCGTCGGCCGCGGCTGGGCCCTGCGCAAGGAGCTTCCCGCCGATCCGCCCCACCGCCTGCTCGGCGGGCTGGCCCGCCTGGGAGCGGTGCTCGAGGCGGGCCGAGGGCTGCTCGGCCGGCTCGACCCCGACCCGGTGCGCAGGCTCGAGCGGGCCTGCCTCGCGCGCCGCCGGCGCGCCTATCTGCAGGCCCTCGCCGCCCGGCTCGCGAGCGGATGAGTCGGGCGCGGCTCAGCCGGTCCCTCCGTCGACGCGCCAGCGCGCCTGGGGATGGGCCTGGCCGCGGCGGAAGCTGACGTCCCGGGCCCGGTGGTAGCCCCAGGCGAACAGGTCGATCAACCGGCCGCGCAGCCAGCCCCCGGGGTAGGGCCGGTTGTCGTGGGCGCACACGCCCTCGATGTCCGGCTCGCAGGGGAAGGGATACCAGCGCCGGTCGTCGGCGATCGCGCGGAGCAGCTCCTGGGCGAGCACCCGCTCGATGTAGAGCCGGCGCGTGTCGTCCACCCGCTCGATCGCCCTGGGCAGCAGGCGCTCGAAGAGCAGCTTTGGCCGGGCGAGGAAGAAGGTGGTCGCCAGCCAGGTCAGGTTGTGCTGCAGGCTGCCGACCGCGTCGAAGTCCTCCGGCAGCGCGCGACACAGCCGGTCGATGTTGCGCACGAACAGCCGCCCGTTGACCTTCGCGACGTGGCTCGCCCCGCGCAACAGCTCGCTCTTCTGCCAGGCCTGGCGCAGCAGGTCGAGCTCGCCGTAGCTGCGGCCCCGAGCCTTGCTGTAGCCCTCCGTGCGGCACGAGATCCACTCGACCCGCTTGCCGGGGTGGCGGGCCGCGAGCTCTCGCAGGGCGTCGAGCGGATGCCCGGAGTTGTCGACGAACACCAGCTCGCGCAGGCTGTGCTGGCGTGTCAGCCAGGCCTCGAGGGCCGCGCGGTAGTCGCCGAGCCGGGTCGCGGTGTCGCCCCGGCCCTCGGGGCGCAGGAAGGCCGGATCGGCGACCTCGATGCTCGCGCTAAGGATCAGGACCAGGCGCATGCGTCCTCCTCGGCGTACAGCTCCTCCAGCCGGGCGGCCAGCGCCTCCCAGGACAAGCGCTCGGCCCGCGCCCGGTTGCGCTGCCCCATCGCCGCTCGCGCCTCCGCCCGCAGAGCCGTCTCCAGTGCTGCGGCCAGAGCTCCGGGCCCCGGGTCGTACAGGAAGTTCGCGTCCTCCTCGAGCACCTCGGGCAGGCAGCCGAGACGTGGCGCGACGCAGGGTCGGGCGAAGGTCATCGCGAGCAGCGCCGCCCCCGAGGTCAGGATGCGGCGGTAGGGCAGCACGACCGCATCGCAGGCCCGGAAGTAGAGCTGGACCTCCTCCTCGGGCACGAAGCGGTCGACCAGCCGCAGCGCCGGAATCCGCTCCGCCGCCGTGCGCAGGGCGGCGGTGGTCGGCGCGTCCGCGGCTTCCCCGACGATCCACAGCCGGGCGTCGCCGCGCGCGGAGGGCGGCAGCGCCGCGAAGGCCTCGCACAGCGCGAGCAGCCCCTTGTACGGGCGCAGCATGCCGAAGGCGAGCAGCATCGGCGCCGTCGCCGGCAGCCCGAGCCGGGCGCGGGCCCCGTGACGGCTCACCGTGTCGGGATAGGCGCCGAGGTAGCTCGGATGGAAGAGTACGCGCAGCCGGCCGGCCGGCAGGCCGAGCCGCCCGGAGAGGCGGGCCCGCGCCGCCTCGCCGTGCACGACCAGATGCGAGCAGAGCCGCGTGAAGGCGCGGCTGAAGGCGGCCTCGAGGAAGCGGAGCCGGCCGTCGTGGCTGCCGTCGTTGTGGATGGTCCAGACCAGACGGCAGCCGAGCAGGCGCAGGAGGGCGGCCTGGGCGAGGAAGAGCGGACCCTTGAGCAGGGCCCGCCAGGCGGCGTCCGGCGCGAGCGCGGGGAGCAGGAAGGGCGCGATCGCCTCGAAATGGACGACGTCGGGCCGCGCCCGCAGCGCCTCCAGCGCGAACAGGTGGCGGTGCGGCCGCGGCTGCACCGTATGGCCCCGCGCCCGCAGGGCAGCGCGCAACAGGCTGCCGTACAGGTTCTTGCGGGAGCCGTCGTCGGGCAGATGCCAGATCTTCACGGGCTCGGTGCTCCGCGTGGTAGACTGGGTCGCTGCCAGTATAGGGACCGACGCCGTCGACATCGAAGCCGGCCGTCGCGGGATGGACGGATCGCGAGCGAGACCGCCGCGCGAGGATCGCGACCGGAGCCGCCGTCCCGACCGCGATCGCGCTCCGGGGGAGGAACGATGCGCATCGGCGTCGAGGCGAGCTGCCGCAGGAACGCGCGCGGGCTGGGCCGCTTCGCCCGCGAGCTGATCGCCCGTCTCGAGCGCGACTTCGGCGCGCGCCATCAGCTGCTCCTGTGCGACGCCGAGGAGGTGCGCTCCCGCGGCTGGCGCGGACCCCTGGCCCTCGGCCGGCGGCTCGTCGGGGCCTGGGCCGCGCGCCCGGACGTGTTCCTGTTCCCAGCGGTGTATTCCTGGTTCCCGCTCCCCGGCATCCCCCAGGTGCTCGTCTGCCACGACGCGATGACCGGGCTGCGCCCCGAGCTGTTCTTCCCGAGCGCCCGGGACGAGCTGCTGTGGAAGCTGAAGAGCGGCCTGGCGCGGCGGATGGCGGATCGCCTCCTCGCCCCGAGCGCCCACGCCCGCGCGCAGATCGCCCGGGTCCACGGGCTCGATCCCGGCGGCATCACCGTCATCGGCGAGGCGCCCGCGGAGCTCTTCCGCCCCCTGCCCCCCGCCGCCGGCGCCGCGGCCCGCGCCCGGCACGGCGTGCCCGAGGGCGGCGCGCTGTTCCTGTGCGTCGGCAGCCTGAGCCCGCACAAGAACCTCGCGACGGTGCTCGAGGCCTTCGCCCTCGTCCGCGCGCGCCGGCCCGCGCCGTGCCGCTTGCTGCTGGTCGGAGCGCTGCGGGACACGAGCGCCCTGTCCTGCCTCGCGCGGCTCCGTACCCGCATCGCCGCCCTCGGCCTCGAGGACGCGGTCCGCCTGACCGGATTTGTGCCCGATGCCGAGCTCGTCGCCCTGTACAATGGCGCGACCGCGCTGGTGCTCGCCTCCCTCGACGAGGGTTTCGGCCTGCCCGCCGTCGAAGCGATGGCCTGCGGCCTGCCGGTCGTCGCCAGCCGACGCGGCGCCCTCCCCGAGGTGCTCGGGGATGCGGGCCTGTTCTTCCCGGCGACCTCCGCGCCGGCCCTGGCCGACGCGCTCCTGCGGTTGCTCGCCGAGCCCGGTCTCGGCCCGCAGCTCGCCGCCCGGGGGCGGGCCCGGGTGCAGGGACTGTCGTGGGCTGCGACGGCGGAGCGGGTGATGCGGGTCCTGGAGGAGGTGGGCGGATGCGCTCCTGGTTGACGACGCTGCGGACCAAGGCCGGCGAGATCCGACGCACCCTGCGCGCGCGGCTCTACGCCGGGCCCCGCACCCGTCAGGGCCTGATCGACGACTTCACGCGGCTGTACTTCGACAGCTGGCAGCTGCTCGGCCAGGACACCGTGCAGGTGCGCTGGCTCGGCCAACCGATGCTCAAGTGCCCGCTCGACCTGTGGACCTACCAGGAGATCGTCCACGAGACCCGGCCCGAGCTGATCGTCGAGCTCGGCACCCTGCACGGCGGCAGCGCCCTCTACTTCGCCTCGCTGCTCGAGCTGTGCGGCATCGACGGGCAGGTGCTGAGCGTCGACATCAAGCCGCGCGAGGGCCGTCCGCGGCATCCGCGGATCACGTACATCGAGGGCTCCTCGACCGCCCCGAAGGTGGTCGCAAAGGTGCGGGAGAGGGCCGCGGGCCGCGCGAAGGTGCTCGTCTGCCTCGACTCGGACCACGGCCGCGACCACGTGCTCGAGGAGCTACGCCAGTACGCCGACCTCGTCGGCGTGGGCCAGTACCTGATCGTCGAGGACACGATCGTCCACGGCAACCCGGTCCACCCCGACCACGGGCCGGGGCCGGCCGAGGCGCTGCGGATCTTCCTCGCGGAGGACCAGCGCTTCGAGGTCGACCGCGCGCGGGAGCGCTTCTTCCTGACCTTCAACCGCGGGGGCTACCTCCGGCGGGTGCGGTGAGGATCCTCTACGCCGGCCGCAGCCTGCTCGCGCCCCGGGGCGGCGGCGAGCTCTCCGCCCGCACCCTGCTCGAAGAGCTCGCGCCGCGCCACGAGCTGCGGGTGCTCGGGGTCGGGCCCCGGGAGCGCCACGCCTGGCTCGCCGCGTCGATCCCGGTCTGCGATGTCGCGCTCCCCCGCCTGCCCGGCCCGCCCTCACTCGGCGGGCTGGCCGCGGAGCTGCGGCTGCACGGGGCCTTGCGCGCCGAGCTCCGGCGCTTCCGCCCGCAGCTTCTGCTGCTCCAGGAGCCCGCCTGGCTGCGGCCCGACGAGCTGCCCGCGGGGACCGCCCTCGTGGTGTTCTTGCGCAGCCTGTGCTGCTACGGCCTCGGCAGCCCGAGCCCCTTCCTCCCCTCCCGGCTGCTCGATGCCCCGGCCGCCGCCCTGCGCCGGCGGCGGGCCCGGGACCTGCTCGCGCGGGCGGGGCTGCGGGTCGTCAACTCGCGCTACCTGCAGTCCGAGCTGCGCACGCGGACCGGCCTGCCGAGCGCGGTGGTGCCGCCCTTCATCCGGCTGCCCATAGGCGCAGGCGACCCGGACGGGGCGATCGGCTTCGTCGGCCTCGACCCCTGGAAGGGCACGGCCCTGGCCCTCGCCGTCGCGCGCGCCCTGCCCGCGCGGCGCTTCCTCTTCGTCGCCGGCGGGCGCCCCGCGCCGGCGCTGGTGCGGGCCGCCGAGGCCCTGCCGCAGGTGCGCTGCATCGGCTGGACCGACCGCCTGGAGGAGGAGCTGCGGAAGCTCCGCCTGCTGCTGGTTCCGAGCCTGTGGGCCGAGCCCTTCGGGCGCCTCCCCGTCGAAGCCGGCGCCCTCGGCATCCCGAGCGTGGCGGCGGCGCGCGGAGGCCTGCCGGAAGCGGTCGGTCCCGGCGGCGTGCTGGTCGCTTCCCGCCAGCTCGAGGCCTGGCTCGATGCCATCGCCGACCTCGACGACCCCGACCGCTACGCCGCCTGCGCCGCGGCCGCCCGGACCCACGCGCGGGGTTTCGCCCTGAGCAGGAGCGTCGCGCTGCTGCGGGCGCTCGTGCAGGAACGGCTGGGGCTCGCGCTGTGAGGCCGGCAGCCGCCGCAAGCGCCGTCGCCCGGCGCCCGGCTTTCCCGCTCCAGTCGGCAGCCGGTGCAAGCGCCGTCGCCCGGCGCCCGGCTTTCCCGCTCCAGTCGGCAGCCGGCGCAAGCGCCGGCACCGACTTGCGTGGCGCGGCGTTTTCGGCGACCATCCGGACGGCGTGTTCCGCCCGTTCCCCCGCTCGGTGAGACCCTGAATGCCCAGGAAGCAGCCCCTGCGCGTGTTGATGATCGACGATGATCAGGAGATCATCGAGATGGTGCGCCTGTACCTCGCCGAGAGCGGCCGCCACGACTTCCGCGTCGACGGCGCGACCGGCTTCGACGACGGCCTCGAGCGCCTGCTCTCCGGGGACTACGACGTCTGCCTGCTCGACTACCGGCTCGGGCCGCGCACGGGCCTCGAGCTGCTGCGCTGCGCCCGCGAGGTCACGTCGTCGACGCCGGTGATCATGCTGACCGGCCACGGCAACGAGCTCGTCGCCGCCGAGGCCTTCAAGTCCGGGGCCGCCGACTACCTGCCGAAGCGGCTGCTGAACCGGGTGCGGCTGAGCAGCGCGATCTTCTCGGCCCTGCACAAGGTGCGCAAGCGCGAGCGGGTCGAGGAGTCTTCGCGCAAGCTGATGCTGCTCTCGATCATGGACGGGCTGACCAAGCTCTTCCGCCGCCACTACATCCTCGACCGGGCGGACAAGGAGATCGCCGTCTCCCGCCGGGCCGGGACGCCCCTGTGCCTGGCGATGGCGGACATCGACCACTTCAAGAAGATCAACGACACCCACGGACATCTCGCCGGCGACGCGGTGCTCGCCAACCTCGCAGCGCTGATGCCGAAGAAGATGCGCGAGATCGACCTGATCGGGCGCTACGGCGGCGAGGAGTTCTGCTTCCTGATGCCGCGCACCACCCTCGAGCAGGCCGCGCGGGCGATCGAACGGCTGCGCAACGTCATCGAGCACACCCCCCTGCCGATCAGCGCCCAGCGCAAGCTGTCGGTCACCTGCAGCTTTGGCATCGCCGAGCTCTCGCGCTCCGACCGGAACCTGCGCAGCCTGGTCGACCGCGCCGACCGCGCGCTGTACCGGGCCAAGCAGCAGGGCCGCAACCGGGTCGTGTGCGCGCCGCGGGAGTGAGGCGGTCGCTCGCGCCCCTCACTCCCGGAGGCCGGCGCGCGCGGAGCGGGCCTGGGACCTCCTGATACCTCCCTGCGGCTCCGCGGGGACGGCCGCGTGGAGCCGCTCGATCGGGCTGATCTCGACACGCTGCAGGAGGCGAGCGCTTGCAACCACTTCCTTAGCCCTTCAAATTTTCTCAGTTCTTGATTGTCGAGATCCCGAACTTCCGCTATCCCTTAGGTGTCCGTAAAGTTTGACTCTCAAACTTTCCTGAGGAGGCGACGATGCCCGGGCTGACCGCCGACGAGCTCCTGCCCCTGCCGCTCTACGAACGACTGCGCCCCCGCCTGCGGCCCTGGATGCTGGAGGTGAAGGCGCGCCGCCGCGTCGAGCTGGCGGGCTTCTGGTTGCAGTTCGAGTGCCGCGCGACCGTCCGCTACCACCTTCACGAGGTGCTGCGCCTGGTCCCCGCCCCTGACCCGGCGCTGATCGCCGAGGAGCTGCGCCTCGCGGCCGCCAGCCTGGCCGGACCCGGCAGCCTGGCCTGCAGCGCCTACCTGCACGAGGCCCCCGCGGAGCAGCGCGTCGAGAGCCTGCGCCTGCTGCTCGACGACGGCCGCGCGGTCGCTCCCGTCCCGGCCGACGGCGACCGCGGCTGCGTGCGCGCGCTGCGCTTCGCCACCGGCGCGCGGCAACCGGTCGCGCTGGCGTGCGACGGACGGGTGCAGCCCCTGCCCGCCGAGACCCGCCGCGCCCTCGCAGGGGACCTCGGCCTGCGGGCCCAGAACGTCGCGCGCGCCCTGCACCTCCCGTGCGCGCTGCGGGCCTTCAAGGCGGCGGGAGTGTTCGCGCGGCCTCAGGCGCCAGTCGCGCAGGTGCCGGCCTCGACCGGGGCCCCGAGCACGCGACGCAGCACACGCTCGGCGTTGCCGGCGGCGAACGCGCTGATCAGCGCGTCGTCGTAGCCCCGCGCGGAGAGGAAGTCGAACAGCCGGGGATAGCTGCTGCAGTCGGGCAGCTCGACCACCGAGTGGCCGATGCCGTCGTAGTCCGAGCCGAGCGCGAGGGCGTGGGGGCCGGCGACGTCGAGCACGTGCTCGAAGTGGCGCAGCACATCCTCGAGATGCGCCTCCGGCCCGGCGCTGAGGAAGGGCGGGTAGAAGTTCAGGCCGATCACCCCCCCGCTGCGCCCGATCGCGCGCAGCTGGGCGTCGTCGAGGTTGCGCTTGTGGTCGCGCACCGCCCGGGCGTTGGCGTGGCTGTTGAACAGCGGTCCCGGGCACAGCTCGGCGATCTCCCAGAAGCCGTCGGGGTTGATGTGGGCGGTGTCGATCAACATGCCGAGCGCCGCCGCGCGGGCGACCGCTCGCTTCCCGAACGCGGTCAGCCCGCCGCGAGGGTTCGCGCAGCCCCGGCCGAGCTCGTTGTCGCCGTTCCAGACCACGCCGAGATAGCGCGCGCCGAGCGCGTACATCTCCTCGAGGGCGGCGATGCTGCCCGCGAGGGCCTTGCCGTTCTCGATGCCGGAGAACAGCGCGAGCTTGCCCGCGGCCCGCGCCCGCTCGAGGTCCTCGTAGCGCGTCGCGCGCAGGCAGGCGTCGGCGTGCTTGTCGGCGAGCTCGACGGTCAGGTGCAGCTGGGCGAGGGCCGAGGCCCGCGGCTCGGTCTCCTTGTCGTGGACGAAGGCGACGGCGAACACCGCGCCGAGCCCTCCGGCCCGTGCCCTCTCGAGGTCGATGTGCCCGCCGGAGCGGCGCGTCAGGTCGCGGCAGCCCTCGGCGAGCAGGGCGCTCGGCAGGTCACAGTGCAGGTCGATCACCGGGCGCGGCATCGCTCCCTCCTCTTGTCGGCTCAGGTCCCGTCGGCCGCCGGAGGCGTGGGCGCCGACGGGGCCCCGTCCGGCTCGCCGTGCCGCGTGCGCGTCGCGGTCCGCTGCTTGGGGCGGAACTCGCTGATCACGTGGCGATGCGTCGGATAGGCGAACATCACGTCGGGATCGGCGGCGACCGCATCGAGGATCCGGCGTGAGACGTTGTCGGTCGTCACCCGCTTCTGCCGCACCTCGGTCAGGAACCGCAAGGTCAGCTCGACCCCGTGGTCGACGACCCGCATCCAGACCACCGACGTCAGCTTGCCCATCTTGAAGTCGAAGGAGCGGGTCATGCTCGAGAAGTCCTTCTTGGCCTCCTCGATCGTCCGCTTCTCGATCTCCTCGACAGCCTCCAATAGGATGCTTTCGGCTCGCCGCCAGTCGCTGCTGAAGGTGAAAACCAGGCTGAGCTCGTTCCAGATGTGCCGGCTGCCGTGGGTCCAGTTGTAGACGGAGACGTCGAAGATCTCGCAGTTCGGCACTGTGACGATGCGGCCGGTGGTCTGCTGCTCGCCGACCCAGTTGCCGACCTCCATCATCGCCGTCCGGAAGATGCCGATGTCGATCACGTCCCCCATCACCTCGCCGATCTGCACCCGGTCCCCGGTCCGGTACAGCCGGGTCGAGAGCACGACGAGCCAGCCGAGGATGCTCGCGAGCACCCGGTGCAGCGCCAGCGCCAGGCCGGCGCCGATGAAGCCGAGGGTGGTCGCGAGGTTGTCGGTGTCGCCGAACAGCCAGGCGAAGACGGTCGCGAGCACGAGCAGCAGCGCCAGGTACAGGGCCAGCTTGTTCGCGTAGTAGTGGCGGCGGGGGTCGTCGAAGCGGCGGATGATCAGGGTCCGCACGACCAGGATCAGGGTGAAGGAGGCGCAGAGGATGGCGATCCAGTGCCAGGATGCGACCAGCCGGTCGAGCACGCCCTGACGCACCGACAGCGGGGCCTGGGCCAGCCAGGGGATCAGGATGGAAGCAAGCGCTGACATTCGGCGAGAACTCCGCGGGCTACCGTCTGGATATCGTACCGTTCCCGCGCCCTCTGCAGCGCTCCCGCCCCCAGCCGCGCGCGCAGCTCGTCGTCACGGCACAGGCGCAGGATCGCGTCGCGCAGGCTGGCGACGGTCTCGTCTACGTGCAGGCCGGTCTCACCCTCGACGTTGATCTCCGGCAGGGCCCCCCGCCGGGTCGAGATCGCGGGCAGCCCGCAGGCCTGCGCCTCGCGCAGGGCGCGGCAGGAGCCGTCGGAGCCCGGCACCAGGAACAGCTTGCAGTCGGCGGCCTGGATCGCGGCGACGAAGCGCTCGCCCGCCAGGTAGCCGGGGGCGAGCAGGCGCTTCTGCAGGCCGGCGGCCCGGATCGGCTCGTCGACGACCTGCGCGCGGTGCGTGCCGCGGCCGACGAACAGCCCGTACACCCGGTCGTCGGCCGCGCAGGCCTCACGGAAGGCCTCGATCGCGATCTCGAAGCGGCGGTGGCGCTGCATGCGCGAGACCAGCACGACGACGAAGGCGTCCGTGGGGATCCCGAGCTCCTCCCGCAGGCCCGGCCCGCGCGGCTCGGGGTTGAAGCGCGCGAGGTCGACCGCGGTCTCGATCGGCGACAGACGCGCGGCCGGCAGGCCCTCCCGCGCTCGCAGCTCCTCGCGCACCGCCGAGGAGATGCAGAACACGTGGTCGGAGAACTTCCGGAACAACAGCCGGGTGCGCCAGCTGTCCGGCGGCACCGCCCCGTCGTACAGGGTGCGCACGATCGGCGGCCGCAGCGCGCTGTAGCGCCGGGTGTAGCCGGCCAGCAGGTGGTCGTTCTGTTGATGGCAGTGGATCAGGTCGAAGCGCTCCTCCTTCAGCCACGACTTCAGGCGCAGGGCG
Source organism: bacterium (assembly GCA_030428695.1). The sequence goes on from JAUIEM010000131.1 coordinate 17,734, forward strand.
TCGCGCACGTTGGAGAACAGCCGCAGGTGCTTGGAGAGGATGAAGTCCTCGCGCACCGGCACCCCCCGCTCCTCGGCCTGCTCCGCGATCGCCGAGCGCCGGCCGTCGGGGTCGGAGCCGCAGGCGAACGCGACCTCGGCCCCGAGCTCGCGCTCGGCCCGGGCGAGGTTGAGCGCGGGCTCCGCCGGGCCGGTCCACTTGTAGTTGCTGAACAGGTGCAGGATCTTCACGCGCGCCGCTTTCCCTGCACGATCGGATAGTGCCGCACGTGCAGCTTCTGGGCCCGGGACCACACCGGGGCGACGCTGCCGTCGGCGGCGACCGGGTACTCCTGGCTGACGGTGAAGGGCGTGCCTTTCCAGGCGCCGAACATCCGCACCACCCAGCCCTTGCGCGGGTGCAGCGCGATCTTCTGCGAGACCTTCTCGAAGCCCGCGCAGGCGACGGTGCGCGCGTCGGCCGCCCAGCTCACCGGCAGCGCCGGGAAGTCGAGCAGCGCCGGCATCTCCTGGACCGGGTGCAGGTAGCCGCTGCCCGGCACCGGATTGACGATGCGCGTGCTGCCCCCTGCCTGCCTGTGCTCGGCCTCGATCAGCGTGCCGAGCGCGCCGTCGAGGATGATGCGGAAGCTCTGCTCGCCCGCCTCTTCCGGGGCCAGGACGAGCTCGACGTGGTCACCGAGCGCGGTCGCGGTGTAGACCCAGCGCCGCACCACCCCGACCACCTTCGGCGTCCCGGCCGGGGAACCAGGGGGCGGCGGACGCTGGACCTCGTAGTCGACGGTCCAGCGGCCGAGGGCGAGGCAGCCTTCCATGTTCGGGTGCACGTGTCGCCTCCCGGGCGTGAGGGGAGTGGACGATAGCGCAGCCCCGAGGACAGGTCAAGCGCGCTGAGAACGGGCCCCCGGCAGAAGAGGAGCGCTCCGCAGGTATAATCAGCGCAACGATCATCCCCCACGCGAGGCAGAGCTATGGCCGATCCCTCCGACGAGGCCACCGCGGAGAACGTCCGGCGCGACGCGAAGGACTCCCGCCCCGACCGCGGCCGAGCGCCCTGCTACGTGTTCGTCTTCGTCCCCTCGCCCACCTACGCGGAGGCCCAGGCCTGGGCCGACCGCGAGCTCGAAGGCCAGCCCCGCAGCGTGCGCGGCGCGGCCGACCTCTGGTGGACCGTGTTCCGCGAAGAGCTCGACCACCACGAGACCCGCGTCGCGACGCTGGAAGAGCGCTGGAAGGAGCGCGTCGGCAGCGGGCGGCTCGAGGTGCACGTCTGGCCGACCGCTGACCTCGAGACCCCCCTGAGCGAGCAGACCGAGGCGCTGTTCGGAGACCGACGCTACGCCGACGCGCTGTCGATCGCCCTCGACACCCCCGGGTCCTGCGTGGTCGCCTCGCCGAACCACGCCATCAGCTTCGACGTCGCCCCCCTCTCCCACCCGCTGGAAGACCTGCTCAAGCTCGCCTGGCGGGTCCTCGAAGGCTGCGAGCCCCTGCGCTGCCTGTTCCATGACAGCCCCGGTCAGCACCGCTGGCTGTACGAGCCCGGTCGCGTGCGCATCCTCGCCTTCCGCGAAGCCTTCAGCCGCCGCCCGGACACCCGCGGCAAGACGATCCTGACCGCGCCGTGCTCTCCACGCTCCTTCGCGGAGGCCGTCGGCCGCTGCGCCGACCGCGTCCTGGGGGTCCACGGCGAACGCGGCTACGAGGAGCTGTGGAAGCGCCCCTTCCCCCGCCGCTCGCGGCAGGTGCTGGGGGTCGAGCTCGCGAAGCGGGGGTAGTCGGGGCGACCAGGCGAAGGTTGATTGGGTCGAGCCGCTCGTCCGCGGACGGTAGCCCCTACGTCTTGCGCCGCGTCTTGACCGCCGTCCGCTTCGCGCTGAGCCGCGGCACGGTGGTCTTCTCCATCCAGCGCTGCAGGGGACGCATCGCCGCCGCCAGCTGCTTGGCCCGACGCGCCTTGTCGCCGGCGCCGAACAGGATCTCCTCGGCCTTCGAGGCGAGGACGCTGTCGACCTTGGCGGAGACCCGTTGGCGGACGCTCTCCAGCGCACGGTCCTGGCGGCGGGTGATCGCCTTCATCGAGTAGAGGATGCGGCCGATGCGGATGTCGGGCATCTTCTGGATCTGGATCGCGATCGCCTTGTTGAGCTGGGCGCGGGTCGCGAGCTTGTTCTCGACGGCCGCCTTGGCGTAGAAGCCGTCCCGCCGCACGATCGTGCTGATCTCGACCAGGCGTTTGATCTTGCCGTACTGGGTCGCGTTGAGCAGCTGCGCCTGCTCGACCCGCTCGAGCAGGTTCGGCTCCTCGTCGGGGCTCGCGTCGCACAGCTCGACGAGGCGCTCGAGGCTGAGCAGGCGCAGGCTGACGACGGCGGCGAGCAGGAGCAGGTCGCTCTCGACCAGGTAGCGCCGCTGCGGCTTGCTCTCCTCCTCGACGCGCGCTGCGGCGGGCGCAGGCACGGGCGGGGCGGCGCGTTGGCTCCTGACGACGCCCGCCGGCTTGAACGCGAGCTGCTCGATGGCGGCGACCACCTCGAGGGCCTTCTGGAAGCGGTGGGACGGGCGCTTGGCGAGCAGCCGCGCGACCAGCATCTCCAGCTCGGCGGACAGCCCGGCGCGCAGCCGGCGCACCGACGGCACCGGGCTCAGCCGATGCATGTTGAAGGTCTCCTCGGCGCTCGGGCCGATGAAGGGGGGCTGGCCGGTCAGCATCTCGAACAGGATCACCCCGATCGCGTACAGGTCCGAGCGGTGGTCGACCGTCAGCTGCGCGCACAGCTCCGGCGACAGGTAGGCCGGCGTGCCGAGCACCCAGCCGCGCCCGCTCGGGCTCTCGGCGGCGGCCGCCGCCGAGGCGAGGCCGAAGTCGGCGATGCGCACCCGGTGGCAGCCGTCGACGTACAGGCGGCTCGGCCGCAGGTCGCGGTGGAGCACCCCGACCTCGGCGGCGCAGTGCAGCCCGAGCAGCACCTCGCGGGCGAGCTGCAGCGCCTCTTCGGGGGGCAGCGGCGAGCGCTTGTCGAGCAGGTCGCGCACGGACTCCCCCGAGCCGCGACCGGTGACGAGGAACACGCTGCCGCCGGCCTCGAACAGGTCGTAGATCGGCACGATGTGGGGATCTTCCAGGGCGGCGAGCTTGCCGAGGTCGGCGCGCAGCTGGGCGGCGGCCCGGGCGTCCGAGGCGATGGCGGGCGGCAGCACCCGCACCAGCACCGGGCGGCCCAGGCGGGTCTGACGCGCGGCGAGCAGGATCCCGGTCGGGGAGCGGCTCAGCTCCTTCTCGAGGCTGTAGCCGTGGGCCTCCAGCCCGGCCCAGGCGGCCGCCCCGGGACCGCTCTCGGCCGGGGCGGAGGGCGCGCTCGGCGCGGCGCGGGTCGCCGCGGGATGGCGGGCGGTGCAGGGGGCGACGGACGGGATCGGCCGCGGGGCCGGGGTCGGGGCCGGGGTCGGCGCCGGCACGGCCTCGAGCGCCGGGCCGCTGTCCCGCGCCGCCCGCCGCGGGGCCGGCGGCCGGGCCGCGATCAGCGACACGTCCCAGGCGTCGGCGGGGGGCGCGCCCTCCCAGGCCTCCTGGGTCATCGGCGGGGGCGCCGGCCACACGCCGGTCGGGTCGGACTGCGCCTCCCACACATCCTCGTCGGGGACGAGCATCACCTCGGTCTTGCGGTGCTGGAAGGCCTTCTTCTTGTCGACCGGCTCCGGCGCCGGCCCCGTCGGCTGGTGCCCGTCGGGGAAGACCGGGATCGCCCAGGTCTTGCTGCGCTCGTCGTCGTCGTCGAAGACATCGAGCTCGGAGTCGGACAGGCCGAGGGTCAGCGACTGGAGCGGATCGTCGAGGTCTTCCTCGGCCTCTCCGACGGCCTCGACCCGGCCCTCGACCAGACCGAAGCGGACGTTCGAGCCGACCGGGAGCTGCTGCCACTTGCGGCCGATGGACCGGCCGTCGACCCGGGTGCTGCCCTCGGGGCTGAGGTCGGTCAGCCAGACCACGCCGCTCTTGACCTCGAACCGCGCCTGATCCTCGGCGACGCCGGGATCCGTGAGCCGCAGCCCCGCGTCGGCGGCGGAGCCGACGGTCAGGGTCGCGTTGAGCGCGATCTTCGTCCCCCGGCTCTGGCCGGAGGTGATGTGCAGGCATGCGCTGTTCACGGCGGTTCCTCGCTTGGATGCGTACCCTGACTCTACAGGAAGCGGCGCACGCGCGCGACTCCCGGACGGGCTCGCGGCGCCGCGGCGGTGACAGGACGGACAGGCGCTGGAGCGGCGGCGAGCACCGCGCTGCGGCTCAGACCGTGATCACGTGATGGGCGCCCATCATCAGGCGGACGATCTGCTTCATCGTCCCGATCTCGCCGACCTCGAGCTGCTCGCGCAGCCCGAAGCGGTCGAGGCAGGTGCCGCAGCAGATCACGGGCACGCCGAGGCCCGCGAGCAGCTTGAGCCCGAGGAGGGCGCCGGAGCCCTTGCAGGCCATCCGCACGCCGTCGGTGTAGAGGCAGATCGCGGCGGGCTTGACCTCCTCCGACTCGAGGGAGTGCAGGAAGCTGTCGAGCATCTGCACCCCGAACTCCGCCTCCCTCTCCGGCACCGACCCGAGCCCCGCCTGCTTGATCAACACGACCACGCCCTCGTTCATCGCTCGCCCTCCTTCTGGTCCGCGGATTGTACGGGGTCGAAGGGAGGGCCGCCACGAGGAGAACCCGTGATGGGGCGCGCGGGCGCTCCGCCGGTTCCGTCTGTGGAGAGCTACCCGCGGCCGAAGAAGCGGCTGAAGAAGGTCTTCTTCTGGGGCTTCTTGTAGATGGGCACGACCTTGGTCTTCAGGTCTTCGATCACTTCGCTACCGCTCTGGTAGCGCTGGCTGACGACCTTGGTCAACAGCCGCATCACGATCTCTTCGAACGGTGGCGGGATGTTGCTGTCGGGCACGCGCACCTTGAACGGCGGCGGCGGCTGGGAGATGTG
>JAUIEM010000132.1 GCA_030428695.1 bacterium
GCCGCAGGTCGCGGCCTTCCTGACCGAGCTGCTCGGCAAGCGGCTGATGGAGGCGGGCATCCAGCAGGTCGGCAAGTACCGGCTGATCGGGACCCTCGGGCGCGGCGGCATGGCGATGGTGTTCGAGGGCATCCACCCGGCGATCGGGCGGCCGGTCGCGGTCAAGATGCTGTCGCACAAGCTGATCTACGACAAGGAGTTCGCCGACCGCTTCAAGAACGAGGCGCGGATCATCGCCGGGCTGAAGCACGAGAACATCGTCGAGGTCTTCGACACCGAGGAGAAGTACGCGACCTACTTCATCGTGATGGAGAAGGTAGAGGGCATCGACCTCGACCTGATGATCGAGAGCCACGGCCTGATCCCCTTCGAGAAGGCCCGCAGCATCCTGCGCCAGTTCGCCAAGGCGCTCGACTACGCGCACAGCAACGGGATCGTGCACCGGGACGTCAAGCCCTCGAACATCCTGGTCGACAACAACGGCCGGGTGAAGCTGATGGACTTCGGGATCGCGCAGCACCCGACGATGGAGGACGCCCTCGAGGTCAAGGAGGGGCTGATCGGGACGCCCGAGTTCATGTCGCCCGAGCAGATCATGGGCGAGCCGATCGACGGCCGCACCGACATCTACGCGCTCGGCATCGTCGCCTACCAGATGATGACGGGCGACCTGCCGTTCAAGAGCCGCGATGCCGTCAAGGTCCTGCACATGCACATCGAGGACCCGATGCCGGACCCGCGCACGCTCAATCCGAAGCTGCCGGACGACCTGCGCGAGCTGATCCTGCGCTCGACGGCGAAGGAGCCGGAGGCGCGCTTCCAGTCCTGCGCCGAGATCGTCGAGCTGCTCGGCAAGGAAGACGAGACCCGGATCGACATGTCCCAGGCGGTCTTCGAGTCGTTGAGCTTCGTCTGCGACAAGAAGCGCGAGGACACGCTGAAGGCCTTCCTGGCGGACGTGCGCGAGAAGGCGAAGAAGCTCGAGGGGATCTACATCAGCTGACATGGGAACCTACGCCGTCCACGTCGTCCGCCTGCGCGAAGAGACCGCGGGCCTCAAGCTGCTCAAGGAGCTGACCGGGCGGGGCTACGCCGACCTGCGCGGGGCCCTCGCCGACGACGCGCTGCTCGTCACCTGGGACAGCGACGACTTCCGCGCCGACGAAGAGCTGAGCGACCGCCTCCAGGCGATCGAGGACGCGATCCGCGAGCTCGCGGGCCTCGCCGAGCTCGGCTACCTCTACCGGCCGAGCGCGCTCGAGGCCTGGGAGCGCTGCGCCACGCTCGAGGCGATGCCCTTCGAGCTCGAGCGGGACAGCGCCCAGGAGCACGACTGAGCCCGGTTGACTCCGTCTCCCGAAGCCGTACGCTCGGGTCGTCGCCAATCCGGAGGACAGCATGGACGAGGAGCAGGGTCCGAGCGCCGAGGAGGCGCTGTCCCAGGCCGAGCGCTGCTTCCTCGACGGCAAGCTCGAAGAGGCGGCGGAGTGGGTCGGCTACGCGCTGTCCTTCGACGCCGACGACAAGGGCGCGCACTCCCTGCTCGCGACCCTGCGCGGGGCGGTCGACGAGCCGATCGCGCTCGTGCCCTCCCGCGACGAGCTGCCGTATCCCAGCCGCGCCCTGCGCGCGCTCTTGTTGTGGGAGAGCGGGGAGCGCAAGAAGGCCCTGTCGATCATCTTCGACGTGCTCGCTCTGTGGCCCGAGGCCGCCAGCTACACGCCCTGGGCGGAGCGTTGGCTCGCCGAGGCGGCGCCGCTGCCGGAGTTCCCGCACCGGGCCTGCGCGGTCTTCCTGCATCTGTGGCTCGAGGACAGCAAGACCCGCGGCGAGGACCGGCCCTGGCTGACGGCGAGCGAGGAGCGCCTGCCGGGGCTGCTCGAGAAGCTCGCGGGCCAGGAGCTCGACGGCCTGACGCTGCAGGCTGGCGCGCGCATCCTGCGGCTGCTCGACCGGCCCGAGGAGTCGCGGAGCTGGGCGGAGCGGGCCTGGGAGAGCGATCCCTCCTGGCGCAGCGCGGTCACCCTGGCGCTGGCCCTGCGCGCCTGCGGCGAGCGCGAGGGGGCGCTCGAGGCCTACCGCGAGGCCCTGCGGCTGCGGCCCGACGACCTCGCGGTGCGGCGCGACCTGGCAGAGCTCTTGTGCGGGCTCGAGCGCTTCGCCGAGGCCCGCGACGTGCTCGAGCCGGTCGCCGTGCGCTCCCCCGAGGCGCACGCCGCGATGCTGTACGCCGGCTGGCTCGACCAGGGGGCGCCGGCGTCGGCGCTGAAGCTGCGCGCGCTCGGTGAGCAGGAGGAGCCCGCCCGGCTGCTGGTCGGACGCCTCGAGCGCTTCGAGGCCGCCTACCGCACCTGGTTGCCCGAGCCCCACGACGCGCCGGCTCCGGAGGCGGAGGAGGTCGCGACGCCGAGCGCCTTGCTGGCCTGGCGGGCCCTCGGGGCGGAAGGGGAGGAGCCGCGCCTGAGCGCGGAGCGGCTCGGCAGCCTGTGGGAGCTGCGGGACGGGCGCCTGGCGTGCGCGCTGCCACCCCCGCCGGAAGAGCTCGCCGAGGCCGTCGCCTCGCTCGCCGCCGAGCCGTTCCACATCGACGCCTGGTGGGCCTACGCCGCCAGCCTGCCCGAGGTCGACGTGCGGCCCTGCCTGGCGCACATCCCGCCGCCCCCGGAGGGCATGCCCGCCTGGGAGTGGGTGCAGCGCGTGCAGCTCGCGGCCGCCCTGGGCCTGGCCCGGGAGGAGGAGGGCCGGGACGTCCTCCGGGCGCTGTTGCGCGAGCCGCCCGACTGGGCCGTCGGCGCCGCCGTCGTCGCCCTGGCCGCCGCCGCCCACCGCGACGAGGCGGCGCTGAGCTCGACGGTCGAGGACTTCCGGCGGTTGCTGGTCCACAGCCGCGCCCCCTGCCAGACCCTGCCGCTGGTGTGCTGCTCCCTGTGGTTCCCCGAGCTGCCGGAGCCGCTGCGGGCCTCGCTGCACGTGCTGAAGCGGCGGCTCCTCTGGTACGGCTAGGCCCCGCGGGTCGACCGCCCGTCGGCCGTCCCGGAGCTCTCCCGAACGGCGGCGCCTGTCCCGACGCCCGCGTCCGGTACACTGGCCCCGGAAGGAGCTCCCGATGGACCCGGTCTGGATCGCCGTGCTGGTCGGCCTGGGCGCGTTCGCGCTCCCCCTCGCGGCCGTGCCCTGGTTGCGCAGGCCGGGCCGGGGGCGGTGGCTGAGCGGCGCGCCGGTGCAGCTCTACCTGCTGAGCGCGGCCTTCGCGGTCCCGGGCAGCCACCCGCTGGCGGGCTTCGTCGCGGCGCTGTTCTGCGCCCTGGAGTGGATGAAGCTCACGGACCTGATGCTCGGCGGGGAGGAGCTCAGCGCCCGGGAATGCGCGCGTTTCCTGGTCCACCCCGGCGCGGTCGTGGTCGAGACCTTCCGCAAGAGCGCCCGGGTGCCCTGGCGGAGGCTGTGGAAACGGGGAGCGCTCGGCGCCGGCTTGTGCGCGGTCGCTGGAGGGCTGCTGTTCCTGGCCTGGAAGACGAAGCCCTGCGCGGACAGCTTCCTCCTCGACCACCTCTACAAGGGCGTGTGCTTCGCCCTGCTCGCCGAGGGCCTCGCCTCCTGCCAGCACGTCGTGCACAGCCTGGCGGGCCTCGGCACGGTGCCGGTGATCGACGGCGCCTTCCTCGCCCGCACCCCGGCGGAGTTCTGGCAGCGCTACAACCGCTGGGTGTGTGCCTGGCTGGACAAGCACGGCTTCAAGCGGGCGGGCGGCCGGCGGCAGACGGTGCGGGCGACGCTGTGGACCTTCTTCATCAGCGCCGCGGTGCACGAGTGGCTGTTCGCCCTCGCGCTGAACGGCTTCGACGGCTACCAGGCGCCGTTCTTCCTGCTCCACGGCCTCGCCGTGGTCGCCAGCCTGCCCTTCGCGCGGGTGGTGCGCCGCAAGCGCTGGGCGGGCTGGTTGGGGCGGGTCCTGACCTGGGTGTTCCTGTACCTGAGCTCGATGCTGTTCTTCGCCAGCGGCGCGCGGGTGCTGCCCTGGCTGTACGACGCGCCGCGGCTGTTGCCCTGATCCGGTCAGTCGAAGAGGGTGGCCCGTGCCTGTTCGACCGCGCGCAGCTCGTCCTCGAAGTCCGGGTTGCGCGGAACGAGCTCGAGGAGCAGCGCGTGGAGCTCCTCGAGCGAGGCCCGTGCCGCCGAGCTCTCGCCGCGGGCGAGCTCGGCCTCGAAGTGCCTCCACCGGGCCTTGACCAGGTGGGTCGCGATGAGCGGGTTGTCCGGCAGCGCCTCGTGGGCGCGCTGGGCGCTCTCCCGGGCATGCGCGTAGTGGTCCGCCGCCGCGGCGAAGTCGCCGCGGTCGAACAGGAGGTCGCCCGCTCGCAGGTTCAAGCGCGTCGCGTCCGCCAGCGGCGCGGGGGAGGGGTCGCGCGCGGCATGAAGGGTGGCGAGCTCCGCGGCCTGCCGGGTGTAGGCGAGCACCTCGGCGTCGTCGGCCGTGAGCGCGAGCAGCTGCTCGCAGCAGTAGCGGGCCTCGTTCGGGTCGAAGGTCTGCGGGGCGGGCTCGCGCAAGGCGAGGTTGTGCGCGAGGGACATCTCGAGCAGGTAGCGCCGGTCCTCGAGCCGCGGGCTGAGAAGCGCCAGGCGCAGCATGCAGCCGGCGATGTCGCGGCGCATGCCGACGTCGTCCGGTTCGTCCTCGATCCCCTGGCGCAGCTCGTCGATCGCCTCCTCGAAGGCTGCGCGTGCGGCGTCCTGGTCGCCCGCGTGGTCGGAGATCTGGGCGAGGTAGATCAGGACCCGCGCGAGCCGCCGGCGCAGATCGGTGGTGACGCCGTGGGAGGCGCGCACCGCCCGCAACCGCGCCGTGGCCCGCTGCGCCCCCGCGCGGGCGGCGGACGGGTCGCCCGAGGAGGCGAGCGCGTAGGCGAGCTGTAGCTCGGCGTCGACGAGCTCGAGATGGAAGTGCAGGACGCCGGGCTGCGCCGCGATGATCATCTCCAGGGTCTCGATCGCCGTGCGGTACATGCCGCGGGCGCGCTCGAGGTCGCCGCCGTCGGCGTAGAGCCGGGCGAGCTGGATGCAGGCGCTCGCGAGCTCGTCCTGGGCGGTCGCGCTCTGCGGATTCTCGGCGACCGAGGCGGCGCGCAGGTCGATGCACATCACCAGGAGACTCTCCGCGGTCCGGTCGTCGCGGCGGCCCCGGGCGAGCCGCGCGCGGTTCTCGAGCACATCGGAGTAGGCGAAGCGCAGCTGGAACTCGTCCGGAAAGCGCGCGTAGAGGGGCTGGAGCAGATCCTGGGCGAGGCGCAGGGAACGCTCCGCATGCTCGGGGCGGCCGGCGCGGTCGAGCAGCCGGCCAAGATCGATGCGCGCCTTGGCGAGGCGGCGCCGTGCGGGGACGCTGGTCCCGTCGAGGGCGAGGGCCTCGGAGCCGAGCTCGACCGCCCTCTCCGCGTAGTCGAGCGCCATCGACAGCTCGCCCCGCAGCGCGAACAGGTCGCTGGCCTCGCCCGTCGCCATGCAGAGGAGGCTGAGAGCCGCGGCGGAAGAGGGGTCGAGGTCGACCGCGCTCCGGCCGATCTTCAGGGCCTTCTTCACCCACCCGGTCGCGGCGTCGAAGTCGCCCCCGGCGAGGCTGATCTGTCCGCGCGCCATCAGCGCCTGCAGCTTCAGCTCCCGGTCCTCGATCGTGTGCAGCTCGCGCAGCGCGATCGCGTTCTCGTACGCCCGGGCCGCCTGCGTCAGCGCTCCCACGTCCCGGAGCTGCAGACCGATGCGTTCCCAGGCGAAGGCGAGGGAGCGGCGGGTGGCGAGATCGAGGTCGCCCAGGGCAATGAGGCTGGCCTGCGCCCGCGGGACCGTTGCGCGCCAGGCCGGGTCGTCCGCCTGCAGCTCGTGGCCGGCGAGCAGGGCCAGGGCGACGGCCTCCTGGCGGCGCGCCGCCGGTCCCTCCAGCTCCCCGGCGATCCGGGCGGACGCGCGCAGCTCGGGGAGGGAGTCGTCGTGCCGGACCTGGCCGAGCTGGGCGAGGGCACGGGCGGTCAGCAGCGAGCCGCTGTCGGCCCGCTGCAGGGAACGGGCGAGGCGTTCCCAGGCGCCCTTCGTCGTCGCCACGATCTCCTTGCGGGCCTGCGCCGCGTTCGGGTCGCCGAGCCGTTGCTCGAGGGCGTAGGTCGCGTCCGCGCTCATCGTCTCGAGCACATCGAAGGCGATGTGCGCTGCCTCCTCGGCGGCCGCCCGTTCCGCCAGGATGGTCTCGTTCTGCTCCGCGATCTGCATGTTCGCCATCTGCACCCAGGCCAGCCCGCCGGCCAGGCCGAGGAACAGCAGCGTCAGGCTGACGAGCAGCCCGTTGCGCAGGCGCCGCCGGGTCGATGCCTCCGCCGCCTGGCGTTGGCCGGCCCGCAGCACCTGCTCGCGCAGCGCGGGCGCTCCCTCCGCTTCCTCCAGACGCGCGAGCTGCGCGCTGGCCAGGCCGATGTCCCCCTGGCGCAGGGCGGCCCGCGCCCAGGCTTCGCGGGCCCGGGACTCGCCGGCGGCCGCGGCGCGGTTTCCCGCCCACAGCTTGCGGGCGGCGGCGAAGTCGTGGACGGCCTCGGAGAAGTCTTCGTACAGGCGCTCGCTGCTTCCCTCGACGCAGGTGCTGAGCAGCTCCTCGGCGCGGCGGGCGATCGCGATGCTCTCGCGGTGCTCGAGGTGGTCGCGCAGGGCCTGCTGGAAGTCCTCGACCGCGGCGAAGCGTTCCCGGGGCTCCGGCGCCAGGGCCCGCAGGCAGGCCTCCGCCAGCAGGGGATAGGCCGCGCAGACCTCGGCGGGCAGCGCGGGCGGATGGGGGGCGAGGGCGCTCTCGATCGCCTGCTCGAGCTTGCCCCGGTGGGGCGGGTGCCCGCACAGCAGCCGGTACAGGATCGCCCCGAGCAGGTAGATGTCGGTGCCCGGCCCGATCGCCGCGCCGTCCCCGCGAGCGAGCTCCGGGGGCACGTAGCAGGGGGTGCCGCAGGGGCTGGTGATCGCGCTCTTGTGGCGCAGGCGCGAGCGCGTCTCCGGCGGCCCGATCGCGCAGGCCAGCCCCCAGTCCATCAGCAGCACCTCGCCGAAGGCGCCGACCATCACGTTCGAGGGCTTGAGGTCGTTGTGGACGATGTTCCGGCTGTGGGCGAAGGCGACCGCGTCGCACACCTTGCGCAGCACCTCGAGGGCCGTGCGCAGGTCCTGGTTCTGGCGCAGGAGGTGGAACCAGGACGTGCCGCCGACCAGCTTCATCGCGATCGAAGGGCCGGCCTCGGCGTGGGTGAAGTCGTACACCGGGACGATGTTCGGGTGCTCGAGGCGGCCGGTGATCAGCGCCTCGGTCGCGAGGGCCCGGCGCGCGTGCGGCGCGTCGCCCCGGACGCGTTTGAGCGCGACCTCGCGGTCGAGGCTGGGCTGGTGCGCCCGGTAGACCTCGCCCATGCCGCCCTGGCCGAGCAGCCCGACCGGCACGAAGCCCGCCGCCGGCGGCTCGACCGGCGCGGTCGGGGGCGGCTCTGCCCCGGCCCCCTCGGTACACTCGGTCGCGGGATCTTCGGCGAGCGAGGGAATCGGCCGGTAGCTCGCGTTCGTCAGGCCGTCCGCGCGCAGCGAGCGGAAGGCGCTGCACAGGCTGTCCAGGGTCGCGTCTCGGTCCATGCGGGTCGTCCGGAAGGGGAGCTCCATCTCAGGGTGCCTCGTCTGCTGCGGGCTGACAAGCTTCGGCGCGGACTTGCAGGAACGCTCCGGGCGCGGGAGAATCGAAGCCATGGCAGAAGAAACCGTCGACGTCACCGCCACCGGCACCGGCAGCCGCGCTCCCGCTCCGGCCCGTCAGGTGCCCGCGCTGGTGCTGCTGTGGTGCCGGGATGAGCCCGAGCGCGTCGGCGAGGTCATCCTGCTGCTCAACGACCTGCGCACCTCGCTGATCGCCGGCCGCGCCTCGGACAGCTCGAGCGGGCCGCGCGCGGCCCTGGTGCGGCAGCTGCCGGGCCGCAACGAGACGACCGGCGACTTCCAGAGCAAGACGATCTCCCGCGAGCAGCTGCGGCTGACGCCGCTGAGCGAGACGCGCCTGCAGGTCACCAACCTCGGCCGCGGCACCCTGCGCAAGGACGGCATGGCGGCGCAGAGCTTCGTGCTCGATCCCGGCGAGCTGCTCCTGCTCGAGCGGCGCGCCCTGTTCCTCGCGACCACCCGCCCGCTGGTGCTGCGCTTCGAGGCCCTCGCCGGCCTGCGCGGCCATCGCTTCGGCGAAGCGGACGCCTGGGGGCTGGTCGGGGAGAGCCCCGCGGCCTGGGCGCTGCGGGCGCGGCTCGCCTTCGTCGGGGCGCGCGCGGCCCACGTGCTGATCACCGGCGCGAGCGGCACCGGCAAGGAGCTGGTCGCCCAGGCCCTGCACGGCCTGTCCGCCCGGAGGAGCAAGGCGCTGGTCGCGCGCAACGCGGCGACCATCCCCGACAGCCTGGCCGACGCCGAGCTGTTCGGCAACGTCAAGCACTATCCGAACCCGGGGACGCCCGAGCGGCCGGGGCTGATCGGCAGCGCCGACGGCGCGAGCCTGTTCCTCGACGAGTTCGCCGAGCTGCCCGAAGCGTTGCAGGCGAAGCTGCTGCGGGTGCTCGACCGCGGCGAGTACCACCGGCTCGGCGAGGGCCGCGCGCGGGTCTCCGACTTCCGGCTGCTCGCTGCGACCAACCGTCCGCTCAGCTACCTCAAGCATGACGTCCTCGCGCGCTTCAAGATCCAGCTCGAAGTGCCCGACCTCAACGCCCGGCGGGCCGACATCCCGCTGCTCGCCCGCTTCCTGTTGCGCCGCATCGCCGCCGAGGACCCGGCCCTCGCCGGGCGTTTCTTCCCCGACGGTGACCCGGCCGGTCTGCCGCGCATCAGCGCCGAGCTGACCGCGCAGCTGGTCCGGCACCCGTACAGCACCCACGTGCGGGAGCTCGAGAGCCTGCTGTGGAAGGCGATGGCGCGGGCGACCGGCGGCACGCTCCATGTCGTCGACGCCGGGGCGCCGGACTCCGATCCGCCCTCCTCCGCGCCGCCCTCCGATCCGCCGTCGGCGGCCCCGAGCGCGGGGGAGTGGACGGCCGCGGAGCTGCAGGCCTGCCTCGACAAGCACGACGGGCGCCAGGAGCCGGTCTGGCGGGAGCTCGGCATGAGCAGCCGCTACGTGCTCAAACGCCTGGTCAAGAAGTACGATCTCCGGGTGCGGGGACGCGGCGGGTAGGCAGCCCCTTGCCGGTCAGCTTGCGCAGCACGGCGTCGATGTGCCGGAAGGTGGTCTGCTCGGTCGTCAGCTCGTCGTCGATCAAGCGCTCGTCGATCGGGTGGTTGCGCAGGGCCTCTTCCATCGTTCTTCCTCCTTCGGCTTTCCGTGGCTCGGTGCAAGGAGCGTGCCACGACTGAGCGGTCCGGGGCCTTGTAGTTGCGTGGGAGTGGGCGGGGCGGCGCGGGCGGTGGGCGCCCGTCGGTGGGCGGGATGGGCGGTCGTCGCCCGCGGGCTGCTCGACAGGTCTTCGCAGGAGACACGGCTTGCGCTATAGTCGCGGGCACGCGAAAGTGGCAATCTCCAGCCGAGGGCCCGGAGCGGAACAGGTCAGGTATGGGGGCGCGCCTGCGGCGTGATCGCCTCACTCCGCGGCCTCCGGGCCCTCGCGACGAAAAATCCCTGTGCAGCAACCGGGCTTGTTCCTCTCCGGTCCCCAAGGACGCTGGCCTTGCATCAACCAACCCCGTCCGACAGTGCCGTGCATGTCGATGAGCCGATCGAAGTCGCTCCGGACGCGCGCCGGGCCGGCCGAGACCTCCCCAACGTGTCTACGGGCTACGACCCGCGCCCTCTCGAGCTCGCGGCGTGCGTCCTCGCCGCGCCCTTCGCGCTGCCCGTCGGGCTCGGCATCGCCCTGGGCCTGTGCGCGTGCTACGGCTATGCCCCGCTCTACACCGAGCTGCGGGTCGGGCGCGGCGGGCGGGAGTTCCGGCTGCTCAAGTTCCGCACCCTGACCGGGCCCGCGCCACGGGCCGACGATCTGACCGGGCGCCTGGGGAAGAGCGCGCCTCCGGCCTCCAGCGCGGGGCGTTTCGCGCGTTTTCTGCGGCGCTCCAGCCTCGATGAGCTGCCCCAGCTGCTCAATGTACTGCGCGGAGAGATGGCCCTGGTCGGGCCGCGACCGATGCCGCGGGCCGAGCTGGCGCGGCGCTTCGGGGCGGACGGCCGCCGGGTCGTGTCGGTGCGGCCGGGGCTGACCGGCCTGTGGCAGGTCAGCGGCCGCAACGATGTCGACGACGCGACCCGGAGGGCCCTCGACCTGCGCTATGTCGAGGAGCGCGGCCCCCGGCTCGACGCGGCGATTCTGCTGCGCACCGTCGGCGCCGTGCTGTCCGGGCGGGGGGCGTACTGATCCGCATCCTGCACGTCGTCAAGTGGCTCGCTGCCTCCCCGCGCAGCGGAGGCGCGCTGCGCGCCCGGCACCTCGCCGAGGGGCTCGCCCGCTTCGCGACCGTCGACGCGGTCGGCTTCCTTCCGCCCGACGCCCCCACCCCGGTCCACGCGCCCTACGGGCAGGTCGCGACCCTGCCGCCCCGGCGCGCGCCGGCGGCGATGCTCGCCGGGCTGGCGGCCGGGCTGCCACTGCGCGGCCTGCGCTTCGCAGTGCCCGCGTTGCGCGCGCGTGTCGCGGCGATGCTGGACGGGGGCCGCTACGACGCGGTCCAGGTCGAGGAGCTCGCGATGCTGGCGCGGCTGCCGGTGCTCCCGCCGGGGACTCCGCTCGTCTACAGCGCGCACAACGTCGAGTCCGAGCTCGCCGCGCGCCTGCTCGGCCGCCTGGGGCCCTGGCTCGCTGGAGCGGAGCGCGACCGCACGGAGCGCCTCGAGCGACAGGCCCTGCGTCGGGCCGCCTTCAGCCTGGCGGTCTCGGCTCGCGACCAGCGGCGGCTCCGCGCGCTCGTCCCGGAGGCGCGGGTCGAGGTGCTCGAGAACGGCGCCGCCGCCCGCCTCGTGCCCGGGCCGCCGGTGCGCGCGCCGGAGCTCCTGTTCCTCGGCTGTCTGGGCTGGGCTCCGAACCGCGCTGGCCTGGACTGGTTCCTGCGCGCGGTGCTGCCGGCGCTGCGCCGGCGGGTGCCCGCGACGCGGGTGCGGGTGGTCGGCAGCGAGCTCGGCCGCTGTCTGGCCTGGCGCCTGCGTCGCCACGGGGTCGCCGCGCACGCCGACGTGCCGGACGTCCTGCCCTTCCTGCAGCGCGCCCGGCTGCTGGTGATCCCGCTCCTGGCCGGGGCCGGTACCCGCATCAAGGCGATCGAGGCCTGGGCCGCGGGCCTGCCCGTCGTGTCGACGGCGCTCGGCGTCGAGGGGCTCGAGGTGCAGCCGGGCGTCGACGCGCTGGTCGCGGACGGGGCGGAGGAATTCGCCCGCGCGGTCGCCCGCGTGCTGTGCGACGACGCCCTCTACGGCGCGCTGCGGAGCGCCGGACGCGCGCGGGCCCGTGCGCTGCGCTGGGAGAGCCTGACCGCGCGCCTGGAGCCGTGGTACCGCGCCCTGGTCGCGCAGGAGACGGCGCGATGAGGGTCGCGGTCAACGCGCGCCAGCTCGCCGCCCGCCGGCCCGCCGGGATCGCGCGCTACTGTCGCGAGATGCTGCCGCGCCTCGCCCAGGCGCGGCCTTCGTACGAGTTCCTGTGGATCGTCGACGGGCCGGTGGCGGGACTCCGGCTGCCGTCGAACGCGGCGCTGGTGCAGACCCCGCCCTGCCGGCATCCGGTCTGTTTCATCCCCTGGCTCGAGGCGGTGGTCGCGCCGCTCGTCTGGGCGCGCGGCGCGGGCCTCTACCTCGGCATGGACGGGATGGCGCCGCTGCTCAGCCCGGTGCCGACCGTGCTGTTCCTGCACGACCTGAACTTCCTCGACGCGCCGCAGGACCTCGCCTGGTCGCACGCGCTGTTCTACACCCGCATGCTGCCCCGCTACGCGCGCCGCGCCCGCCGCCTGGTCACGCTCTCCGAGTTCTCGCGCCACGACATCGGGCGCCGCCTCGGCCTCGACCCGGCGGGCATCGCCGTCGCGGGCGCCGCCGTCGCGGACGGATTCGCGACGCCGCCGCCGGCGGGGCTGGTCGAGCGGGTGCGGCGGCGCTTCGCCGATGGCCGGCCGTACTTCCTGTACGTGGGCAGCCTGCACCCGCGCAAGAACCTGCGGCGGCTGGTCGCGGCCTTCGAGCGCTTCAAGCAGCGCACGGGCGCGCCGACCCGGCTGGTGCTCGCCGGCCCTCCGCTGTTCAAGAACGGCCCCCTGCGCGCCCGCATCGCCCGGAGCCCCGTCGCCGATCAGATCGTCTGCAGCGGCTTCATCCGCGACAGCGAGCTGAAAGCCCTGTACCGGGGGGCGCGCGCCCTGGCCCTGGTGTCACGCTTCGAGGGCTTCGGGCTGCCGCTGCTCGAGGCGATGGCCTGCGATCTCCCGATCGTGTGCGCCGACACCACCGCGCTGCCGGAGGTGTGCGGCGGGGCGGCGCGCCTGGTCGACCCGCTCTCGGTCGAGGCGATCGCGGACGCGCTCGAGGAGCTCGACGGCTCGCCGGGGCGGCGGGCCGAGCTGGTCGCCCGCGGCCGCGAGCGCCGCCGGCACTTCAGCTGGGAGGCCTGCGCGGCACGTCTTGCCCGGGTGCTCGACGAGGCGCGGCCGTGAGCCCGGCGGGGGGAAGGGCGTGACCGGTGTCGCGATGGCCTTCTGGGGTCTGGTCGCCGTGCTCGCCTACACCTGGCTCGGCTACCCGCTCCTGCTCACCGGCCTCGCCCGGCTCGTGCGACCCCGCCCGGCGGCGCCGCCGGGCGCTCCCGCTCTGCTCAGCCTGGTCATCGCGGCCTGCGACGAGGTGGAGTTCGTCGCGCGCAAGCGCGCGAACACCCGGGCTCTCGACTACCCGCCGGAGCTCCTGCAGGTGCTGTGGGTCGTCGATGGGGACGACGGGACCGCCTCGCGGCTCGCGGACTTCCCGGAGGTCGAGCTCCTCGCCCAGCCGGGGCGGAGCGGCAAGGCGGCCGCCCTCAACCGCGGAGTCGCCGCGGCGCGGGGGGCGATCGTCGTCTTCAGCGACGCGAACGCGATGCTGTGTCCGGGCGCCCTGCGTGCCCTGGCGCGGGCCTTCGACGATCCCGCGGTCGGCTGCGCGGCCGGCGAGAAACGGGTCGCGCGGGGCCCGGGAGCCGCCGCCGCCAGCGAGTCCCTGTACTGGCGTTACGAATCAGCGCTCAAGAGGGCGGAGGACCGCCTCGGCTCGGTGGTCGGCGCGGCGGGGGAGCTGTTCGCGGTCCGCCGGGAGCTCTACCGTCCCCTGCCGGAGGACACCGTCGCCGACGACTTCGCGATCTCCCTCGGCATCGCCCTCGCCGGGTACCGCCTCGCCTACGTTCCCGAGGCCTGGGCCGAGGAGGGGGGCTCGGCGACGCTTCGCGACGAGCTGACGCGGCGGATGCGGGTCGCGGCCGGCCACGTCCAGGCGGTGCCGCGGATGCCGGGGCTGTTCGATGTCTTCCGCCGACCGCTTCTGTGCTGGCAGTACGTCTCCCACAAGTTCCTGCGCGGCCTGGTCGCACCGCTCGCGTCGTTCCTGTTGCTTCCGCTCAACGCCGCGCTGCTCGCGCACGGGCCGCTCTACATCTGGCTCCTCGGCGCCCAGCTCGGCTTGTGGGGGGCCGGGCTGCTCGGCCTGGGGGCGGGGCGGCGCTACCGCATCCTGGCGGCGCCGGCTACCCTGCTGTTGCTCAACTTCGCCGCCCTGCTCGGGACCCTGCGCTATCTGGTCGCGGGGCAGCCGGTGCGCTGGCGGCGGGCGCGGCGGATCGACGCCGGGGAGGACGGCTGATGCGGCGGTTCGTGCGAGGCGCGCTGCTCGTCGCGCTCATCGCGCTGTGCGCGGAGCTGCGCGTGCCGATGCCGGCCTGGATTCCGACCGACTCGATCTCGTCGGGGGTGGCGTTGATCGCCCTCGGCTCGGTGCTCTTCGTCCTGCGCTGGCGGCGGCTCGGGGCCTTCGTCGGACAGTACCACCTCGCCGTCGGGGCGGCGGCCGCCTTCCTCGGCCTCGGCCTGGTCTCCGCGCTGCGCGCGGACGCCGTCGGCTACTCCCTCAAGTGGCTGGTCATCCATGCGACCTCGCTGACCGGCGCCTTCCTGCTCGTCTTCATCTTCACCCTCGACCGCGGGCTCCTGCGCTTCTACCTGCGGGCGGTCGTCGCGGTCGCCGTCGCGCTGGCGGCGCTCGCGCTGGTCGAGGCGTGGAACGAGGGGCTGTTCGCGTGGCTGGCGGATGTCTTCCGCGCCGGCGACCGCCAGCGCCTGGCCGGGCTGCCGAGGCCCGCGGCGACGATGCAACACGCCAACCTGCTCGGCAGCTGGCTCGCGGCGGCCGTGCTCGTCGCGCTGTGGCTGCGGCTGCGGGGGGAGCTGCGGAGCGCGCTGTTCGTGCCGGCGGTCGCCGTGCTGTTGGGCGCGATCGCGCGGATCAGCTCGCGCACCAGCCTGATGATGCTCTGCGTCCCGCTGGCCGTCCTGCTCTTCCGCCGCGGCAGCCGGCGGCTGGTCGCAGCTCTGCTCGGCGCGGCGCTGCTGCTCGCCGTCGTCCTGTCCCCGTCGTCGGCGCGGCTGCTCGGCGATCCCGGCCCGGACAGCGTCGTGGCCTCCCCTGCGTCCACCGCCTCGCCCGAGGGACCCCGACCGATCGGCAGCGTCGAGTCGCGCTTCTTCCTGTGGCGGGCTGCGCTCGCGATGGCGACCGACCACCCGCTGCTCGGCGTCGGTCCCGGCGGGTACAACCGCGCGCTGCGCGACTACGCCGCGCCGGAGCTGCGCGCGTACGAGTACGAGAAGATCGAGCGCGAGGTGCTCAACGCCCACAACGGCCTGCTCAACCTGCTCGCCGAGTGGGGGCTCGGCGGAGGCCTGCTCGCGCTGCTGGCGGTGTTCGCCGTCGGTCGCGGGCTACGGCGTCGGGGGCGGCTCTGGCCGCCGTCCCCGGAGCTGGCGGTCGGCCTGGGCCTGTTGTTGTCCTTCGGGACCGACAGCTTCTTCTACTCGCGTGTCTTCATGACCCTGACGCTCGCTTCGTTCGTCCTCTTCGCGACCCCCGGCGCCCCCGCGATCGGTCCACAGGGCCCGCAGCGCGAGACCGAGCAGGGCGCAGAGGAGCGCCTCGGTGGCGACGGTCGAGGCGACCGCGCCGAAGGTGCCGAAGCGCGGTAGCAGATAGAGGTTGAGCCCGATGTTGAAGACCGCCGCCGCGGCCGCCGCCACGGCGTAGATGCGCTCGCGGTTCAAGGCGAGGAGCGCCTGCGCGAAGGCGAAGTTCGGCAGCAGAAAGACCAGCGCCAGCCCGAGCCAGGCGAACAGGCTCCCGCCGTGATCGTAGGCCGGCCCGAAGGCGATGCGCACCGCGCGCGGAGCGAAGGCCGCGCCTCCCGCGGCGAGCACCAGCCCGGCCGCGACGGCGCCGACGAGGATCCGGGTCAGGTGGCGGCGGAAGAGCGCGGGCTGCCGCCAGCGCAGGCGCAGGAAGCGGAACGCGATCGCCATCGCCGGCGCCGCGAACATCACGACCCCGCCGAGCAGCTGCGAGGCGAGGCCGTAGCCACCGAGGAGCACCGGCTCCGCCCCGAAGCTGCGCAGCATCACGATGTCGCAGCGGAAGTACACCGTGGTCGCCGCGTGGATCGTGATCATCGCCAGACCGCTGCGCAGGACCGCCCGGGGGGGCAGGGCGAAGACCGGCGCGCGGAGGGCGGCGCGGGCGGTCGGCGTCGCGAGGAGGAAGAGCTCGCCGACGAGGTAGCCGGCGAAGATCCCCGCGGGCAGGCCGGGCAGGAGAAGGGCGCAGCCGACCACGCCGAGGCCCGAGGCGGTGCGCAGCGCGATCTTCCAGCCCGCCTCGGCGGGAAAGCGCCCCGCGCCCTTCAGCACGGCCGAGACCAGGCCGGTCGCGCAGCGCGCCGCTCCGAGGGCGAGCGCGACCGCGAGCGCGGGTCCGCCGAGCAGCCAGGGGAGCGCGAGGGAGCCGAGCGCTGTCGCCGCGAGCACCCAGCCGAGGTAGCCACCGATCAGCCGGCCGACGGTCACGCCGAGGGCCCGCGTCGGGGCGACCTGCTCGCGGAAGATCAGGGGCGCGAGGCCGAGGCCCTGGGCGATCGCGAACAGCTCGGCGACACTGAGCAGGTAGACGTAGTCGGCCAGGCGCGCCGGCGCGAGTTGGCGGGCGATGAACACCATCAGCAGCACGACGACGAAGGCGCCGTGGCCGACCGCGAGCCACTGGCTGCCGAGCGCGCGCACCAGGCCCTGGGGAATCGCGATGCCGGAGCCCTCCCTGCGCGGATTGCCGCCGCGGGACCGGGTCGTTTCCACCCGGCGCCCGACCTCGCTTCAGGCCCCCGGCCACTCCCCGCGCTCGCGCAGCCACTGGCCCCACCAGGCGAGCAGAGGGGTGACGAGCTCGGGGCCGGCGATCAGGGCGTCGAGCTCGTGGGGGAGGACGCGGGCGAGCTCTTCGACTTCCTCCACCTGCGGCGTGAAGGGCCCGTCGGAGCGGGCGCGGTACAGCCGGATCTGCTCGTAGTGCAGGCCGGCGACGGGGCCGAAGCTGCCGAGGGGCTCGAGGGGGGCGCGCACCCCGAGCTCCTGCTCGAGCTCGCGCACGGCGGTCTCGTGGTAGACCTCGTCGAGGCGCTCGTCCGGGCCGGCGGGGTAGTCGCTCTCTTCGACGTGGCCGGCGCAGGAGCCATCCCAGTAGCGGGGATGGGTCTGCTTGTCGCGGTGGCGGCGCTGGATGATCAGGCGCCCGGCGGAGTCGAAGACCAGCACGTGGATGCTCCGGTGCACCAGGCGCTGCTCGTGGATCGTGCGCCGCTCCTCCCAGCGCACGAAGCGGTTCTGTTCGTCGACGACGGCGATGCGTCCGGCCATGCTTCCTCCCCTGCTCCCCGCGTTTCCACAGCACCGCCTTGAAGGCGGCGGGCCATGGCGGTACTCTGGGGCGCACCACACAGAGATCGGAGAGTACCGTGGCGGAAGTCGTCGTCAAGCTGTCTGATGGCAGATACCGGGTCTACTCGACGAGCGTGAAGAACTTCATCACCTACCCGATGGGGATCGAGGCCATGCAGGGCTGGATCCTCTACAAGAACCTCTCGCGCTGTCTCGGCATCGACCTGCCGCGCATCCTCGCCAACCTCGAGGAGGGCGAGACCTCGCGTCCCGACCTGTACAAGGATGCGGCGGCGGTGATGGGCGAGATCACCGAAGAGCTGCCCGAGGACGAAGAGGCCGAGGTCGACGCGGAGAATTTCTACGGCGTCGACTTCCTCGAGCACATGGCCCCGTACTTCGAGCGCATGGCGAGCTACTGGAACTCGATGCTCGAGGGCGAAGAGGGCGAGGAAGGCGACGAGCTCGAGGAGGGCGAGCTGCCCGCCGAGCTCGCCGATGAAGAGCCGGAAGAGGACGAGGAACAGAGCGGGTAGCTCCCGATCATGAACTCCTCGACCGGCCGCCCGCCGATCAGGTGCTCCTGGATGATCCGCTCGAGCACCTCCTCCGTCGCGTTCCGGTACCAGATCCCCTCCGGATAGACCACCGCGACCGGCCCGTCCGTGCACAGCGACAGGCAGTGGGCCTTGCTGCGGTTGATCCCGCCGCGGCGCGCGAGACCGAGCTCCTTGAGCCGGCGCTTGAGGTATTCCCAGGCCTTGATCGAGACGTCCCGGTCGCAACACTTGGGCTTGCCCTGGTCGGCGCACAGGAAGATGTGGTGGCGGTGGACGCCGAGGCCGATCTTCTCGCAGGCCCGGGGCAGCTTGTCGGACGGCATCGCTTCTCCCATCGGAGTCGTTATCGGTATCGGAATCGGTATCGGATTCCGCTACAGGACCCCCGCCCGCGCCTCGCGCAGGATCGGCTCGTAGACGCGGGTCTCGACCAGCACGTCGACGATGCAGCGCTCGATCTTCCCGCGCTCGGCCTCGTCGTACAGGATGTCGATCGCGCGGTCGGTCGGGATCGCCTTCTTGTACGGCCGGTCGGAGGCCGTCAGCGCGTCGAAGATATCCGCGACGGTCATGATGCGCGAGGGGTAGGGGATCTCCTCGCGCACGATCCCGCGCGGGTAGCCGGAGCCGTCGAGCTTCTCGTGGTGGGCGTAGGCGATCTTCGGCACCTCGCTGAGCTCGGAGGTCCAGGGGATGCGCTTGAGGAAGTCGTAGGTGTGGCTGACGTGCGACTCGATCTCGCGCCGCTCCTGGTCGTTCAGGCTGCCCCGGCGGATCGACAGGTTGCCGAACTCGCTCGGCGTCAGCATCTGGATCGCCTCCTCTCTGCCGAAGGGAGCGGGGACGTACAGCTCGGTCGCCTCTTGCAGCCGCTCGACCAGCTCTTCCTGGCCGCGGCCCGGCCGGTTCGCCCGCTCGACGGTCTCGCGCAGCCCCGCGAGCTGCTGGAGCTGGCTCTCGAGCTCGGCGTCGAAGGCCGCCAGCCCGCGGCGCAGCGCCTCGTCGTCCGGGCGCTGCATCAGCAGCTCGATGCGGCGCTCCCGGTCGGCGCGCACGATCCGTTCCCGGGCGTACTCGAAGCGCGCCTGGATGCGGGCGAGGTCCTCGTCGAACAGCTTGCAGGGCTTGACGAGGATGCGCTCCTTGACGCCGACCTTGCCGAAGTCGTGGAGGATCGCCGCGTAGCGCAGCTGCGTGATGTCCGAGTCGGAGAAGGCGATGTCCTTGAAGTCGTCCGTGCCCGAGTCGGAGATCTTCTCGGCCAGCCCGACCGACAGCCGGGCGACCCGCTCGGAGTGCCCGCCGGTCGTCGGGTCGCGCGCTTCGATCGCGGTCACGCTCGCCTCGACGAAGCCGTCGAACAGCCGCTTGATGTCGTTGTACAGCCGCGAGTACTCGATCGACACCGCCGCCTGCGAGGCGATGCACTCGACCAGCTCCTGCGAGGCGAAGTCGAAGGGCACGACGTACTTGAGCACGTCCGCCTCGGTGAGCAGCAGGGCTCCGCGCTCGCGCTTGCGGTTGAAGGCCGACAGCACGCCGATGACCTCGCGGTCGCGGTTGACCAGCGGGGCGGCGAGCACCGAGCGGGTGCGGTAGCCGGTCATCGTGTCGAAGTTCTTGTAGAAGTGGAACTCCGTCGGGCGGTGGTTGTAGGCGTCGCGGAGGTTGATCGTGCGCCCGGTCAGCGCGCAGAAGCCGGCGATGCTCGTGTTGTCGATCGTCAGCGTGTACTGCTTGACCTCGAGCTCGATCGACTCGTTCAGGGCCTCGACGAACACCAGCTTCTTCTCGCCGTCGACCTCCCGCACCAGGTACAGGCTGACCGCGTCGGCCATCAGCATCGAGCGGGTCTCGTCGAGCAGCAGGCGGATCAGCTCGTCGAGCTGGGTGACGTCGGAGAGGCTGTTGCCGATGCGGGTGAGCTGGCGGAGGTTTCCGCGCCGGGTGAAGGCCTCGCGCTCGTAGCGGTCGCGGGCGCTGCGCAGCTGCAGCAGCCGCAGCAGGGTGGAGACCGCGCGTTCGAGCGCCTTGGGATGGCCGTCGGGGTCGACCGCCGCGTGGGCCCCGAGCTCGTCGCACAGGGTCCAGGCGTCGCGGCCGAGCAGGATGACGGAGGGCAACGGCGGGCCGTGGGCCTTCAGGGCGTTGCGCATGCGCTCGCCGCACGCCTCCGAGCTGACGTCGCACAGGAAGGCGCGGGCGACCCCGCGCTCGGCGTTGAGCTTGACGAAGTCTCCCGGCTCGGCGCCGCGTACCGGTGTCCCGAGGCCGCCCAGGGTCTGGTTGAGGGCGGGCTTGCAGGGGGAATCGGACGGGAGGAGGTAGATCTCTCTCGGTTCGCCCACTCGCTGCTCCGTTGGCTCGAGGTTCCGTCCCCCGCGGACCTCGGAGGTGACGATGCCGACGCCGGGGTCGACTCTAAGTGTAGCAGTTGTCCCGCTGGAAACCAGCGCGCCGGGCTATGGGTAGCTGCGTCTCCCGCTCAAGCCGCCCTCACCGGCGAACCATGTCGGCGCGGCCGCGGCGAGGCGCTGGAGCGCGACGAGCTCGCCGCTGCTGGTCAGCACGAGCCAGAACTCCTCGCAGGCGAGGATCTCGACCGGGCGCTCGCGCAGCTCGAGTCGGCGGCGGACCGTGCCGTCGCGGGCCGACACGATCCACAGGGTGCCCTCGAGGGCGATCGCGATCTCGTCGCCGTCGAGCCGGGGCGAGGCGCTCGCGCTCGAGGGCAGCGGCAGGCGCCAGGCGACCTCGGCCTCCGGGAAGCTGAGGTGGACGAGCTCGCTCCGGGCGCGGAACTGCACGCTGAACAGCGCGCCGCCCTCGTAGACGATCGGATCCTCGAAGCCCGCGGTCATCGACGTCTCGCTCCACAGCACCTGGCCGTCGAAGTCGGCGGCGAGCCAGGTGACGTTGTCGCGGTTGCCGAGGAAGAAGGCCGGCGGCGTGGCCCACACCATGCGCGGGGGACCGGCGTCGGGCACGACGAGCAGGTTCTTCGCCCGGGCGTCGCTGACCTCGCGGCTGGTGCGCAGGATGCGGTTCTTCGGCAGCGACGCGAGCACCGCGGTCGCGCGGCCGTCCAGCCCCTCGACGACGGTGAACGCGAGCAGGTCGTCGTCGCTGAGCAGGGTGTGGGGGGTGTGCCGCGGGCTGCCGGGCAGGACCCGGCGCGACAGCACCTCGAGGTCGCGGTTGAGGCGGTACAGGAAGTTGTTGTGATAACCGACGCACTCGACGCCGCCGGGGGCGTCGACGATGGCGAGCGAGGCGCCGGGCGGCATCGTCAGCAAGCGCGAGCGCCGCACCACCCCCGCCTCGACCAGCCACACCGAGTCCCCGCCGGGCACGAGCATCCGGGAAGGCTCGCGGGGGAAGGCCACGGGCGGTCCCGAGGCCTCGATCGGCAGGCGCCAGGCCGGGCTTCCGGCCGCCAGGCAGACCAGGCCGGAGTCGGCGAGCGGGACGACGACCCGTCCGTCCGGCCGGCACAGGGGCGCGGCGCTGAGGGGCGCGGGCGGCAGCCAGCTCCACAGCCGCTCGGGAGCCTCGGGACGCAGGGCGCAGACCTCCCCGCGCGTCAGGGTGACCAGCACCTCGGGGTAGCCGTCGGCGTCGAGGTCGGCGAGGCCCGGCCCGCTGCCGGCGAGGCCGGTCTCGCCGAGGGCGTGGGTCCAGAGGACGCGGCCGTCGCGGGTCGCCAGCACGGTCACCCGCCCGCTCGCGTCCAGGGCGACGATCTCCGGCGCGCCGTCGCGGTCGAGGTCGCCGACCGCGGGGTCGGGCAGCAGCGCCGCGCCGACCTCGTGCTGCCAGACCGTCTGGCCGTCGAGGGCGAGCAGCCGCAGGCGTCGGCCTTCGCAGACCAGCACCCGGCCGCCGTCCGCCGCGAGCAGCAGCGGAGGGGCGCTCAGCGCCGCGGCGAGCGACAGGCGCGGGACCCCGTCGGAGCCGACGAGCTCGAGGCCCGCGCCGTGCGAGACGGCGAGCAGGCCGAGGGGCTCGCTCGCCGCCAGGCCGGTCAAGCTCTGGCGGGCGCGGAAGAGCACCTCCGCGGGGCGTCCCGGCCGGCCGATCAGCAGCTCGTTGCCGAGGATCCCGTACAGCCCGCTCTCGAGCACGGCCAGGCGCGACGCCCGCAGCGCCAGGCGGCCGTTGGAGACCGCCTCCCCGCCGACCATCAGCGAGCGCTCGACGCCGTCGGGGGTCGCGAAGCACAGCTCGGGCTGGCGGGCGAAGGTGGCGAGCACCGGGTTGCTGGTGCGGCCTGCGGCGGGCAGGGCGGCGAAGGTGCTCTGGTCGCCGCCGCGCTTGAAGTGCAGGCCGTTCGAGGTCTCGATCAGCAGGTCGGCGTGGCCGTCGCCGTCGAGGTCGTCGGCGCGCCCGACGAAGAAGGAGAAGTCCCCCGAGAAGAAGGTGATCGGCCGTCCGGTGTCGTCGACCAGCACCGCCCGCCCGTCGCCGAGCCCGCAGACCAGCTCGAGCTCGGGGTCCGCATCGGCGTTCCACGCCACGGCGGCGCCGGTGGCGGTGCTGGCCTCGCCGTGGGTCGAGGGGCAGTCGAACTGCGCTTGGACGACGCCGTCGGTACCGTTGACGCCGACGACGTTGGGCATCTGCTCCATGTCCGGCGTGGGCACGGTGACGACGTACGCGCCGTGCGTGGGCACAGCGAACCCATGGTGGGGAGCGCCGGTCGGCACCTCCGCCGTGACGGTGACCTCGCCGTCCTCGAGCGTCTCCTCAGCGATCACCAGGGCGACGCCGGTGCCGTCGAAGTACAAGGCGTTGAGGTTGTCGTGGCTGATGAGGTGTGTCGGATTCGGGCCATCGACCTGGCCCATCACCACCGGGGCGGACGTGTAGTGGTGGAAGTGGTCGCCGTGCGGCTCGGACCACACGCCGGTGTCGACGACGGTGACCCCATCGTCGTGTCCCGCCAGGAGGAACCGGCCCGACTCGGTGATCGCGGAGTTGAAGCCTGCCGGCGCGTCCAAGTCGAGCGAGGCGCTCGTGCCGTCGGCGAGGTCGATCAGCTCGAGCAGTGGCTGCTCGTGGGCGCCGACGACCAGCAAGCGGCGTGGCTCGTCGACCTCGACGGGGTCGGCAGCCGTCTCCTCGACGGTGGCGTCGTCCTCGTCGTGGTCATGGTCGT
>JAUIEM010000601.1 GCA_030428695.1 bacterium
TTCTACGAGGGGCAGGTGGGCGCCCTCTTCGCCGACATCTACGACCCCGACGAGGAGGAGCAGTACGCGGCGATCGCGGCCTGGGCCGGCGAGACGACGACCGGCGACGTCAGCGAGCTGCCGTTCAAGCCGCGCTACGGCCTGTGGCGCAAGCTCTGCGGCGACACCGAGGAGTGCGACGGCGACCGCTGCCGAAAGACCGGCTGCTTCGCCTGGCAGGCTCGGGAGCGGGCGAAGGACGCCGACGTCATCGTGACGAACTACCACCTCCTGTTCGCCCACCTGCAGGTCCGCGCCGCGACCGGCATGGACCTGATCCTGCCGCCCTTCGACCTGGCCGTGTGCGACGAGGGCCACGAGATGGCCGAGATCGCCCGGGACTTCTTCGGCTTCCGGGTGACCGAGTTCGCCCTGCGGCGGCTCGCCCGCCCGCTGGTCCGCGCCGGGGCCGCCGAGCTTGCGTCGCAGATCAACAGGGCGGCGGACGACTTCTTCCGCGCCGTCCGGCAGTACGCCCGCAGCCCGCGCTACAAGGCCCGCATCAAGGAGCGGGGCTTCGTGGATGGGCAGCCGGTGCTCTCGGTCCTCGACGCCCATCGGCGCTACTGGACGGCCCGGCAGGAGACGGCCCAGGACGAGGAGGAAGCGCGGCGCATTGTCCGGCGGGTCGCCCGCGGGGAGAGCCTGCGCCAGCGCATCGAGGCGGTTCTGCGCTTCGACGACGACAACTTCGTCTACTGGATCGACGAGGACGCCCGGGGCCGCATCGTGCTCTCTGGCAAACCGATCGACGTGGCGCCCTACCTCCGCGCCGAGCTGTTCGAGTCGACCGAGAGCGTGGTCGTCACCTCGGCGACGGTCACCACCGGCGGGACCTTCGACTTCATCCGCGACCAGATCGGCCTCGAGGGCGGGCGGGAGCTCGCCGTCGAGAGCCCCTTCGACTTCCGCGACCAGGTCCTCCTGGTCGTGCCCGAGATGGCGTGCGCCCCGAACAGCCCCTCCTTCGCCGGCGAGATGGCGCTGGAGCTCGGCAAGATCCTCGACCTGGTGGGCGGCCGGGCGCTGGGGCTGTTCACGTCGTACCGGAACCTGCACGCGGTTCACGATCGGATCGCCGGCAACGGCCACCGGATCCTGGTCCAGGGCGAGCGGCCTCGGACCCAGCTGGTCCAGGAGTTCAAGGACGACGTCGCCTCGCCCCGACCCCGAAGGGATCTTCTGGCTGGAGAGCAAGGGGCTCATCCCCGCCTCGCTCGACTCGCAGGACCAGACCTACGAGAAAGTCCCGAGCCTCGAGCTCCTCGAGGAGGCCGAGGCGCGGCGGATCGGCGACGCGCTGATCGAGAACCTGCACAGGAACCTCGGCGGCTACAAGGCCTACCTGGCGCTCGGCTGGACCTGGGCCTGCTGCTTCATGCCCGAGATCGTCCGACGCTACGGGCTCCTGCGCGATGTCTACAACCAGATCGGCGCCTCGAAAGGGATCCAGCTGACCTTCGGCACCCGTGAGGTCGCCGTGCGCGGCGCGGCCGTCCTCTCCGGGGAGCACCTGCCGGCCGACAACGGGCTCCTCTCGCGCTGCGTGATCGTCCACCTGACCTCCATCGAGCGGCAGGACCGCTTCTACGACGAGGTGACCCGGATCATCGGCCAGGCCTCGGCCTTCACCGCCGACCTGCTCCGCCGCAAGACGGCCGACGTGGTCAAGGCCGTCATGGACGCCATCGACGGCTACTACCGCTTCCTGCGCGACAAGGTGCAGACGCCGCGGCTGGCGCTCAACTACGCGGTCGTCGCTGGGGTCATGACCTGGATCCGCAAGGACCAGGACTTCATCGACTGGCTCGAGGCCGAGATCGCGCACATCAACGAGGTGAAGGAGTCGGAGAGCCTCGTGAACACGTTCATCGAGGACCTCGACGTGCTCAAGGCGAACGGCGTGGTGACGAAGAACCACTACGCCGTCGACGTGCTCAAGAGCCGCGGCCACCTCTACTTCTCGGCCGCCTACAACCTGTGGGCCGAGAGCTACCGCCGCCGGACCGGCGAGCCGGCGTGGCCGAAGAAGACCATCCTCGACCAGCTCAAGGAGGAGGCGTACTTCGTCTCCTGGAACAGCACCTTCCGGATCGCCGGGGTGCCCCGGCACGTGCTCACCGTCGACCTCGACAAGGCTCCCGAGGTTCTCCACAGCTTCTTCACCGAGGAGATCGAGCGCGACGACGACGGCGATGGCCGCCGCGGGTGGGAGTACGACCGGTGAGTATCCGATACAGACCGGCGGCAGGATACGTCCGGCAACCCACAAGCCGTTACAGCATGGCAAGTTGCGACGTCGGCGTATCCCGGTATCCGCGTATCCGGCCGAGCGGGAGCGTCTCCCTACATCGGCGGAGAAAGAACAGGTGGTGCCGCCGGCTGCCCCGCGACCCTTGTTTTTCCGAGCGCCCTACTGGGGCCCGGAGCGGCGAGATACGGGGATACGAGGGGCTCGGATCGGCCGCAAGCCTCCAAGAGACAAGACCTTGTGCTGTATCCAGATGTGTATCCAGAAGAGAAGAGAGATGGATACAGGGATACAGCCTTCCATCCGCGAAGGAGAAGGCGATGAGCGAGACCCCGCAGGAAGAGAGGCCCGACCCGGTCGCCTCCTTCAAGGCTCACGGCAAGTGCGTCGGCATCTGGTCGGAGAAGTTCGGCGTCGAGATCTGGCTCGTCCCCGAGCTGACCGGCAAGGAGCGGATCGAGTTCACCGCCGACGAGATGCACAAGTTCGGGCTCTGCCTCGACACCTTCGGCGGCGAGATCCTCGAGCTGACCGCGAAGGACGGCCGCACGTTCAAGCCGGTACCGGGCTGGGAGGAGCGGGCACGTCGGCGGAAGCTCCTCGACCACCAGATCCACTACGACATCCTCCTCGACCGGGAGAAGGACCTGCGCCGGCGGATCGACGACCCAGCGACGGGGAAGGTCGAGCGGGAGCGGCTCATGCCGAAGTGGGAGCGGGAGGTCGAGGAGCTGGGCCGGCTCATCGAGTGGATCGGCGAGTGCGGCCACGAGATGAGCGGCGAGGAGATCCGCGACGGCTTCGAGGCCACGCTGCGGCGCCGGCTTGCCGGAGAGAGCCCGCCACCGGACGAGCCGTCCCCCTCCAGCGACGGCGACGCCCTTTCGACGTGCGGCGGCACCCTCACGGTCGAGAGTGCGAGAGACATCCTCCGCAAGGAACGACTGCTCGGAGCCCTCGACGGGCTCTGAGCCCGGAACGAGGTCGATGGCCACCTCTACCTTCAAGAACAGCTACCTGTCCTTCACCCGGCTCAAGCGCTTCGTCGACTGCCCGAAGGCCTTCGAGCTGCACTACGTCCGCAAGGAGCGGAGCGAGCCGAACGAGAACGTCCTCTTCGGCGGGCTGATCCACCAGGTCCTCGAGGACTACTACCGCTCCCGGCTGGAAGAGCGCTACCGGGGGCCGGTCGAGCTCGACGACCTCGTGCAGATCCTCAAGGTCTGCTGGCAGCGGGCCGGCCTGGTCTCGGTCGAGC
>JAUIEM010000602.1 GCA_030428695.1 bacterium
ATCGGCGACCCGTGGATCTCCCGCCAGCACGCGAGCATCTACGAGAAGGACGATCGCTTCTGGATCGAGGACCTCAACAGCCGCAACGGCACCTACGTCAACTGCATCCGCATCAGCAAGCAGGTGCTGTCCGACGAGGACCTGATCTTCCTCGGCAAGACCAACCTGGTCTTCCGGGCCTACAACGAAGACAACCTCAAGTACCAGACCCACTCGGCGACCCGCCGGGCCCTGAAGTTCGCGACCGACACCTCCCCGCTCAAGTCGGTGCAGATCCCGAGCATCGGCGACTCCCGCGACGAGCAGCCGCAGCCCTCGCGCAAGCGCCGCAAGACGACCCGCACCTTCAAGATCGAGTTCCCCGCCGAGTCGTTGCGATGGCAACAGCAGCAGGACGACGACGAGGTGCAGACCGAGCTCGACCCCTCCCCGGTCCGGCCGGCCGAGACCGAGGCCCTGCCCGCCCTCGAGAAGGATGTCGCCTCGCGCCGCACCGTGCGGCCGACCCGTCGGAACCAGCCGCCGGCCGAGCCCGAGGACTTCTCGCCCTGCGCCGAGGCCGAGGGCAACGGCCTGTTCTCGGCGCTGTCCTCGCGCACCCGGGCGATCACCCGGGACAACGCCAACCTCGACGACTCCTTCGAGGACATCTTCGAGAGCTCGGACGAGTTCGACCTCGAGATGTCCGCCGACAGTCAGGAGTTCGCCACCGATGGCTCGCAGGAAGCGCCCGCCTGGGACGAGAACGCGCAGACGATGCTGCTCGACGTCGTCGCCCTGTCCGAGGCCGAGGCCGCCGAGGTGCTCGACAACCTCGAGATCGACGGCGGTCAGCAGTCCGACTCGCGGCCGGTCGCCGAGCCGGTCGGCCAGAGCCTCGGCCGGCCGACCGTCGTCGGCTCCGCGACCCAGCGCATGCGGACGATGGAAGGGGAGCTGAGGAGCCTGCGGGAAGAGAACGCCCGCCTGCGCCGTGACCTGCACGCGGCCACCCAGCAGACCGAGCGGGTCGCGCCGGTGCAACAGCGGGAGACCGCCAAGGTGCTCGAGCGGCTCGCCTCGCTCGAGGCGGTCCTCGCGACCCGTGAGCGCGAGATCGACACGCTGACCGAGAACCTCGACGTGCTGACCGAGAAGTTCATCGAGAAGGACGACGAAATCGACCGCCTCCAGACGGCACTCGAAGAGGCCGAAGCGCAGATCGCGGCGCTGAGTGGGCGCGTATGACGGTCCTCGACGGAAGATGCCGATGAGCCCGCGCTCCGAACCCTCCGAGCGGCCCCCCGCGCCCCGTCCCCGACGGGCGGCGAAGGCCGAGCGGCCGGGCGGGCCGCGCCGTGACACCCTGCAGCGCCTGTTCAAGCTCGGCGACAAGCAGCAGGCCCGCACCGTCAAGCGCGTGCTGCTGGTCGTCGTCAGCCTCGCCGGCCTCGCGATCGCGGCGCACACCTGGTTCTCGCCCTGGCTGCAGTACCGGGGCGACCTGCAGCACGTGTTCGAGCGCGGCACCGACTGGCAGCCGCTGCTGACCGAGCTGGCGGCGCGCGAGACCTACGACCCGGACCTGTACAGCCTGATCGTGCGCGCGGCGGGCGAGCACGAGAACCCCCTCGCCCACACCGAGTACCTGCGCACCCACCTCCGCGAAGCCGCGGTCGACACGGTGCTCGCCGCCTGCAAGAGCGCGCGGCCGGTCCGCCGCACGGGAGCGTTGACGGTGCTCAGCCGGCTGGCCTGGACGCCCGACGGCGTCAAGCACCCGGCGATCGAGGCGCGCGCCGAGGAGATCATCGCGGTCGCCCTCACCGCCCGCCTCGACGCCGACAGCGACGTGCGCAACATCGCGCTGACGCTGCTCGAAGAGTTCCCGTCCGCCGCCGCCGGCGTGCTGCCCCTGGCCGACGACCCGGCCCCCGAGGTGCGCATCGTGTGCGCGCAGACCCTCGGCGAGTTCGGCGACAGCGCCTCGGTCGCGGCCCTCGAGCGGCTGCTCGACGATCCCGACGAGCGGGTGCAGGTACAGGCCGCGGTCTCGCTGCTCCCCCACCGGCCCGAGACCGTGCGGCCGCGCCTGCGGCGTCGGGCGGTCGAGCCCGCCGCGATCGGGCGCCTGCGCAGCATCTTCGCGCTGCTCGACAGCGCCGGCCCCGACCTGCGGACGCTGTGGATCGAGCTCGCCCGCGACGTCGAAGCCGAGGTCCGCAAGCTGTCGGTGCGGGGCCTGGCACCCTTCCCGTCACGCGAGATCCGCGAGGTGCTCGAGGCCCTGACGACCGACCCCGACTTCCACGTGCGCGTCGAGGCGATCGCGGCCCTCGGTCAGCGCGCGAACAAGGCCGCTCTGCCCGCGCTGGTGCGGGGTCTCAAGCAGGCCCGCACGGTCGGCGACAAGGACGCGTTCTTCCGGGCGGTCGTCGAGCTGGCGGACACCCCGGTGCCCGAGGCGGCCCTCGACAGGCTCGGCTCGTTGCCGGCCTCGGGCAGCGACGCCCAACGCGAGGCCCTGCTCGGCTGGCTCGACGCCTGTCTGGCCGAGGCGGCGAATGACACGGATCAATCCCAAGAGTAGTGGGTTCAGGATGGCGCTCAGCAAGTCGAAACGCTTCAAACAGCTCGTCGAGCTCGGGACGAACAAAGGGTTCCTGACCTACGACGACATCGGCGAGGTCTACCCCCAGAGCCTCAGCGACACCGACGAGCTCGACCGCATCCTCGGCGAGCTCGAGGCGCGCGGGATCGAGCTGCTCGACGAGAGCTACGACGGCGACGAGGCGGCCGAAGCCAAGCGCCCGCCCAGCGCCAAGGACCTCGAGGAAGAGCCGCCGCCGCCACCGCGGCGCTCGGCCCGCACCGAGGACGCGATCCATCAGTACTTCACCGAGATGAGCCACATGGGCCTGCTCAAGAAGGAGCAAGAGCTCGAGCTCGCCCTGACGCTGAACGATCACAAGGAGAAGATGTTCCTGCTGATCTTCAGCACCAAGCTGGTCGCGGAGGAAGCGATCGAGCTGATCAAGCACACCTTGCGCAAGAAGTACCCCTTCAACGAGGGCTTCCGCGCACCGAACAAGATGCGCAAGAAGCAGGCCCAGGAGAAGGTGCGCAAGGACCTGGCGAAGCTGCAGCCGATCATGGACGGCATCAACAAGCTCTGGATCAAGACCCTCGACCCCGCCATCGACCGGCGCGACCTGATGAACCTGCGCGAGGACCTCAAGGCCGAGGCCCTGCGCGCGGCGAAGATCCTCAACAGCTACGACTGGGACGTCAACCGGATCTTCGAGTGGAGCGAGATGCTCGACGACATCGCGACCGGCATCAGCCGCGGCCGCATCGAGATCCGGGTGCTCAAGCGCGCCAACGACCCCGAGAGCTACGCCCGCATCGTCGAGATCGCCGAGCAGGTCCAGACCTACGAGACCCAGACCTGGGAGAAGTTCCACGAGCTGAAGAAGCGCCTGCGCAAGTACCGCGAGCACTACGACTGCTACAAGAAGGCCAAGGCCGACCTGTCGCTCGGGAACCTGCG
>JAUIEM010000133.1 GCA_030428695.1 bacterium
AGTGGTCCATGTCCGACTTCCACACGGCCTCGTAGTTGTACTCGTCGTTCCACTTCGCGAGCAGCTGCTGCTTCGAGTAGAGGTCGTCGTACAACTGGCTGTGGGGAGTCTCCTGGCCGGTCTCGGCCGTGACCTGCTTGTAGGTGACCATCAGCGCGTCCAGCCGCGGATCGAGGCTGTGGCCGTGATCGAGCTCGATCTCGGTGTCGCCGAGGTCCTGGGCGTTCGCGATGTGGGCCGAGTGCACGAAGTCTAGCGCGTGCCCGTTCCCCTGGTGGCAGGTCGAACAGCCGAACATCTTGACCGGGTGCGTACCGCCGAGCAGCAGGGTGCGGTGCGGGTGCGTCTTGTACGGGTGCGCGAGCATGTCCTCGGCGTCGTCCCAGTCGCCATCCCCGTTGTAGTCCAGACCTTCCTCGAACCCGGGGGTGTCGATGGCCTGGTGACAGGTCATGCAGTGCTCGATCTTGCGCACGTTGTTGAAGTTGTAGTCGTTGAACAGGTTCGGGGTGATCACGCCTTCGACCTTGAGGTTCGGCGCGATGAAGTCGGCCATCGGGGCGTCGACCACGAGGTTGAACCAGTGCGTCTCTCTCTCGAGCTTCTCCGCGAGCTGGTCGCGCGCGCCGACCAGCGCGTCACGTTCCTTCTCGGCCTTCTTCAGCTCGGCAAAGATCGCGTTGCGGGTCGCGACCAGCCGGTCGTACTCGGCCTTGCGCAGCTGATAGTCCTTGAAGTAGTTGTCGACCGAGTAGGCGTCCCGGGCGTAGCCTGCCTGCACGGCCGGACCGGTCTCCGGGTCGTCGTAGACGGCCTCGTCCGTCAGGCGCCGGTCGGTGTCGAGCACGGCCTTCTCGATCTGAAAGACCATGTTGTTCGCGAGGAAGACCTGGCCTTGCGCCTCTGCGATCTGTGCCTCGAGCACCTCGAGGGAGTCGGCCTGGCCGACGATGAGCTCCTTCGCCTTCTCGATACGCGCGTCGATGCGCGTCAGCTCGTTCTGGTCGACGCCCTCGCGCGCCGCCTGCAGCTCGTTCTTGAGCTTCTCGATCTTGGCGTGGCGGAAGTTGCGCTGGTGCTCCTTCCACTCCCGCACCCAGTCGTCGACCACCATCCAGGCGACCGTCAGCAGCATCAGACCGCACGAGACGGTGAAGATGATGTGCATGAACTTCATGTTGTACGCTTTGTCGCGGACCCCCGTCAGGTTGAGGGGGCCGCCGGTGATCGCGTACCACGGCCGATCGCTCGGAGGCGGAGGTGGAGCCTTCTTCTGCCGACGCTTGACGGCAGCTTTCGCAGCAAGAGCACGCTTTTTGGCGACAATTGCGGCAGCGTCAACGGACTCGCTCATGTATTTGTCTCCTGTACTCTCGCTAGATATTGAAGAAGTACTCGGGGATCGCGACCAGATACTTCAGGTTGAAGATCCAGCGCAGCAGCATCTTGATCGGTAGAGATGCCAGCATCAGGAAGTGGAACGCCATCACGTTGTATTTGATGAAGCCCATCTCCTCGTACAGCTTCTTGAAGATCGTCTTGGCCATCAGCGGTGGGAGCAGGACCAGGTAGCCTACACACAGCAGGATGCCCGGTCCTTCCCGCACGAGGATGTCCGTCGGCAACGGGATGTTGAGCATCTTCGACCAGATGAACTCCGACAGGTTGACGTTGACGAGTGGTTCGAGCTTGTGCACGTCCCATTCCTCGAAGAACCCGAAGAAGTTCCAGTTGGGCCCTCGCAAGAAGGTCCCGAGCACGATCAGCGGCACCCACAGGACGAGGAAGCCGTACAGGAACGTGCCTATCGCGAACGGTCGCTCGCTGAAGGTGTAGTACCCCGAGCCCTTGCGGTTGGTATCGATGTAGGGCAGCGCGCACAGGCCGGTGATGATCAGACCTGGCAGGACCACGCCGGCCAGCCAGGGGTCGAAGTACACCAGCATCTCCTGCAGGCCGAGGAAGTACCACGGCGCCTTGGCAGGGTTCGGCGAGCGGGTCGGGTGGGCGGGTTGCTCGAGCGGGGCGGCGAGGGCGACGGACCAGATGATCATCAGGACCATGATGACGACCATCGAGATCAGCTCGGAGTAGACCAGGTCGGGCCACACCCAGACTTTTTGTTTGCCCTCGCGGTGCTCGATGCCGGGCAGACCCTTCTCGCGGAGCATGTCGTTGACCGCGGCCTTCCGCAAGGCGAGCCAGGTGAAGAAGCCGACCGTCAACATCATGATCGTGATCGGGACGTTGTCCGGCTTGAGCAGCGTCTTCGACAGGTTCTTGTCGGAGAGCCCCAGCGCGTAGAAGGCGATGAACCCGACCAGGCCCATCAGCGCGACCTTCGGACGCGTGAACCAGCGGATCTTCCACAGCAGGAGGAACAGCGCCAGGTGTGAGCCGAAGAAGATGAACTTCGGACCCACGACCGCGTCGATGGTTGTCTTGATGAGGTCCACGAGAGCTTCCATCACAATCCCCACGTCACGTTAGGCCACCCGGTGCCCCGGACCCTGGCCGCCGTTTCTCGAAGCCGCGCGCACGCGGCCGTGTTTCGTTCCGACTCCGCCCTACAGCGGGCCGGAGATGCCTCCGTCCTTGCGTACCCGCCAGAAGTGGACCGCCATGAATCCCGCGGCGATCAAGGGGAAGAGGACGCAGTGATACACATAGAAGCGGATCAGCGTTCCTTCCCCGAGGATGCGCCCGCCGATCAATCCGTACCGGGCGTCCGAGCCTATGTGTATCAAGTTGATCTCGTTGATCTTCAAGAAGGCCGCACCCGGTCCCTCGTAGCCTGCGACAGGTGTTGCACGGGCCATGTTCGCGCCGACGGTGATCGCCCAGATGGCGAGCTGGTCCCAGGGCAGCAGGTAGCCGGTGAAGCTGAGCAGCAGGGTGAGGGTCAGCAGGATGACGCCGACGACCCAGTTGAATTCGCGCGGCGGTTTGTACGACCCGGTCAGGAAGACGCGCAGCATGTGCAACCAGACCGTGATGACCATCGCGTGGGCACCCCAGCGGTGCATTTCGCGCATCACGCCGAGGGGCACGTGGTCGCGCAGCGCCTGGATGTCGTCGTAGGCGAACTGCGTCGTCGGCCGGTAGTAGAACATCAGCAGCACGCCGGTGACGGTCAGGAGCAGGAAGAGGAAGAAGGAGATCCCCCCCATGCACCAGGTGTAGCTCAGACGCACGCCCGACTTGCGCAACTTGATCGGATGCAGGTGCAGGACGACGTTGGTCACGACGGCCAGCGCCTGGTTGCGCGGCTTGTTCGACGGGGAGCCGTGGCGGAAGATCGACTTCCAGATCGCCGACTCCACGATCGTCTTCTTCAGATTCAATGCCATGACTTCAGATCTCCGGGTCGTGAATCAGGTGAGGGGCAGATAGGCGTCTGCGTTGGTCCACTGGCCCTTCTCTTGCTGGAACTTGCGAGACTTGTCGACGAGGATCTGCCCGTCGTCGGCCAGGCCGACCGCAAATCGCTCGAGCGGCCGCGGCGCCGGACCTTCGAAGTTGATGCCGGTCTCGCGGAAGCCGCTGCCGTGGCACGGGCACTTGAACTTGGCCTCGGAGGCGAGGTAGTTCGGCGTGCAGCCGAGGTGCGTGCAGGTGGTGGAGAGGATGTACACGCCGGACGTGCCCGCCCGGTCGGAGGCGGGGTCGGAGTCGGTCTTGACCACCCAGAAACCGTTCGGCTTGAAATCCTCGTTCACTCCCATCGCCAGCGAGGCCGGATAGCCGATCTTGAACTTCGTCTCCTCGATGTCGAAGGGGAAGTTCGGGAACAGGAAGCGGCCGACGATGTTCGCGAAGCCACCGAGGGCGAGGGCGAACAGCGTCCAACCCGCGGCCGACCAGGTCAGCAGCTTGGCGAATCCACGACGGGTCGTCGCTGCTTCGGGATAGTCTGGCAATCTCGCGGTCATGGGAGGATCTCCTCAGTTTCTCTCAAACGATCCGTCGGGGCGAGGTGCTCGTCTCCTCGTCCGTCGGTCGAATGTGTGCCCCGGATGGCGCGATTCTACACGATCGCTCCGTCGGATTTCGAGCCCCACCGAGTGAATTCTTCGTTCGGCATCCATGCTCATGCCTCACTCCGCCTCGTCCGACGGCGCAAGACGCTGCTCGATGCGCAGCGCCGCGGCCTCGGCCTCGCGGGACACGATGTCGTCCTGTGCGCTGTAGTCCCCGAGCGGCGCGAGGCACAGCGCGAAGAGCCCCAGGGCGATCGCCGCCATGGTCAGCTGGCTCTTCTTCAGCGCGAGCCCGACCACCATCAGCAGCACTGTCAGCCCCAGCAGCGCGAACACGGTCAGCTCGAGCGCTCCGTACGCAGGCGCGTCGGCCTCGGCGGCGCTGTTGTCGGTCGCGAGCTTGCGCAGCAGCGCGGCGTCCTCGGCCGTGCCGACGCGTCCGATGGCCCGGCAGGTGTCGACGAGCAGCTTCTGCAGGGCTCCGGGCGGCACCTCGGCGTCGGCCGCGAGCTCGGAGTCCATCTCGAAGGGCAGGATGGTCACCTCGGCGTCGTTGTTGGTCGCGAAGGCTTGGCGTACCTGGGCCTCGACGAACTCGCGGTCGGCCATCCGCCGCAATACGAACAGGCCGCTCGCGTCGTCGAGCTGGCTGAGGATCAGCGCGGCGTTCCAGCCGACCTGGAAGTCGTCGCTCTCGATCTGTTTCCGACCCATGACCAGAGCATCGGCGCGGACGCTCGCGTCGCCGTCGGGCTTCGCCTCTTCGCGCAGGGCGACGCGGCCGAGGGCGAGCAGGGCGACCTTCTGCAGCACCGGGCTCTCGTCCCGGCCGAGCTCGATCAGGGAGGGGGCCTCGTTCGGCGTCCCGATCAACCCGAGCGACAGCGCCGCATGCGCGCGGATTTCGCCGTGCTCGGAGCGCAGCGCGGTCACCAGCACCGGGCGCGCCTCGTCGCCGAGCTGCCCGAGGGCGAGGGCGAGGTAGGCCCGGGTCGGGACGGGCAGCTGCTCGTCGATCAGCAGCTCCGCGACCTGGGTGCCGAGCCCGGGCACCGGCGTCCGCCCGGGCCTGGACAAGGCCATCGCGAGCTCGAAGGCGCACTGGTCACGACGCCGCGCGTCGTGGGTGGTCTGGATCTCGGTCAGCAGGTCCGGGACGCTGAGCGCCTCGCCGCCGAGCACCCCGAACACCGCGTAGATGCCGACGCAGACGAGCACGATCAGCAGGGGCACGAAGAACAGCTGCGGCAGCTGCCGCCAGAACGGCTCGGCCTTGGTCGGCTCGGGGCCGGTCGGCAGGTCGGGCTGCGGAGGCAGGGTCTCCGGCTCACTCATGGCTGTTTGCCTCCATAGCCCCGGTCCCGGTCTCGCACAGCGGACAGGCGACCTCCTCGTCGGCCGACGTCGGCGCGACGGGCGCCCGGACCATGAACATCAACCCCATCGCGATCGTCAGCACGCCGGCCGCCTGCTGAAACCGCAGCCGCGCCTTCGCCCGCACCGCGATGCCCGCCAGGCCGAGCCCGAACAGCGCGGGGAAGGTTCCGGCGCCGAACGCGGCCATCACGGCCATCGAGCCGGGCACGCTGCCCGCGGTCGAGGCCATCACAGCGGCGGCGTACACCATGCCACAGGGGATGAATCCGGTCATCACACCGAGGCCGAAGGGTGCCCAGGTCTGCTGCGAGATGCTGAGCTGCCCGACCAGGCGCGCCCAGCCGCTCGGCGCCTTCGTGGACGCGGAGGCGGGCCAGCGCAGGACGCGCAGGTGGAAGAGACCGAGGATGACCATCGCGATGCCCGCGACCCAGCCCACCGCCGACTGCAGCGAGCCGAGCAGGGGCGTGCCACCGAGGGCCATGCCGGTCGCGCCGGCCACGGCTCCGAGGAACACGTAGGTGAAGGTGCGGCCGCTCGACCACAGGAGCTGGCGCCCCATCCGCGTGCCGAGGCCGGTCTTCTTCCCGCCGCACAGGCCGAGTGCGAAGCCGCCGCACATCCCCAGGCAGTGAGGGGACCCGAGCAGCGAGAGCAGGAAGGCGGACCCGGCTTTGATCGACAGTGCTTCCACGAGGTCGGACGGCTCACCAGCGGTTGGAGTTTGTGATTTTTTTCACAAAGTGGGACAAAAAAAGACTCAGACACCCTGTGGACGTCTGCCCCACGACGTACGGCGCATTCGTCCACCCAGGGTAGTGATCCCATGGTGAGGTGACAAGATTAAAACCGGCTGTCCAGCCGGGCAGGGGCCCGTTCGCGCGGCGGGACCCCGGGCACTCGCCGGGAACCCGGCTCAGGTCATGAAGATCAGGAGGTGCTTGCGGGCGATCTCGAGGTCGGCGAGGTAGCTCTTGTAGAACTCGACGACGAGCTCGTCGGCGTCGGGCTCGCGGCGTGCGCGGCTGAGGATGCGCCGGACGCGGATGATCTGCTTGGGCAGGCTGCCGATCGAGATCTCGCCGACCGACTCCAGGAGCAGGTTCTTCGGGCCGCGGTAGCCCGTGACCAGGATGTTCGCCGTCGGCTCGATCGCGTCGAAGAACGAGTACGGCGCGGAGCCGCGCGCCTCGTGCGCCTCACTGACGATCGGTTGGCTCTCCCAGGGGTCGAGCCAACGGGTACGGGTCTTGCGGCGCCGGGTCTCGACTTCGAGGACGCGGTCTCCGATGATCTCACGGAAGCAGCTCAGGCGCGAGCGCTGCCCGAACTCGGTGAGAAACTCGATCCGGTCGCTCTCGTCGAGGTCTTTGGCGAGGATGCCGCACAGGCCCTGTCCGAATTCCTGCCCCAAAACAGCCCTCCGTCCAAAGGGAACCCCTGCGCTCCACAATACCAGAAAACGCGGTGTTTTTCGCTGCAATGTCGCCGGTCCCCGCGGCAGCTGGCGCGGGATGCCGGACGTGCGGCGAGGGCGTGGGAAGGAAGGTCTGTGCGGTCCGCCGGCGCTCCCGTTCCCTCGCGTGTCCGGGGCTCCGGACGCTATAATGTGCGGCAGAAGGAGTGCACCATGCTCGTCGCGCGACAATTCGACCTCGTCATCGGCTTTCCGCACAGCCACCAGCTCCCGATCGTTCCGCCGCTGCCGGTGGTCGGGCTGATCCTCGGTGGCGACCCGCAGGTCCTGGTCAACGGCCGGCCAGCGGCGCGGATGATGGACTGGGGCCTCGCGGTTCCGTGCATCGGTCCGAACTTCTTTCAGGTGCTGCTGACGAAGGCGAGCCCGACGGCGAGCGGTATGCCCCTCGCGACCTTCCTCGACATGACCCTGCACTGCTTCATGATGCCGGGACTGATCCTGACCGGCAGCGGCAACACCCTCGCGACCCCGATGGCCGGAGGGGGCGGCGGGGGTGGTGCCGGTGGCGGCGGGGGCGGCGGCGCTGGCGGTGACGGTGCATCCGACGCCGACAAGAAGCTCGGGATGAGTAAAGAGGAAAAGGAAAAGGCCGCGGCGGCGGGTGAGGCGGGCGCGACCTCGGGCGAGACCGAGAGCGAGCAGCAGCAGGCCCGCGAGAACACCCGCTCTCAGCGCAACCGTCGACCGGCCGCCGGAGGCAGCTCCGGCGGAGGAGGGGGCGGGGGCGGCGGCGGTGGCGGCGGTGGCGGCGGTGGACACAGCCACGGCGGCGGCGGTGGAGGTAGTGGCGGCGGAGGCGGAGCCGCGAGCGGCGGAGGGGCCGGAGGCGTCCCGAGCCCGTCCGACGCCTCGCCTTCGTCCAACGCGCCTCACGACCCGAGCAAGCGCAAGGTCGTCATCGTCGCGAACCCCGGGCCCGTCGACCGCGGCCTGCCGGGAGCCTACCGCGAGGGGGGCGACCTCAAGGGCATCGTCGAGGGCCAGGCGGGCATGCAGGTCGACCTCAAGCGCTCGCCGCAGGCCAACGGCTTCGTCGCGATCGACAAGGCGCAGGTCAACGCGTCGATGGACAATTGCTACGTCTTCCACATCGCCTCGCACGGCGTGATGGTCGGGAGCGACGGCAAGCTCGTGCTCAAACAGGACCAGAGCACCTGGTACGGGCCCGGCGACGTGCAGAAGGCGCCCCAGGCCCTGTTCTACGCCGACTGCTGCGACACCCTGAAGGGCAGCGCGGAGACCCTCGGCAAGGCGCTGGTCGCCAAGGGAGCCCACCACTACCTCGGCTTCAACGTGCCGATCGACGACAACAAGGCCGTCGCGATGTGCAAGGAGTTCTACACCAAGTGGTTCTCCGACTATCAGAGCGACCCCGCCAAGATCCCCGAGGTGTTCAACAGCGTCTCGCCGAAGTACGCCGACCTCAAGCCCCAGCTGATCTCGAACCCGAACCCCCCGGCGATCCCCGAGCCGAGCCCGGCCAACACCTCGGCGACGCCGCCGGAGGGTGAGGACGCGAAGTACG
This sequence comes from bacterium, assembly GCA_030428695.1. The sequence continues at coordinate 8,363 of JAUIEM010000133.1, forward strand.
ACTGGTACAAGGGCATCATCGCCGGCAAGGGCACGTTCTCCGAGAACCCGATGGACATGAACGTCCTCGGGCTACGCGGTTGGCTCGACGGCAAGGCGGTCGAGAACGTCAAGGACGCCTACAACGACACGCTGGTCGTCGTATGGAAGGACGGCTCCGGCAAGAAGAACATCCGCGAGTACAAGGCCTCGACCGATCCGGGCAGCTTCTCGAAGTACTACAACGAGAAGGGCGACGCGCACCTCAAGCCCGGGCAGTGGGACTACAAGGTCGGCACCCACAACGGCTACACCGCCCTCAACCAGGCGAACACGGTCACGGTCTGGCGCGACAAGGACAAGTCGGGCAAGCGCGACGCGGGGGAGATCGAGGAGACGGGCTGGTTCGGGATCAACATCCACGCCGCGGGCACCGGCACCAAGGTCGGCAACTGGTCGGCCGGCTGCCAGGTCATCCATGGCGGGAAGGACGGCGCGCCCTGGAAGGAGTTCATCGGGCTGATCCAGCAGGACCCGGACAAGAAGATCAAGTACACCCTGGTCGAGGGCAAGGACATCACCGGCGCTCCGTCCGGAGGCTCCAGCGGCGGCGGCTCGACGGGCGGGTCTCCGTCTGGTGGAGACGCCTCCGGCGGCTCGACCTCCGGCGGCTCGACGGGTGGAAGCCCCTCAGGGGATGCGACCGGCCGCGATGCGGGGAGTGGCCCGGCCCCGAGCACAGAGTCGAAGAAGGACAAGGTGCCGAAGAGCGGCGAGCTCAACTCCTACGTCTGCCAGGTGATGGATTCCTATCCGACCAACGGCACCCACACCTACCTCTGGGATGGCAGCTACGCGGGCGTCACCGAGGACCTGCACTACCAGGGCAGCAAGTTCATCAGCGGCAACAGCGCCCGCCAGTGCTACTGCTGTGGCATCACCTTCGAGGTCTTCTTCAAGGCGTGGAAGGCCTGGTCCGGCGACGGCGACAACTTCACGGTGGCCGGCTACGACCGCAGCAAGCTGAGCAGCCTGCGGCTGGACTGGTACGTTGCGTCCGGCAAGCGCAAGGGCCAGCAGGACGCCCTGGTGCCGCGCCAGCTCGGCACGGCGGTCAGCATCGATCAGGCGCAGAAGGGCGACTTCGTCCAGTACTGGACCGGCGACACCAGCGGCCACTCGATGATCTTCTACGAGCGCACCTCCGACGGCATGAAGTGCTGGTCGACCCAGAAGTCGACCAACGGTATCGGCTTCCTTACGCTGAAGACCGCGAGCCTCAAGGAGTACTACATCACCCGCGTCGGCGTTGGCTGAGCGGGATTGTGATAGAGCGGAGGGCGCCCTATAATGCGCCTCTTCGCTTCCCTGGGGGGCCTGGCCCGTGACGCAGTTCGCGGATTCGGACAAGTGGCGCCGCCGCTCGCTGACGATCCTGCGCGAGGTGCTGTCCGACCAACCCTTCGACGACCTCGACATCCAGCTGTTCAACGAGCGCGAGGAGTGGTCGACTCCGCATCTCGCAACCATCCGCACCCAGGTCTTCAAGGTCTGGCGCCTGCTCGGGGTGTTCGACATCGTCCACGACGGCAAGGGCGCACTGCGCGGCTTCTCGAGCCGCGAGCGCGAGCAGCGTCCGGACGACGACGACGGTTTGTGGGGGGACGGCCTGTCGATCGCCCGCCAGGTGCTGCCGGCCGGGGCGCGCTACGTGCGGGCGGAGAACCTGAAGACCGGCCCGGCGCATCTGATCGATCTCGTCTACGCCGAGGGCGGTGAGCACCTGCACGTGCGGGTCAACCTGGCGAGCCGCCAGGTGGTGTCCTTCGAGAGGAAGAAGTGATGACGGAAAAGGAAGCGGTCGCCAAGCTCGAAGCCCTGCGCGCCGAGCTCGACATCCCCGAGAGCTTCAGCCTGCAGGAGGCGGAGGAGCGCTTCATCGAGTACACCGCCGACATCCTCGAGCCCGGCCCGGTCAGCTCGGCGCGCGCCTGGTGCGTGCGGGTCGGCAAGGACTCGGCCTGGGTCGAGGTCAGCTTCGACGTCGACAGCGGCGAGGTCGTGCGGGTGATGAGGTCGCGCAGTGCGGCGTGACCAGCGGGTCTACCGTGCGGAGAGCCTGCTGCGCGAGGTGCTCGTCCAGGAGCGCCGGGCGGTCGCGCCGGAAGAGGCGACCGACCTCGCGGAGCGGCTGTGGCTGCGGGCGATGGAGAGCAAGGAGCTCGGACGCGGTCAGCGCTCGGTGCGGATCTGCGCCTGGGAGCAGGTCACCCTCGCGACCGTCGAGTGGAACGTCGAGAAGGGCAAGCTCGCCGGCTGGATCGACGACCGCCACTTCCGCGACTCCGCCCCCGTCGAGCTCGATGTCGAGAGCGCCCTGAAGATCGCCGCCGAGAAGGTGGTCGTGCCGTCGAGCGCCAAGCTTGTCGAGGCGCGCCTCGACGCGAGCAGCCCGACCCGGAGCGTATTCCACCTGCGCTGGCATCACTACTACAAGAAGCTGTGGGTCGAGGGGGACTTCATCCATGTCCTCATCAACCCGACCACGCGCAGGCTGATCTCGCTGACGCGCAAGTGGCGGAAGATGGGGAAGAGGAAGACGAACAGGTAGCCGTGGCCACCCGCCTCGAACCCCACGGCAAGCCGACGCTGCACGGCGAGCCCGCCCCACAAGCTGCAGCTCTGCTGCGGGGCCGCGGGAGAAGCCGGAGGCCGACCCGGAGGATCCCCCGAAGCGAACGCCTCTTGCGCTCCCGGACGGCCACGAGTAAGGTCGTTCCTGCTGCGCGGAAGGGCCGCCGCAGCCCGGGAGCCGCGCCTTGACCACCATCCTCAGTGTCCGCCACAACGGCCGCGTCGCGATCGGCGGCGACGGTCAGGTCACCCTGAACAACGCGATCATCAAGGGCGACGCCCGCAAGATCCGCAGCCTGGGCAAGGGCACGGTGCTGGTCGGCTTCGCCGGCGCGGCCGCCGACTCCCTCGCCCTGCTCGACCGTTTCGAGGCCGAGCTCGCCAAGTCGCCCGCGCACATGCTGAAGGCGGCCGCCGAGCTCGCCAAGCAGTGGCGCACCGACAAGGCCCTGCGCACCCTCGACGCGGTGATGGTCGCGATCAGCGCCGACCGCTCGCTGCTGATCAGCGGCACCGGCGACCTGCTCGAGCCGGAGGACGGCATCATCGGCGTCGGCTCGGGCGGCAACATGGCGGTCGCGGCGGCGCGGGCGCTGGTACGGCACAGCGGGCTGGACGCCGAGGGGATCGTGCGCGAAGCGCTCGGCATCGCGGCGGACATCTGCGTGTTCACCAACTCCTCGATCAAGGTCGAGGTTCTGGAGGCGACCGCGTGAGCGACCTGACTCCCCGCCACATCGTCCACGAGCTCGACAAGTACATCGTCGGCCAGAAGGAGGCGAAGCGCGCGGTCGCGATCGCGATCCGCAACCGCTGGCGGCGGCTGCAGCTCGAGGGTCCCTTGCGCGACGAGGTCACGCCGAAGAACATCATCATGATCGGCCCGACCGGGGTCGGCAAGACCGAGATCGCCCGGCGCCTCGCCCAGCTGATCCGCGCTCCGTTCATCAAGGTCGAGGCGAGCAAGTACACCGAGGTCGGCTACCACGGACGCGATGTCGAGAGCATGGTGCGCGACCTGGTCGATGTCGCGGTCAACCTGATCCGTCAGGAGAAGCGCGACGAGGTACAGGACAAGGCCAGGGAGAACGTCGAGGAGCGCATCCTCGACGCCCTCCTGCCCGAGTCCGAGGTCGGCTTCGGCAAGGACAGCGAGCGGCGCGACGCCACCCGCGAGAAGATCCGCACCAAGCTGCGCGACGGCAAGCTCGAGGACCGCGAGATCGAGCTGCGCATCGAGGAGCGCAGCGGCGGGATGCCGGGCATGCAGGTGTTCTCGAACAGCGGCATCGAGCAGGTCGGCTTCGACTTCCAGAACCTGTTCGAGAAGTTCTCCCCCAAGCGCACCAAAGACAAGAAGCTCAAGATCAAGGACGCTCGCTCGCTGCTGCAGGCCGAGGAGGCCGAGAAGCTGATCGATCGCGACAAGGCGATCAAAGAGGCCCTCGAGCGGGTCCAGAACTCGGGCATGGTCTTTCTCGATGAGATCGACAAGGTCGCGGGCGGCGACAAGGTGCGCGGACCGGACATCTCCCGGGAGGGCGTCCAGCGCGACCTGCTGCCGATCGTCGAGGGCTCGACGGTCAACACGCGGCACGGGGTGGTCAAGACAGATCACATCCTGTTCATCGCCGCGGGCGCCTTCAACGTCAGCAAGCCGTCGGACCTGATCCCCGAGCTGCAGGGCCGCTTCCCGATCCGGGTCGAGCTCGATGCCCTGCAGAAGGAGGACTTCCTGCGCATCCTGCAGGAGCCGGAGAACGCGCTGACCAAGCAGTACACCGCCCTGCTCGCGACCGAAGACGTCGCCCTCGCGTTCACCCCGGAAGCGCTCGCCGCGATCGCCGACCTCGCCTTCCGGGTCAACCAGACGGCCCAGAACATCGGCGCCCGGCGTCTGCACACGATGTTCGAGAAGCTGCTCGAGGACGTGCTGTTCGATGCCTCCGAGCGTTCGGGCGAGAGTTTGACCGTCGACGAGGCCTTCGTCGAGGAGACGCTGGCGAAGATCGTCGCGGACGAGGACCTGTCGAAGTACGTGCTCTAGGCGCCGGAGGTCGCGATGCTCGTTTCGTTGGCGACGCTCCCCCTGGCGGATCCTCCGCCGGAGCTCGTGCTCCCGCCCTTCCTCGTCCTCCTCTACAGCGGCATGCTCGGCGCGATGGTCGGCAGCTTCTGCAACGTCGCGATCTACCGTATCCCGCGGCGCTGCCGCTCGGTCTCGCAGCCGGCCCGGTCATTCTGCCCGCGCTGCAAGAAGGGCATCGCCTGGTACGACAACCTCCCGGTCATCAGCTGGCTCCTGCTCGGGGCGCGCTGCCGCAACTGCAAGCAGCCGATCTCGATCCGCTATCCGCTGGTCGAGGCGGTGGTCGCGGCCCTGTGGGTGCTCGTCGCCTGGCGGCTGATGCCGGAGGCCGCCGCCTTCGATGAGATTCCCTGGCTGCGCATGTTGCTCCTGCAGGGGCTCGCTTCGGTGCTCGTCGTCGTCTCGATGATCGACTTCGACTGGAAGATCATCCCGGACCGCATAGACATCCCGGGGATCTTCCTCGCGCCGCTGGTCGCGACCTTCGTGCCCGGCTTCGTCGAGCCTCTCGACGCGGTCGGCGAGCTGTGGGGGATCGCCGACGTGCGGCTCCTGCGCCTGTTCGGCTCCCTGGCCGGCGCCGCGGCGGGCGCGGGCTCGCTGTACCTGGTCGCGCGCGTCGGCGCCTGGGTGTTCCGGCGCGAGGCGATGGGTCTGGGGGACGTCAAGCTGATGGGCATGCTCGGCGGGCTGCTCGGCTGGCAGCACGTGCTGCTCGCGATCGTGATGGCCTGCTTCCTCGGCACCGTGCTCGGGCTCTTCGTCAAGCTCCTGCGCGACTCCTCGCAGCTGCCCTTCGGGCCGCCGCTGTGCCTCGCGAGCTTCTGGCTGCTCCTGTTCCCCGGCGAGACCCGCGCGGCGCTCGGGGCGCTGTGGGAGCTGCGGCGCACCGATCCCCTGATGGTGAACCTCGCGTCGCTCGGTCTGTGCGCGTTGCTGCTGCTCGTGTTCGCGATCCTGCGGCGGGGGAAGCAGAACGGCTGAAAAAGGCGTGGCTGGCGCGGCGGCGGGACGGTATCCTGGACGGGAATCCCGATGCGCGGCCGATTCCCCGCCCTGCGGGCGGTTCCCATCCAGTTGACGAGGGTGTTCGGTTTGAAGATTTCGGTGGAAGAGCTTCTTCAGCAGCTGGTCGAGCGCGGCGGTTCCGATCTGCACATCACCGCGGGCTCACCTCCGAAGATCCGGATCAACGGGAAGTTGATCAGCACGGAGCACAACATCCTCGATCCGGAGACCTCCAAGAAGCTGGTCTACGGTGTGATGGACAGCGACCAGATCGCGCGCTTCGAGAAGCAGCTCGAGATGGATATGTCCTTCGGCATCGCCGGCCTGGGGCGCTTCCGCACCAACGTCTTCATGCAGCGCGGGGCCTGCGGCTGCGTGATCCGGACCATCCCCTTCAAGATCAAGACGCCCAAAGAGCTCGGCCTGCCGATGGACGTCGTCGAGTACATCTGTGGCCTGCCGAAGGGCCTGTGCCTGATCACCGGCGCGACCGGCTCCGGCAAGTCGACGACGCTGGCGGCGATGATCGACTTCGTCAACCGCTCCCGCAACGAGCACATCATCACGATCGAGGATCCGATCGAGTTCGTGCATCGGAACAAGGGCTGCTTGATCAACCAGCGCGAGGTCGGCAACGACACCCTCGGCTTCGGCGCCGCGCTGAAGTCGATCCTGCGCCAGGACCCCGACATCGTGCTGATCGGTGAGATGCGCGACCGCGAGACCATCGAGGCGGCGCTGACCCTGTCCGAGACCGGGCACCTGACCTTCGGCTCGCTGCACACCTCCGACGCGGTCCAGACGATGAACCGCATCATCGACGTCTTCCCGGCGCACCAGCAGGCGCAGATCCGCACCCAGCTGTCGATGACCCTGGCGGCGGTGTTCTCCCAGCAGCTGATGAAGAGGGCGGACGGCAAGGGGCGGATCCTGTGCGCCGAGATCCTGGTCGCGACCGCCGCGATCCGGGCCCTGATCCGCGACGACAAGGTGCACCAGATCTACTCCTTGTTGCAGACGGGTGCGTCGCGCGGCATGCGCACGATGAACCAGTCGCTGATCACCCTGTTCAAGGCCGGATTGATCACGGCGGACGAAGCGCTCAGCCGCTCCCAGGACGTCGAAGAGATCCGGCGCCTCATCCAGAGACACAAGACCACTGTCGAAGACCCGCGCTGAGACTCTCTCCCTGACCGGGCGCCGCTGGCGGCTCGGCAGCTTCGCCGGCGACTCGGCCGCCGCGCGCCTCGAGGCCCTGGTCGACGCCCGTGCCGCGGCGCTCGGCGGCCGCTCCTTCCTGCGCCCCGACCTCTCCGCCCTGCACCCGCCGGAAGATCTGCCCGGTATCCCCGAGGCCGCGGCCCTGCTCGCCCGAGCGATCGCGGATGGCACCCGCATCGCGATCTTCGGCGACTACGATGTCGACGGCGTGTGCGGCGCGGCGCTGCTGTACGAGGTGCTCTCCGCGGCCGGGGGCCGCGCCGAGGTCGTCCTGCCCCACCGCCTCCGGGACGGCTACGGGCTGAGCGCCGACAGCGCACGGCGGCTCGCGGCGACAGCCCCGGCGGTGGTCGTCACCGTCGACAACGGCACCAGCGCGATCGAGGGCCTCGCGGTGTTGCGGGCGGCGGGGCTCGCGACTGTCGTCGTCGATCACCACCTGCCGGGGGCGACGCTGCCCGAGGTCGACGCGATGGTCAACCCGCACGTCGCGCGCGGGGACTACCCCTTCACGGAGCTGTGCGGCACCGGCCTCGCCTTCAAGCTCGCCTGGGCGACGGCGGTCGCCGTGTGCGGGCGGCGTCGCCTGCCGGGACGCGTGCGCGAGGCGTTGCTCGCCGCGACCGGGCTGGTCGCGCTGGCGAGCGTCGCCGATGTCGTGCCTCTGCGGGACGAGAACCGGGTGTTGGTGGCGTGGGGGCTGCGCGCGCTCGAGGCGGCGCGGGCGCCCGGCGTGCAGGCGCTGCTGCGGGGGGCGCGCGTGCGGGCTCCGCTGCTCGCCGAGGATCTCGCCTTCCGGCTCGGGCCGCGGCTCAACGCGGCCGGCCGGATGGGCGACGCGCAGGCGGCCTTCGAGCTGTTGACGACCCGGGATCCTCGCCGGGCCGAGCTGCTCGCCCGCTTCCTCGAGCGTGAGAACGGCCGGCGTCGGCAGTGCGAAGCGGGCATCCTGCAGGAGGCGCTCGGCCGCATCCCTGCCGAGGGCCCGGGTCCCGTGGTCTGCCTGGCCGACCCGGGCTGGCACCTCGGCGTCGTCGGCATCGTGTGCGCCCGCCTGGTCGAGCGCTTCGGCCGCCCTGGTCTGCTCCTCTCGATCTCCGGCGACGAGGCGCGTGGCTCGTTGCGCTGTCCCCCCGAGGTGCACGCGACCCGCGCCCTCGCCGCCTGTGCCGAGCTCCTCAGCGCCTACGGGGGGCACGCTGCGGCCGCGGGTCTGCGCCTTCCCGCGGCGTCGGTGGACGCCTTCGCGGAGCGCTTCGCCGAAGCGGTGCGGGCGCAGCTTCCCGAGCCACAGCCTCCGGTGCTCGAGCTCGCTTGCGAGCTGCCGCTCGGGGCGCTCGGACGCGGCGGTTGGCAGAGCCTGGCGCGGCTGGAGCCCTGTGGTGCGGGCAACCCGGCGCCGTTGTTCGGTTCGGGGCCGGCGCGCATCGAGGGGGTCCCGTACCGGTCGGGTCCCGACGGCACGGGCCTTAGCCTATCCCTCCGGCAGGGCCGCCGGGTGCTCCACGGTCACGGCCACCGGCTCGGCCACCTCCTCCCGGCCCTGGTGCCCGACGGTGTCCCGTTGCGGGCAGTAGAGGTCGCCTACCGGGCGCGGAGCAAGCCGCCGGTCCAGCGCCTGGACATCATCGACGTGCGTCGGCGATGCGGTGACGATTTGCGGCATGGATGACAAAAATCGTCGACGCCGCGCCGCGCTCTGCGACGCTGATCGCCTTGATGCTCTCGCGGAGTCTGTGCTACCCTGTTCCGCGTTCGTGGTTCGAGGCCAAGCGACACCACCCTGCGGGAGCAGACTGTCTCTTCATGTGTACAGACGACTCCCCCCACCCACTCCGGAGAACCCGCTACGACCCGCTTTTCAGGCGGATGTGCGTGGTTGCATGGAGCGAAGTGGAGCAGAACCTTCCACCGTTCGGCAGTCAGGGGAGGGGCGGACGAGAGTCCGGAATTCTCGTTCGGGAGTCGTTTGGCACACGTCTTGCTTGCTTGACTGTCGGATCGAAGACGACCTTCGGTCAATACAATGTTTCTGGGAGGAAACTTCGTGCGTAAGGGCTTCACTCTTATCGAACTGATGATCGTCATCGCGATCATCGCCATCATCGCCGCCATCGCTATCCCCAACCTGCTGCGCGCTCGCGCCGCTGCCAACGAGGCCAGCGCGATCTCGTCGCTGCGGACCCTGGTCTCCTCGCAGGCCATGTTCTTCCAGGGCGATATCGAGACGGACGGCACCAACGACTACGCGAGTAGCCTCGAGGAGCTGTCCAACAACGGCATGATCGACAACGTTCTCGGCACCGGCACCAAGAGCGGCTACGTGTTCACCCTGACCACCACCAACGCGGTCGCGATCTGGAACTGTGTTGCCAATCCGCTCGTTGCGGAGTCCACGGGTAACCGCTACTTCTTCGTGAACGAGGCCGGCGTCATCCGCTTCAACACCACCGAAGAGGCCGACTCGGACGACCCCGCCATCGAGTAGTCAACTCTGGCATTCATTGTCTGTGTGAGCGATGGGGTCTTCGGACCCCATTTCTCGTTTGTTGATCCCGGTGAATCAGACGGGTTGAGGTCACCCCGCTGGGTCCCGTCCGACTCAACCGGGATTCCGGGAGGCCGCAGACCTCGGGACGTCGCCAGGAGCCGGCGAGTTCATGGGCTCAGGTCGCTCGCTGAATTCCGGCGCGGGATTTGCAGAGTGAGGGACAGCCTGAGAGGAGGAGAGAGATGCGTAGAAGAGGGTTCAGCCTTCCGGAATTGATGGTTTCGGTCGGGATCATCGCTGTGCTGGGGGCGATGGCGATCACGAGCGTGCTCGGTGCGCGCAGCACGGCCAACGAGGCGAGCATCATCGCCGTGATGCGGGCCTTCATCGCCAACCAGAACGAGTTCTACGTCAGCGATCTCGACGCCGACGGCGTGGCGGACTACGCGACCTCGCTCTCCGAGCTCTTCGACGCCGACCAGATCGACAGCCACGTGGCGTCTGGGAGCAAGTCTGGGTACACCTTCACCATCAGCGCCCCCAACCCGCGCTCGGACTGGTTCGCCGTCGCCCATCCCGACAGCCGTGGGCGCACCGGCTTCCGCTCCTTCTACGTGGACTCGAAGGGCTGGATCCGCTATGGTTTCGACGTCTCGGTCGGTCCGGATAGCCAACCTCTGCAGTAGCGCCGGAGTCGTATGGATACCCTGCTCTCCATCCTGCGCGCCGCCGCCGTCAACCTCGGCTGGCAGCTCTTCATTCTGGCGGGTCCGGTCGTCCTCCTCTGCGTCTTCCTCCACCTCCTCCAGAGAGTGCTGAGCCAGCGCATGGCGTCCCTGCTCGGCGGCGCCAGCGTGTATGTGACGGGGTGGCTCGGCACGCCGGTGCACGAGCTCAGCCACGCCTTGATGTGCAAGGTCTTCGGCCACCGCGTGGTCGAGCTGGTCCTGTTCCGACCGGATGAGGACGGACGGTTGGGGTACGTCAAGCACTCCTACAACAAGAAGAGCATCTACCAACGGGTGGGCAACTTCTTCATCGGCGTCGCGCCCCTCTTCGGGGGCGCCGCGGTGCTCCTGCTGCTGCTCTGGTTCGTGCATCCGGATCCAGCAGCGCTCGACAACGTCGACCTCAGCGCGGTCACCCAGACTGACGGCGTCCTCGCCAAGCTCGTCGTCATCGGCAAGCTCGGCTGGACCCTCGCGCTCGCGCTCTTCGCGCCCGCGCACCTGGGGACCTGGCAGTTCTGGCTGTTCGTCTACCTCGCCCTCGCGGTCGGCTCGCACCTGGCCCCGAGCCGGGTCGACATGCGCAACGGCTTCTCCGGGGGCGTGCTGTGCCTGGTGATCCTGTTCGGCGTCAACCTCGCGCTCGCCACCTTCGGCGTCGATCTGCACGAGCAGCTGCAGGGTGTGCTGCCCCTCCTGTCCCCGCTGCTCGCGATGCTGTTCCTCGCCGTCGTCCTCAACCTGACCTGGTTGACCGTGCTCACGCCGCTGACCTGGCTGCGCGGCAGAGGCTGAATCTGGCCAACGCCGTTCCGATCCAGTAGCATGGCGTGCCGTGCGGGAGACGCCTCTCCGGCACCACTCCCCTCTGGCAGCGAGTGACACCATGTTCGACTCGATCGTCAACATCGGCCAGGTCGTGCTCGGCCTCGGATTCCTCGTCTTCATCCACGAGATGGGGCATTTCCTCGCCGCCAAGCGCTGCGGAGTCCGGGTCAACGTGTTCTCGTTGGGCTTCGGCCCGCGCCTGTTCGGCGTCCGCCGCGGCCACACCGACTACCGCGTGTCGTTGATCCCGGTCGGTGGATACGTCGCGATGGCCGGCGAGGATCCGGAGGAAGAACGCACCGGCCGCGGCGACGAGCTCAACTCCAAGTCGGTCCCCGCGCGCATCTTCGTGTTGTCGGCCGGCGTGCTGATGAACGGCCTGATCGCGATCGTCTGTTTCGCGCTCGCGTTCAACCTGGGGGTGTCCTTTCCGAGCCCGGTCGTCGGCTCCGTGATCCCTGGCTCGCCCGCGGACGGCTTGCTGCAGCGGGGGGACGTGATCCTCAGCGTCGACGACGAAGAGGTGATCGAGTTCAACGACATCCTGACCACGATCGCCCTCGCCGACACCAGCGCGGTCGTGCGCTTCTCGCGTGGAGGTCAGGAGACCAGCGTGGTCGTCTTCCCCGAGCAGGGTGACCTGGTCCAGACCATCGGCGTGCAGATGATCGAGGACGTCGCGCAGGTCGAGGACGAGAGCCCGGCCGCGCGGGCCGGACTGCAGCCCGGCGACATGGTGCTGTCCCTCGATGAGACGGTCCAGGATTCCCACTACGAGATCGAGAGCTGGTTCTTCGATCACCCGGGCGAGACCGTTCAGGTCGGCCTGATGCGGGAAGGCGAGCCGGTCTCCCTGACGATGGCGAGCGCGTCGCGCCCGCTCCCCGAGCTCGGCCTGACCCTCGCCGACACCGCGGTGATCTCGACCGTGCTGCCCGGCACCCCCGCCGAGAAGGCCGGGGTGCAGGTCGGAGACGCCTTCCTCAGCGTCGACGGCGTGTCGGTCACGCCGTCGGGTCTGCAGGACGCGATCGGGAGCTCGCAGGGCGCGCCGGTCGTGATCCGGGTGCTGCGCGGGGACGAGGTCCTCGAGCTGACGCTGAGCGCGGAGCGCAAGGGGCGGCGCTACCTGGTCGGCGTGATCCTCGCCGGAGGGCTGGTGCGCAGCGTCGTCCCCGACGGCCCCGCGAGCCGGGCGGGTATCGAGGCCGGGGACACCTTGACCCAGCTCGGGGAGATCCCGTTCCCCAGCCTGCGCAACTACGACGTCACTCTCGCGCGCCACACCCTGGCCTCGGACAGCGCGATCGTCGTCGCCTGGCAACGGGGGGCCCAGACCTTCGAGGGCTCCCTGCTGCCGCTCGCGGGCTCCCGCAGCTTCGGCTACACGGGGCTGGTCAGCAACCGCGGCGGGGCGTACTTCATCAAGCGCTCGCCGAGCACGGTCGCGGCGCTGCAGACCGGCTTCACGAGCACCTGGCTGTGGCTGCGCCGGACCCTGATCCACCTGACCAGCCTGTTCAGCCAGAAGATCTCGGTCAAGATGGTCGGCGGTCCGGTGTTGATCGCACAGACGGCCTACCACTTCGCGAAGTCCGGGACCGGCACGCTCTTCTACTTCCTCGGCATCCTCAGCCTCAACCTGGCGATCCTGAACCTGCTGCCGATCCCGGTGCTCGACGGGGGCCAGATCCTGCTCGTGGTGATCGAGGGGCTCAAGGGCAAGCCGGTCAACGAGAAGACCTTACAGGTGACGAAGATCCTCGGCTTTCTCGCGATCGTCGCGCTGATGCTCGCGGTGACGACCAACGACATCCTGCGCATCCTGGGGATCCAGTGATGGCAGCGGAGGAATGGGAGCCGCTGCTCGGCCGGGAGGTCGTGCTCGACGTCGAGGGTGGCACCACCTACGTCGGCACCCTGGTCAAAGCCGGCGACTACTTCGTCGAGCTCGCCCCCGCGGACGTCCATCAGATGGGGGCCGGGCGGACGACGAAGGAAGTCTACGTCATGGATGCCGCCAAGCTCGGCGTCAAGCCGAACCGGGAGCGGGTGTTCGTGCGGACCCTGCACATCCGCAGCGCCTCCGCTCTCGACGACATCATCGTTTTCTAGAGGACTGGTCCGAAACCTCGCTCGCGAGGCTTGCGGAGGTGGGTGCCTGCCTTCGTCCTCCTCCTCCGAGCCGCAACAAAGGGCGCCGCGAGTCGATCTCGCCGAGGCACGAGGCGAGACGGCGAGCCGCAGGTCTGACCACGCCTCTGACTAGTACTCGCCGCCCGGAGACTCCCTTTGGCCTCGCTCAAGACCTGGCTGCAGCTCGCCCGCTTCCCGCTGGTGTTCACCGTCTTCGGGAACCTGCTCGCCGCCGACGCCACCCTGCCGCTGCGGCCCTGGTGGCGCCTGGCCCTGACGATGGTCTGCGGAGGAGCCGCCTACCTCGCGGGGATGATCCTCAACGACGTCGCGGACCTCGCCCGCGACCGCAGCCTGCACCCGGAGCGTCCGCTGCCGAACGGCAAGCTGTCCCGGCCCGCCGCCGCCCGCCTCGGGGCGATGCTGCTCGTCGCCGCCGGCGCCTGCGCCTTCGGGCTCGGCGGGCTGCGCACCGTCGCGGGCCTGCTCCTGTGTGTCGCCGTGCTGACCTACGACTTCGGCCTCAAGCGCTGGAGGCTGCCCGGCGCGATCGCGATGGCGGCCTGCCGGGGGCTGGTCGTGCTGACGGTGCTGGCCGGCACCGCCGCCTGGCCCTTTGCGGGCATCGTGACCGCCTACACCCTGCTCCTCACGTTGCTGAGCACCTTCGAGGAGGGCGAAGGCCGCGCCGGTCCCGTCGGGCTGGTCTTCAGCCTGCTGCTGCTCGGTGCGCTCGGGGCGCTGAGCTGGTGGGGAAGCTCCGCGGCCGCCGCGGTGGTGTGGGGCCTGCTCGGCCTGAGCTTCGCGGCGGAAGCCTGGCGCCAGCGGGCATCGCCGCGGCCGAAAGGCGTCGGGCTGATGGTGCGCCACCTGCTGTTCGGCTTCATCGCCCTCGATGCGGGGCTCGCGCTGGCGGCGGGGAGCCCCGCGCACGCCCTGGCGATCGTCGCGCTGCTGGTGCCGATCTTCGGCTCGCGGGCGCTCTTGCGCTGAGGGTGGGGCTGCGGCGGGGA